>NZ_JAUSZH010000001.1:1747916-2097500 GCF_030817355.1 Streptomyces sp. V1I1 | reverse complement strand
TGCCGGTAAGTGAGAGCGCGGCAGTGAGACTGTGGGGGATAAGCTCCATGGTCGAGAGGGAAACAGCCCAGAGCATCGACTAAGGCCCCTAAGCGTACGCTAAGTGGGAAAGGATGTGGAGTCGCAGAGACAACCAGGAGGTTGGCTTAGAAGCAGCCACCCTTGAAAGAGTGCGTAATAGCTCACTGGTCAAGTGATTCCGCGCCGACAATGTAGCGGGGCTCAAGCGTACCGCCGAAGTCGTGTCATTCCAGCATGAGGGCCAACGCCCGCTGGGATGGGTAGGGGAGCGTCGTGTGCCGGGTGAAGCCGCCGCGTAAGCGAGTGGTGGACGGTACACGAGTGAGAATGCAGGCATGAGTAGCGATACACACGTGAGAAACGTGTGCGCCGATTGACTAAGGGTTCCTGGGTCAAGCTGATCTGCCCAGGGTAAGTCGGGACCTAAGGCGAGGCCGACAGGCGTAGTCGATGGACAACCGGTTGATATTCCGGTACCCGCTTTGAAACGCCCAGTATCGAGCCCATTAATGCTAAGGCCGTGAAGCCGCCCTGGATCCTTCGGGTGAAGGGGAGTGGTGGAGCCGCCGGCCCAAGGTGGTAGTAGGTAAGCGATGGGGTGACGCAGGAAGGTAGTCCAGCCCGGGCGGTGGTTGTCCCGGGGTAAGGGTGTAGGCCGTGTGATAGGCAAATCCGTCACACATCAAGGCTGAGACCTGATGCCGAGCCGATTGTGGTGAAGTGGATGATCCTATGCTGTCGAGAAAAGCCTCTAGCGAGTTTCATGGCGGCCCGTACCCTAAACCGACTCAGGTGGTCAGGTAGAGGATACCGAGGCGTTCGGGTGAACTATGGTTAAGGAACTCGGCAAAATGCCCCCGTAACTTCGGGAGAAGGGGGGCCATCACCGGTGATGAGTCTTGCACTCTGAGCTGGGGGTGGCCGCAGAGACCAGCGAGAAGCGACTGTTTACTAAAAACACAGGTCCGTGCGAAGCCGTAAGGCGATGTATACGGACTGACGCCTGCCCGGTGCTGGAACGTTAAGGGGACCGGTTAGTCACATTTCGGTGTGGCGAAGCTGAGAACTTAAGCGCCAGTAAACGGCGGTGGTAACTATAACCATCCTAAGGTAGCGAAATTCCTTGTCGGGTAAGTTCCGACCTGCACGAATGGCGTAACGACTTCTCGACTGTCTCAACCATAGGCCCGGTGAAATTGCACTACGAGTAAAGATGCTCGTTTCGCGCAGCAGGACGGAAAGACCCCGGGACCTTTACTACAGTTTGATATTGGTGTTCGGTTCGGCTTGTGTAGGATAGGTGGGAGACTGTGAACTCTGGACGCCAGTTCAGGGGGAGTCGTCGTTGAAATACCACTCTGGTCGTGCTGGATGTCTAACCTGGGTCCGTGATCCGGATCAGGGACAGTGTCTGATGGGTAGTTTAACTGGGGCGGTTGCCTCCCAAAGGGTAACGGAGGCGCCCAAAGGTTCCCTCAGCCTGGTTGGCAATCAGGTGTTGAGTGTAAGTGCACAAGGGAGCTTGACTGTGAGACCGACGGGTCGAGCAGGGACGAAAGTCGGGACTAGTGATCCGGCGGTGGCTTGTGGAAGCGCCGTCGCTCAACGGATAAAAGGTACCCCGGGGATAACAGGCTGATCTTCCCCAAGAGTCCATATCGACGGGATGGTTTGGCACCTCGATGTCGGCTCGTCGCATCCTGGGGCTGGAGTCGGTCCCAAGGGTTGGGCTGTTCGCCCATTAAAGCGGTACGCGAGCTGGGTTTAGAACGTCGTGAGACAGTTCGGTCCCTATCCGCTGCGCGCGCAGGAGTCTTGAGAAGGGCTGTCCCTAGTACGAGAGGACCGGGACGGACGAACCTCTGGTGTGCCAGTTGTCCTGCCAAGGGCATGGCTGGTTGGCTACGTTCGGAAAGGATAACCGCTGAAAGCATCTAAGCGGGAAGCCTGCTTCGAGATGAGGACTCCCACCTCCTTGAGAGGGTAAGGCTCCCAGTAGACGACTGGGTTGATAGGCCAGATGTGGAAGCCGGGCAACCGGTGAAGCTGACTGGTACTAATAGGCCGAGGGCTTGTCCTCAGTTGCTCGCGTCCACTGTGTCAGTTCTGAAGTAACGAACTGTCGAGCCCCCATGGCCGGGGCTCCGGATCGATATCTTCATAGAGTTTCGGTGGTCATTGCGTTAGGGAAACGCCCGGTTACATTCCGAACCCGGAAGCTAAGCCTTTCAGCGCCGATGGTACTGCAGGGGGGACCCTGTGGGAGAGTAGGACGCCGCCGAACAATTTTTAGCCTCAGTCCCCGGACCTTGTCCGGGGACTGAGGCATTTTCGCGTTCAGGACGATTTCCTGGGATGCGCCTTGAAGAACTCCCAGATGAGGTCCGTGGCATTGACGCCGGTCACCGGATCGCCCATTCCTGGGTCGTTGCTGCCGGGCCAGTTGTGGCCCATGTCCGGGAGGCGGTACGTCAGGAACTCCGACTGGTCCCGGCACTTCGCGGGTGTGCGGGTGTTGTTGTCCTTGACCTTCACTGCTGGGCCGGCCTTGCAGGCAAGGCGTTCGTGCCAGGTGATGATGCCGATCTCCATGATGTTGTGGTTCTGGTCGAGGCCGCCGACGAAGGTGACCACGGAGACCGGGGACTTCGGCATGTAAGCGGCGTCGTTCGCGGATGGGCCGATGTAGCCGCCGCTCACCGGGGCTATCGCCGCCAGGGTTCCAGGAAGCTCGACCGCGAGCTTGAACGCCATGTCGGCGCCGTTGGAGATGCCCGTTGCATAGACGCGGTCCGGATCGGCCTGCCAGGTGGTGAGGAGGCGCTTCGTCATGGTGGAGATGAAGCCGACGTCGTCCTCGCTGCCGCAGCAGATCAGTGCGTTGTAGGCCTGATTGAGGCCGTCGGGGTAAGCGACGAGGAAGCCTTCTTGTCGGCCTTGGCATTGAAGCCGGTCAGCTTGGCGGCATAGACGCCGTCGCTCGGGTACGGATGCATCGCGATGACCAAGGGCAGCTTCTTGGCCGGGGTGTAAGCAGGCGGAGCGTGGACCGCGTACACACGCTTCTGGCCCTTCCAGGTGATTGTCACGCGCTGGTCGCCGGGGCGTGGGGACTCCTTGGCCGCAGGGGAGGCTTTGGGCTTCTTCTTCGTGTCATCGTCGTCGTCCGAGCCGCAGCCGGCCAGGAGGAAGGCCACGGCGACGGCGACGGCGACCTTGGGCGTTCTCGGGCCTGTCAGCATTGGCGCATGGTGGCAGGACGAGATCGGGCGGTCCAGAGGAATGGCTGGTTCGAAGCAGCCGTGTGTTCGGGGTATGATCTATCCCGTTGCCGCAGCGCAGCAGGCCCCAATAGCTCAGTCGGTAGAGCGTCTCCATGGTAAGGAGAAGGTCTACGGTTCGATTCCGTATTGGGGCTCAATAGCGAAGAAGGCCCCCGCCAACTGGCGGGGGCCTTCTTCGTGTTCAGGGCTTGCGGGGCTCCGGGACGCGCATCGCGAGAATCGCCATGTCGTCGGAGGCCGGTTCGGCGGCGAAGCGTTCGACAGCGCGCAGGACGCGGGAGGCGACCGCGCCGGCCGTGAGGCCCGTGCACGTGGTGAGAACGTCGACGAGTCCGTCGTCGCCCAGCATGCGTGTTCCCTCGCGGCGTTCGGTGACGCCGTCCGTGACGCAGAGCAGAACGTCGCCCGGGTCGAGAGTCACCATCTGCTCGTACAGCTCCAGGTCGTCCATGACGCCGAGGAGCGGCTGCGGTTCGGCCGCGGGTTCCACGCTGCCGTCCTGGCGCAGGCGGAGTGGGAGCGGGTGGCCGGCGCAGACGACCTTGAGGACCGCGCTGCCGTCCTCCTGTGGCCACAACTCGCCATAAAGGAGCGTCAGGAAGCGGCTGCGGGCGCCTTCGTCGAGGATCGCGGCGTTCAGGCGCTCCAGGACGGCGGGGCCGCCGAAGCCCTCGCGGGCGAGCAGGCGCAGGGCGTGGCGGGCCAGACCGGTGACGGCCGCGGCTTCCGGGCCCGTACCGCAGACGTCGCCGATGGCGAAGCCGTACGCGCCGTCGCGGATCGGGAAGAGGTCGTAGAAGTCGCCGCCGACTTCGTTGCCTTCGCCGGCCGCGCGGTAGATGACCTCGACCTCGACGCCCTGGATCTGGGGGAGTTCCGGCGGCAGCAGGCTGCGCTGGAGGGACTGGCTGATGGCCATGCGCTCGGAGTACAGGCGGGCGTTGTCGAGGGCGAGGGCCGCCCGGCGGGATAGGTCCTCCGCGAGTTCCAGGATCTCCTGGCGGAAGTGGTCGTCGGACGGCTTGCCGAGGGTCAGCATGCCGATGACGCGGTTGCGGGCGACGAGGGGCAGAACGACCGTCTCGCCGCCGACCGCGGCGGCCGTGGCGAGGGTGGTGCCGATACCGGAGGAGACCGGTGGTGTGGAGCCGAGACCGAGTTCGCGCTTGGAGGTGCGCAGTGCGGCTGCCTGGCCGGCCTCGGCGGGGGCGGTCCAGACGCGGGCGCCGGGCGTGGGCACCGGGTCGGGCGGGTCGATCTTGGACAGTAGGGCCTTGAGGCCGTCGATCCGCTCCTCGTCCTCGTGGAGTACGTAGCTGAGGTACGGCTCGGATGCCTGGTCGGCGATGGTGTAGACGGCGCACCAGGTGGCGAGGGTAGGGACCGTCATCTGGGCCATCAGCGCCAGGGTTTGGTCCCGGTCGAGGGTTCCGGCGAGCAGGTCGGAGGCCTCGACGAGGAAGGAGAGTGAGCCGCGGCGCAGTCGTTCCAGTTCGCCCAGGCGGGCCGATTCGACGGCCAGGGCGATGCGGTCGGCGGCGAACTGGAGGCGCAGGGCCTCCTCGTTGGAGTAGCGGCCCGAGGATTCGGCCGCGACTCCGAGGGAGCCGGTGAGGCGGCCCTCGACCTTGAGCGGGACGGTGACGACCGAGCGCATGCCGGTGGAGTTGAGGAGCGGGACAGCACCCGGGACGGCTGTGAGGTCCTCGTGGACGGCGGGCATCCGGGCGGAGCCGTAGCGGCCGGTGCCGGCCTCGACCGGGACGCGGGCGAAGCGCTGACGGGCCGAGGGAAGGCCGGTGGTGGCCCGTACTTCGAGTTCTGTCTCGTCGTCGGTGGCCAGCAGCAGGAAGGCCGCGTCCCCGTCGAGCATGTCGCGGGCGCGCTCGACGGTGCGCTGGAGAAGGCCGTCGAGGTCCTCGGGCGCCGGGGAGCCGATGAAGACCTCGAAGGGGTCGGTGGCGTGGCTCTCGGCGCCCGTCTCGGTCACGGGAGCGCGCTGCGGGGTCTGCAGCACGGCGCGTTCGTCGTCGCGTACGAGAAGGCAGACGGTGGATGGCTCGCCACCGGTGTCGCGGACCCGGAGGTGCGATGCGTAGACGGGGACGACGCGGCCGTCGGTGCCCCGGATGCCGTAACTGCCCTCCCAGCGGGAGAGTTGGAGCGCCTCCGCGATGCCGGTGCCGATGCCGGGAGTTTGCGGCCAGGCGGCGAAGTCCGTCAGGGGTTTGCCCATGACCTGTTCGGCGGCGTATCCGAAGAGGTGTTCCGCGTCTTCGTTCCAGACGGAGATCGAACCGCTGCGGTCGATCTGGGTGACGGCGACGCGTACGCGTTCGTCGGCGACCGGTAGGAGCGGGATCGGCAGGACCGGGCCGGCGGAGCGGGTGCCCACCGGGCGCTGGGGGAGGTCGAGTTGGAACCACACCTGTTTGAAGGTGGGGGAGTACTCGACGCCCCAGCGGGAGGCGAGGGCGGCGCACAGGAGCAGTCCGCGCCCGTTCTCGCGGTCGAGGCTGCCGAGCGACCGGCCGGTGCCCTGTATCGGGATCTCGCGCTCGGGGTAGCGGTCGGCGACTTCGACCCGTACACCTTCGTCTGTACGCAGACAGAGCACATCGGCGGCGGTGCCCGCGTGTACGACGGCGTTGGTGACGAGCTCGCTGGTCAGGACGACCGCGTCGTCCACTACGTCGGAGTACCCCCACCCCTGGAGGGTGTCGCGGACGAAGGCGCGGGCGGTCGCGACGGACCGCCCGACAGGGTCGAAGCTGGCAGCCGCCCGCGCGGTGATCACTGAACTCCTCGTACGCGTCTCGACGCCCGGCTCTGCCATGATCGGCCCTGCCCCTCCCGGTGCCCGGTGGTAGTACTTGCGCCACGCCGCCCCCGCCGGGCGGACCGGGGCGGTTGGACAGCCGGATGCCAGGTTACTTACCTTCGCTGTCCGAGCGGATGCCGGTCGCCGCTGTTTCCGCCCACTGGGGGCGGGGACGCTATGCGAAGCTGCCGAACTGTTATGGCCTGGTTCGGCCATGGTGAAACACTGGGCAGGCTGTCCTTGGACAGTCTGGGCAGAACGGTCAACCCCTGCGGGAGGGACACGGTGGAGTCTGGCGTGGCGGCGCGTGGCAAGAATACGCGCGCGAAAGGCGGACGGTCCCGGAGCAATGGGACAACCGAAGTGGATACGGCGGCTCTGAACAGGCTGCTTGCGGCTCTGGTGTCGATGCGGGACGGCAATTTCCGCCGGCGTCTGACCGTGTCGGGCGACGGCGTGATGGCGGAGATCGCGGCCGTCTTCAACGAGGTTGCGGACCGTAATCTCCACCTTACGGGTGAGCTCGCGCGCGTACGCAGGATGGTCGGGCGCGAGGGGAAGCTGACCGAGCGGCTGGAGACAGGGGCCTGCGAGGGCTCCTGGGCGGCCGCCATCGACGCTTCGAACGCTCTGGTGGACGATCTGGCGCGGCCGGTGTCCGAGGTGGGACGGGTGCTCTCTGCCGTCGCAGAGGGCGACCTGGAGCAGCGCATGGAGCTGCGCTCGCACTCCGTGGAGGGGGCGGATGCGGCGGTACGGCCGCTGCGCGGCGAATTCCTGAAGGTCGCGCGTACGGTCAACAGCCTGGTCGACCAGCTGTCGGCGTTCACCGACGAGGTGACCCGGGTGGCGCTGGAGGTCGGTACCGAGGGCAAACTCGGCGGCCAGGCGCAGGTGCGCGGTATGTCCGGTTCGTGGAAGGATCTCACGGATTCGGTCAACACGATGGCGTACCGATTGACCGCTCAGGTACGTGACATTGCTCTCGTCACCACGGCGGTCGCCAAGGGCGATCTGTCACGCAAGGTCACCGTCCATGTGGCCGGTGAGATGCTTCAGCTGAAGAACACCGTCAACACGATGGTGGACCAGCTGTCCTCCTTCTCCTCCGAGGTGACCCGGGTCGCCCGGGAGGTCGGCACGGAGGGCGAGCTGGGCGGGCAGGCGGCGGTGCCCGGTGTGGCCGGTGTGTGGAAGGACCTCACCGATTCGGTGAACACCATGGCCGGCAATCTGACCTCGCAGGTGCGCGGTATCGCCGAGGTGACGACCGCGGTCGCCAACGGTGATCTGTCGCAGAAGGTCACGGTGAGCGCGCGCGGTGAGGTGGCCCAACTCGCCGAGACCATCAATCAGATGACCGAGACGCTGCGTACGTTCGCGGACGAGGTCACCCGTGTGGCGAGCGAGGTCGGGGCCGAGGGTCTGCTCGGCGGCCAGGCGCAGGTGCCGGGAGCCGCCGGGACCTGGAAGGACCTCACCGATTCGGTGAACACCGTCTTCCGCAACCTGACCACCCAGGTGCGGGACATCGCGCAGGTGACGACGGCGGTCGCCAATGGCGATCTGTCGCAGAAGGTCACGGTCGATGTCGCGGGCGAGATGCTGGAGTTGAAGAACACCGTCAACACGATGGTGGACCAGCTGCAGTCTTTCGGTTCCGAGGTGACGCGGGTGGCCCGTGAGGTCGGCGTCGAGGGCCGGCTCGGCGGGCAGGCGGAGGTGCCGGGCGCGGCGGGGACCTGGAAGGACCTGACGGACTCGGTGAACACCGCGTTCCGTAACCTCACCGGCCAGGTGCGGGACATCGCGCAGGTGACGACGGCGGTCGCCAATGGCGATCTGTCGCAGAAGGTCACGGTCGATGTCGCGGGCGAGATGCTGGAGTTGAAGAACACCGTCAACACGATGGTGGCGCAGCTCTCCTCGTTCGCCGATCAGGTCACGCGGATGGCGCGGGACGTGGGCACGGAGGGCCGCCTGGGCGGCCAGGCGCGTGTCGACGGCGTCAGCGGTACGTGGAAGGAACTGACCGACTCCGTCAACTTCATGGCGGGGAACCTGACTTCGCAGGTGCGGCAGATCGCGCAGGTGACGACTGCGGTGGCCCGTGGTGACCTGTCGCAGAAGATCGACGTGGATGCGCGCGGCGAGATCCTGGAGCTGAAGAACACCATCAACACGATGGTCGACCAGCTTTCCGCCTTCGCCGAGCAGGTGACGCGGGTCGCGCGTGAGGTGGGTACGGACGGCCGGCTTGGCGGGCAGGCGCAGGTGCCCGGCGTCGCCGGTGTGTGGCGCGATCTGACCGATTCCGTGAACGGCATGGCGGAGAACCTCACCGGCCAGGTCCGTAACATCGCGCAGGTCGCCACCGCGGTGGCCCGTGGTGACCTGTCGCAGAAGATCGACGTGGATGCGCGCGGCGAGATCCTGGAGCTGAAGAACACCCTCAACACGATGGTGGACCAGCTCTCGAACTTCGCCGAGCAGGTGACCAGGGTGGCGCGCGAGGTGGGCACCGAGGGCATCCTGGGCGGCCAGGCCGAGGTCCAGGGCGTCTCCGGAACCTGGAAGGACCTCACACAGTCCGTCAACTTCATGGCCAACAACCTGACGTCGCAGGTCCGCAATATCGCCGAGGTGACGACGGCGGTCGCCAAGGGCGACCTGTCGAAGAAGATCACCGTTGACGCCAAGGGCGAGATCCTCGAACTGGTGACGACGGTCAACACGATGGTGGACCAGCTGCTGGACTTCGCCGACGAGGTGACCAGGGTCGCCCGTGAGGTGGGTACGGAAGGTGTACTGGGCGGTCAGGCACGGGTGCGTGGTGTCACCGGCATCTGGAAGGACCTCAGCGACAACGTCAACCTGATGGCCAACAACCTGACCAATCAGGTGCGCAACATCGCGCGGGTCTCCGCGGCGGTCGCCAACGGCGATCTGACGAAGAAGGTGACGGTCGAGGCGCGCGGCGAGGTCGCGGAGCTGGCCGAGACCGTCAACACGATGGTGACGACGCTGTCGTCGTTCGCCGACGAGGTGACCCGTGTGGCCCGCGAGGTGGGCACCGAGGGCGAGCTGGGCGGCCAGGCGCATGTGCCGGGGGTTTCCGGTACGTGGAAGGACCTCACCGAGTCCGTGAACTCGATGGCGTCCAATCTGACCGGCCAGGTGCGGCAGATTGCCACGGTCACCACCGCCATCGCCAAGGGCGATCTCACCAGGAAGATCGACATCGATGCGCGGGGCGAGATCCTCGAGCTGAAGACCACCATCAACACGATGGTGGACCAGCTGTCGTCGTTCGCCGAGGAGGTCACCCGGGTCGCCCGCGAGGTGGGCACGGACGGGCAGTTGGGCGGTCAGGCCCGGGTGCGGGACGTCGACGGAACCTGGCGCGACCTCACCGAGTCGGTGAACGAGATGGCCGGGAACCTCACCCGTCAGGTGCGCGCGATCGCGGCCGTCGCGACCGCGGTGACCCGCGGCGATCTGAACCTCAAGATCGATGTGGACGCGGCCGGCGAGATCCAGGTGCTGCAGGACAACATCAACACGATGATCGCGAACCTCCGCGACACCACCCTCGCCAACGAGGAGCAGGACTGGCTCAAGGGCAACCTGGCCCGTATCTCCGGTCTGATGCAGGGCCGGCGCGACCTGGACGACGTGGCCTCGCTGATCATGAGCGAGCTCACTCCGGTCGTCTCGGCGCAGCACGGCGCGTTCTTCCTGGCGATGCCGACGGGCGGCGGCTCGGACGTTTCGCCGGGCGGGGAGATGTCGTACGAGCTGTGCATGCGCGGCAGTTACGGCTACTCCGCCGGTCTGATGCCGACATCCTTCCGGCCCGGCGAGACGCTGATCGGCACCGCGGCCGAGGAGAAGCGGACCATCCAGGTCAATGTGCCGCCGGGCTATCTGCGGATCTCCTCCGGTCTCGGCGAGGCATCGCCCGCGTATGTGATCGTGCTGCCGGTGCTCTTCGAGGGGAAGGTCCTCGGTGTGATCGAGCTGGCGTCTTTCCAGCCGTTCACGCAGATCCAGCGGGACTTCCTCAACCAGATCGCCGAGATGATCGCGACGAGCGTCAACACCATCAGCGTCAACACGAAGACCGAGGTGCTGCTCAAGCAGTCGCAGGAGCTGACGGAGCAGCTGCGTGAGCGCTCGGCCGAGCTGGAGAACCGGCAGAAGGCGCTGCAGGCCTCCAACGCCGAACTGGAGGAGAAGGCGGAGCTGCTGGCGCAGCAGAACCGCGACATCGAGGTGAAGAACACTGAGATCGAAGAGGCGAGGCAGGTGCTCGAGGAGCGTGCCGAGCAGCTCGCGGTCTCGATGCGCTACAAGTCGGAGTTCCTGGCGAACATGTCGCACGAGCTGCGTACGCCGCTCAACTCCCTGCTGATCCTTGCCAAGCTGCTCGCGGACAACGCGGAGGGGAACCTCTCGCCGAAGCAGGTGGAGTTCGCCGAAACGATTCACGGGGCTGGCTCCGACCTGCTCCAGCTGATCAACGACATCCTCGACCTGTCGAAGGTCGAGGCGGGCAAGATGGACGTCAGTCCGACCCGTATCGCGCTGGTTCAGCTCGTCGACTATGTGGAGGCGACCTTCCGGCCGCTGACCGCGGAGAAGGGTCTCGACTTCTCCGTACGGGTGTCGCCGGAGCTGCCCGCGACGCTGCACACCGACGAGCAGCGGCTGCTGCAGGTGTTGCGCAACCTCCTGTCCAACGCGGTGAAGTTCACCGACAGCGGCGCGGTGGAGCTGGTGATCCGGCCCGCGAGCGCCGATGTGCCTCAGTCGATCCGCGAGCAGCTGCTGGAGGCGGGCTCGCTGCGGGACGCGGACGGAGATCTGATCGCCTTCTCGGTCACGGACACCGGGATCGGGATCGCGGCCGGCAAGATGCGCGTCATCTTCGAAGCGTTCAAGCAGGCCGATGGCACGACCAGCCGGAAGTACGGCGGTACGGGCCTCGGACTGTCCATCAGCCGCGAGATCGCCCGGCTGCTGGGCGGCGAGATCCATGCGGCGAGCGAACCGGGCCGCGGCTCGACGTTCACCCTTTACTTGCCCCTTCACCCCAGCGAACTGCCGCCGCAGGGTTACCCGCAGCTCGCCCCCGGCGCCTCCGGCCAGCAGGCCGACATCGCCGAGGACGCATCTCAGAACGGGCTCCCGCAGGCGCGGCACGATGCGCCCGCGCCTGCGGACGCCCACGCCGGCCCGGCCGCGCTGTTCCGGCGGCGGCGCAAGGCGCTGGGCTCGATGGACCAGCGGCGCGCGCTGCCCGGCCAGGTGGGCGGTGCGTCGGTGGGCGCGGAGCAGTGGGCCGGGGCGAACGCCGGCCAGGAGGCGCCGGAGGAGCGGCGCACCTTCGCATTCGACGGCGAGAAGGTACTGATCGTCGACGACGACATCCGCAATGTCTTCGCGCTCACCAGCGTGCTGGAGCAGCACGGGCTCTCGGTGCTGTACGCGGAGAATGGCCGTGAGGGCATCGAAGTCCTGGAGCAGCACGACGATGTGACGGTCGTGCTGATGGACATCATGATGCCGGAAATGGACGGGTACGCGACGACGACCGCGATCCGCAGGATGCCGCAGTTCGCCGGTCTGCCGATCATCGCGCTGACCGCCAAGGCGATGAAGGGCGACCGGGAGAAGGCCATTGAGTCGGGCGCTTCCGACTATGTCACCAAGCCGGTGGATCCCGACCATTTGCTCTCGGTGATGGAGCAATGGATGCGCGGGGAGTGAGCGACGCCTGCCCGGTTCTGTGCGAGTTGCTGACTGACTGTGGCCGAAGGCGTGTGAGACGGCGGTATTCGGGGAACCTTCTGGTCTCCCGCTACGTTTCTGCTACGTGCACAGTGACATCACGGTGACAGGGTGTGGCGACAGGCAGGGTGCGGCTACCATGACCGGCACAAGGACGGGCGACGCAAGAGAGTCGTCCCCTGGGGCGGCGCCCGGTGCACATCCGGGGCGAGGAGGGCGGGCCATGGTGCAGAAGGCCAAGATCCTCCTGGTCGATGACCGGCCGGAGAATCTGCTGGCGCTGGAGGCCATCCTCTCTGCGCTCGATCAGACACTGGTGCGGGCATCGTCCGGGGAGGAAGCGCTCAAAGCGCTGCTGACGGACGACTTCGCGGTCATTCTGCTGGATGTCCAGATGCCCGGTATGGACGGATTCGAGACGGCCGCGCACATCAAGCGACGGGAACGGACCCGGGACATCCCGATCATCTTCCTCACCGCGATCAACCACGGCCCGCACCACACCTTCCGGGGTTACGCCGCGGGCGCGGTCGACTACATCTCCAAGCCGTTCGACCCCTGGGTGCTGCGCGCCAAGGTCTCGGTCTTCGTCGAGCTGTACATGAAGAACTGTCAACTGCGTGAGCAGGCCGCGCTCCTGCGGCTCCAGCTGGAGGGCGGCGGCGGGCATGCGAGCGCGGGCGACAGCAAGGAGCCCGCGGGGCTGCTCGCCGAGCTTTCCGCGCGGCTCGCGGCAGTTGAGGAGCAGGCGGAAGCGCTGTCCAAACAGCTTGACGACGACTCGGCGGACGCCGCCGCAGTCGCCACCGCGGCCCATCTCGAGCGCAAACTCACCGGTTTGCGCCGGGCGCTCGACGCGCTGGAGCCGGGTACCGGCGGCGGTACGCCGTCGCTGCCTTCGCAGAGCTGAACGGCCGCCCGGGGCTTGATGGAGCGTCAGCTTCCCGCCACCAGGGCGTCAGCTTTCCGCACCTACTGGCACGACACGAACGAGTGAAGCAGTGGGCACACGTGTCCGCTGCCGTCGACACCGGTAACCTCACCACCATGGCCTCACGCACGTCCGGCAAGGGTTCCCAGGGCGCGGCGGGCACCGCGAAGCCGCGCGCCGGCCGTACGACCGGCGCCGCGAAGAAGGCGGCGCCCGCCAAGAAAGCTGCCGCCAAGAAGACCGCACCCGCGAAAAAAGCGCCCGCCAGGAAGGCGGCGGCGAAGAAGGCTGCGCCCAAGCCCGCGCCGTCCCCCACGGGGGGCGTGTACCGCCTCGCGCGCGCCCTCTGGCTCGGTCTGGCACACACTGTGGGCGCTCTGTTCCGTGGCATAGGACGGGGAGCGAAGGGGCTCGACCCGGCCCACCGCAAGGACGGCCTTGCGCTGCTGCTCCTCGGCGTGGCGCTGGTCGTCGCCGCCGGTACCTGGTCCAATCTGCGCGGCCCGGTCGGCGATCTCGTCGAGATGCTGGTGACCGGCGCGTTCGGCCGGCTCGATCTGCTCGCGCCGCTACTGCTGGGCGTGATCGCCGTACGTCTGATCCTCTATCCCGAGAAGCCAGAGGCCAACGGCCGGATCGTGATCGGTCTGTCCGCGCTCGTCGTCGGCGTGCTCGGGCAGGTCCACATCGCCTGCGGCTCTCCCGGCCGCGGGGAGGGCACCGAGGCGATGCAGGACGCGGGCGGGCTGATCGGCTGGGCCGCGTCCAAGCCGCTGATCTTCACCATGGGCGAGGTCCTCGCAGTACCGCTGCTCGTGCTGCTCACGCTCTTCGGCCTGCTCGTGGTCACCGCGACGCCCGTCAACGCCATTCCGCAGCGGCTGCGGCTGCTCGGCTCCAAGCTGGGCATCGTCGAGCCGGCGTACGAGCCGGGGGCGGACCGCGAGGCCGGCGAGGACGACGAGCGGTACGAGGACCAGTGGCGCGATGCCGTCCCCGGGCGGGCGCGCCGCTCGTCCGCGCGCCGGGGCGAAGCGCCCGCGGACTTCGACCCGGACCCTGCCGAGGAGGCAGCGCTCTCCAAGCGCAGGCGGCCGCGCAGGGCCTCCGTGCAGCCAGCCATGGACCGTCCGATGGACGCGGTGGATGTGGCAGCGGCGGCGGCCGCGGCGCTCGACGGAGCCGTACTGAACGGCATGCCGCCGTCGCCGCTCGTCGCCGACCTCACCCGGGACGTCACCGCCGAACGGCAGCGGGCCGCCAGCCCCGTGCCGAGCGCGCGAGAGCCCGAGGAGCCCGGGACGAAGGAGAGCGGATCGAAGGCGTCCGTACCGGATCTGACCAAGTCCGCGCCGGTACCCGACGAGTCCCAGCCCCTGCCGCCGCGCGCCGAGCAGCTCCAGCTCTCCGGCGACATCACCTACGCCCTGCCCTCGCTGGACCTGCTGGAGCGCGGCGGCCCCGGCAAGACGCGCAGCGCCGCCAATGACGCGGTCGTCGCCTCGCTCAGCAATGTCTTCATGGAGTTCAAGGTCGACGCGGCCGTCACCGGCTTCACCCGCGGCCCGACGGTCACCCGGTACGAGGTGGAGCTGGGCCCGGCCGTGAAGGTCGAGCGGATCACTGCCCTCACCAAGAACATCGCGTACGCCGTCGCCAGCCCCGACGTACGGATCATCTCCCCGATCCCCGGCAAGTCCGCGGTCGGCATCGAGATCCCGAACTCCGACCGCGAGATGGTCAACCTCGGCGATGTACTGCGCCTCGCTGACGCGGCGGGGGACGAGCACCCGATGCTGGTCGCGCTCGGCAAGGACGTCGAGGGCGGCTACGTGATGGCCAACCTGGCGAAGATGCCGCATGTCCTGGTCGCGGGCGCGACCGGCTCCGGCAAGTCCTCCTGTATCAACTGCCTGATCACCTCGGTGATGGTGCGGGCGACGCCGGAGGACGTACGGATGGTGCTCGTCGACCCCAAGCGGGTCGAGCTCACCGCTTACGAAGGCATTCCGCACCTGATCACCCCGATCATCACCAACCCCAAGCGGGCCGCCGAGGCGCTGCAGTGGGTCGTGCGGGAGATGGATCTGCGCTACGACGACCTCGCGGCGTACGGCTACCGGCACATCGACGACTTCAACCAGGCCATCCGGAACGGCAAGGTCAAGCCGCCGGAGGGGAGCGAGCGCGAGCTCACCCCCTACCCGTATCTGCTGGTCATCGTGGACGAGCTCGCCGACCTGATGATGGTGGCGCCGCGCGACGTCGAGGACGCCATCGTCCGGATCACCCAGCTGGCGCGCGCCGCCGGCATCCATCTGGTACTGGCGACCCAGCGGCCATCGGTCGACGTCGTCACCGGTCTGATCAAGGCGAATGTGCCCTCGCGGCTCGCCTTCGCGACCTCCTCGCTCGCCGACAGCCGGGTCATCCTCGACCAGCCGGGTGCGGAGAAGCTGATCGGCAAGGGCGACGGCCTGTTCCTCCCGATGGGTGCGAACAAGCCGACCCGTATGCAGGGCGCCTTCGTCACCGAGGACGAGGTCGCGGTAGTCGTCCAGCACTGCAAGGATCAGATGGCCCCGGTCTTCCGGGAGGACGTCGTGGTCGGCACGAAGCAGAAGAAGGAGATCGACGAGGACATCGGCGACGACCTCGATCTGCTCTGTCAGGCCGCTGAGCTGGTGGTATCCACCCAGTTCGGGTCGACGTCGATGCTCCAGCGCAAGCTGCGCGTGGGCTTCGCGAAGGCGGGTCGGCTGATGGATCTGATGGAGTCACGGAACATCGTCGGGCCGAGCGAGGGCTCCAAGGCGCGCGATGTCCTGGTGAAACCGGATGAACTCGATGGAGTGCTTGCCGTGATCCGCGGGGAGTCTCATTCGTAAGGGTTTGGAGAGCAACCGTTTCCCTCAGTCGTACGTCAAGTTGGAGGGAGGGACAGTCAGATGTCCCACCATCAGGATGACCGGCCATTCTGTTGGCGTACAAAGTCCCTCGCCCGGTTGCCCCACCCTTTCGTTCCACCCATAGACTGAACCTCCAGCAGGTGGCTACACGCTCGAAAGGCGCCCCCGTGTCCATCGGCAACTCCCCCGAAGACGACCGGCCTTCAATCGACGACGACCAGCCTTCGCTTGAAGACGACCGGTCTTCGAACGAAGATGACCGGCCTTCGATCGGTCATGCGCTCCAGCAAGCCCGCATCGCCGCAGGTCTGACCGTTGACGAAGTCAGTTCCTCCACCCGGGTGCGCATCCCGATCGTGCAAGCGATCGAGCAGGACGACTTCTCCCGCTGTGGCGGCGATGTCTACGCGCGCGGTCATATCCGCACGGTTGCGCGTGCCGTCGGCCTCGATCCCGATCCGCTCGTCGCGCAGTACGACGCGGAGCACGGCGGACGTCCTTCGCCGACACCTGCCGCGCCGCTCTTCGAGGCCGAGCGCATCCGTCCCGATGCGCGCCGCCCCAACTGGACGGCCGCCATGGTCGCCGCGATCGTCGCCGTGATCGGCTTCGTCGGCTTCACGCTCTTCAGCGGCGAGGACGGCGGCAAGGGCAGCAACGTGGCCGAGGGGTCGGCGTCCGAGCAGAAGCCGAGCCCGGCTGATCCGTCCACGAGCAAGCCCGCCCCACCGAAGCCCGACCCGTCGGACAGCGCCATCGCGGCGGTGCCGAAGGACAAGGTGACGGTGAAGCTCTCCGCCCTGGACGACAAGAGCTGGATCTCGGCCAAGTCGCACAACGGCAAGCTGCTCTTCGACGGGCTGCTGCTCAAGGGCGAGTCCAAGACCTTCCAGGACGACGAGCGGGTTGATCTGATCCTCGGGAACGCCGGGGCGATCGAGCTGTTCGTGAACGGCAAGAAGGTCGAGGACCAGTTCGAGGCGGGCCAGGTCGAGCGGCTGTCGTACACGAAGGGCGACCCCGAGGTCGGCTAGCCCAGATGGGCTGCGGGGCCCCGGGAACCCTCGGGGCCAGGGCGTGGGTCAGGACAAAGTAGTCTTGAGCCCATGCCCGAACGCCGTACCGTCGCCCTTGTCACTCTTGGCTGCGCCCGTAACGAGGTGGACTCGGAGGAGCTCGCAGGCCGCTTGGCAGCGGACGGCTGGGAGCTCGTCGAGGAAGCCGCCGATGCGGATGTCGCAGTCGTCAACACCTGCGGGTTCGTCGAGGCCGCCAAGAAGGACTCCGTCGACGCCCTGCTCGAAGCCAACGATCTCAAGGACCACGGCAAGACCCAGGCCGTGGTCGCGGTCGGCTGCATGGCCGAGCGGTACGGCAAGGAGCTGGCCGAAGCGCTGCCCGAGGCGGACGGCGTGCTCGGCTTCGACGACTACGCCGACATCTCCGACCGCCTTCAGACCATCCTGAACGGCGGCATCCACGCCTCGCACACTCCGCGCGACCGCCGCAAGCTGCTGCCGCTGAGCCCGGTCGAACGGCAGGAGGCGTCCGATGTGGCGCTGCCCGGCCACGGTGACATCGCGCCCGCCCCCGAGGATCTGCCGGAGGGGGTCGCACCGGTGTCCGGGCCGCGGGCGCCCCTGCGCCGCCGCCTCGGCACCAGCCCCGTCGCCTCCGTGAAGCTCGCATCCGGCTGCGACCGGCGCTGCTCCTTCTGCGCCATTCCGTCCTTCCGCGGCTCGTTCATCTCGCGGCGGCCCAGCGATGTGCTCGGCGAGACGCGCTGGCTGGCCGAGCAGGGCGTGAAGGAGGTCATGCTGGTCTCCGAGAACAACACCTCGTACGGCAAGGACCTCGGCGACATCCGTCTCCTGGAGACCCTGCTGCCGGAGCTGGCCGAGATCGACGGCATCGAGCGGGTGCGGGTCAGCTATCTGCAGCCCGCCGAGATGCGGCCCGGGCTGATCGACGTCCTCACCTCGACGCCGAAGATCGCTCCGTACTTCGACCTGTCCTTCCAGCACTCCGCGCCGGGTGTGCTGCGCGCGATGCGGCGCTTCGGCGACACCGAGCGGTTCTTGGAGCTGCTGGCGACCATCCGCGGCAAGGCCCCGCAGGCGGGTGTGCGGTCCAACTTCATCGTCGGCTTCCCCGGCGAGACCGAGGCGGACTTCGCCGAGCTGGAAAGCTTCCTCACCGATGCGCGCCTGGATGCCATCGGCGTCTTCGGCTACTCCGACGAGGACGGCACGGAGGCCGTCTCGTACGACAACAAGCTGGACGCCGACGTGATCGCCGAGCGTCTTGAGTATCTGTCGCGGCTCGCGGAGGAGCTGACCGCGCAGCGCGCCGAGGAGCGGCTCGGCGAGGCCCTTGAGGTGCTGGTCGAGTCCGTGGACGGCGAGGACGGTGCGGTGGGCCGTGCGGCGCACCAGGCGCCGGAGACGGACGGGCAGGTGGTCTTCACTTCGAGCGAGGGGCTCGTGCCCGGTCGTATCGTCGTGGCAAAGGCCGTGGGTACGGAAGGCGTCGACCTGGTGGCCGAATGTCTTGAGGAGGTTGGCACATGACCGGAGTGCCGGCATCCGCGGGGGGCGGCACCGGCAGGCCCGCGCCCGGCGGCAAGCTGGGCGCTGCGGCCGTCAATCAGGCCAGCCTCTGGAACATCGCCAACATCCTGACCATGATCCGCCTGGTGCTCGTGCCCGGCTTCGTCATGCTGATGCTGCAGGACGGCGGATACGACCCGGCCTGGCGGGCCTGGGCGTGGGCGGCGTTCGCAGTCGCCATGATCACCGACATCTTCGACGGCCATCTGGCGCGTACGTACAACCTGGTCACCGACTTCGGGAAGATCGCCGACCCGATCGCCGACAAGGCGATCATGGCTGCCGGGCTGATCTGTCTGTCGGCGCTCGGGGATCTGCCGTGGTGGGTGACCGGGGTCATTCTCTTCCGTGAGCTCGGGATCACGCTGATGCGGTTCTGGGTGATCCGGCACGGGGTCATTCCGGCCAGTCGCGGCGGCAAGATGAAGACCCTCGCGCAGGGCACGGCGGTCGGGATGTACGTCCTGGCGCTGACCGGTCCGCTGGCCACCCTGCGCTTCTGGGTGATGGCGCTGGCCGTCGTGCTGACGGTGGTCACCGGTCTGGACTATGTGCGACAGGCGATCGTGCTGAGGCGCAGGGGACTGGCCGCCCAGCGGGCGGCGGCGGCCGACGAGGCGGGGAGCAACGCCGGGAGTGCTGGAAACGCAGGAGAAAAGCGGTGAAGACCGCGGCTCGGGTGCTGGCGTTGCTTGCGGAACGTGGCGAGACGCTGGCCGTCGCCGAGTCGCTGACCGGCGGCCTGGTGGCCGCCGAGCTCACTTCCGTACCAGGTGCCTCGAAGTCCTTCCGCGGGTCCGTCACGGCGTACGCAACCACTCTCAAGAGGGATGTTCTCGGCGTCGACGGGACCCTCCTGGCGGAGCGCGGCGCGGTGGATCCCGAGGTCGCACGGCAGATGGCGGCCGGGGTACGGCAGGCGCTGGGCGCCGGCTGGGGCATCGCGACCACGGGTGTGGCCGGGCCGGAACCACAGGACGGGCAGCCCGTCGGGACGGTCTATCTGGCCGTCGCGGGGCCGGGCGGCGCCGGGAAAGTGGCCGAGTTGCGGTTGAACGGTGGCCGGGCGGAAATCCGTAGAGAGAGTGTACGGAGCGTGCTCGAGTTGCTCTCCGGCGAACTGCACGAAAATGCGCGGACACAGGATACGGAACAGAACGGGGGGACTTGATGTTTGCAGCCCTGAGTGAACACGACATCGCTCCCCGCACGGCCGCGGCACGAGGCGGTACGGTGGGGCGTGAAGGATGCGGCTACGCGGACCGAGGAGGGAGCCACCGATGATTCTGCTCCGTCGCCTGCTTGGTGACGTGCTGCGTCGGCAGCGCCAGCGCCAGGGCCGTACTCTGCGCGAAGTCTCCTCGTCCGCCCGAGTATCGCTCGGCTATCTCTCCGAGGTGGAGCGGGGGCAGAAGGAGGCTTCCTCCGAGCTGCTCTCCGCGATCTGCGACGCGCTTGACGTACGGATGTCCGAGCTCATGCGTGAAGTCAGCGACGAGCTGTCGTTGGCCGAGCTGGCCGAGTCGGCAGCGGCGAGTGAGCCAGTGCCTGCGCCAGTACGCCCGATGCTCAATTCCGTCTCCGTGACGTCGGTGGCGGGTGTGCCGACGGAGCGGGTGACGATCAAGGCGCCTGCGGAGGCGGTGGACGTCGTCGCCGCCTGATCCGTACGGCTCTGCACGGCTTGTTTGCAGCTGAGCCCCGGTCTACTGCCCCTGCGGGGCGGAGGGCCGGGGCTTTTGCTTTATCGACGAATGCCCGGTTTGCGGTACTTGTGCCATGGTGGACGGGTATCTGCGAACCGAGTGGAGGACATCGATGTCTGTCGTGAAGAGCCCTCTGAACGAGTCGGACCTCAAGACGGTCGGCGATGCGCTGAGGGGCGCTCTCGTCGATCTGGTGGATCTCTCACTGGTGGCGAAGCAGGTCCACTGGAATGTCGTCGGGCCCCGCTTCCGGTCCGTGCATCTCCAGCTCGACGAGGTCGTGGACTCGGCGCGGATGCACTCCGACACGGTGGCCGAGCGTGCGTCGGCGCTCGGGGTGACGCCGGACGGCCGGGCTGCGACGGTGGCGGCGCAGAGCGTGATCGGCGCGGTGCCGGAGGGCTTGATCAAGGACGTGGACGCCGTGCAGACCCTCGTGGACGCGCTCGGCGCGGTGATCGGGCGCATGCGGGAGCGGATCGCCGCGACCGGGGATCCGGATCCGGTGACTCAGGATGTGCTGATAGGGCTCACGGCGGACCTCGAGAAGCACGCGTGGATGTTCCAGGCGGAGAGCCCCTAGGCGTTTGCGCTGCGGCCCCGGCACGTGGTCGGGGGTCGCGGGCTGTTTGGAGTGAGGTGACCGGTGCCCCGCGCGCCGGGGTGTGCATCCGGTGCGCCCTCCCGGTGAGTGATCGCGCCGGTCTAGCGTGGGCCGGAGGAGGCAGCCATGGCAGTACGCGGAGTCGTCCTCGTGCCGGTGGTCGCCCTCGGGTTCGTGGCCGGCGGGCTGTGGTGGTGGGCCGTGCTGCGGCTGGTGCTCGTGCCGCAGCAGGCGGGGCTGGTCGAAGGAGCGGTGGCGGCAGGCGGGTGGGGGCTCAGCCTGCTGCCGGTGCATGTCACGGCGTCCCGTGGGGGCACGCGCGGTGGGATCACCAGGGCATCGCGACGCCGCCGTTCGGGCGGAGGATCTGGCCCGTCGTGAAGGCGGACGCGTCGGACGCCAGGTGAAGGACCGTATGGGCGATGTCCTCGGGCTCGCCGACGCGGCGGAGCGGGGAGAGCCGGACCATCGCCGCCTCGGCCTTGTGCTGGAGCGTGGCGTCGTGGCGGTCGGTCATGGGGGTGCGGATCCAGCCGGGGGCGACGGCGTTGACGCGGATGGAGTGCGGGCCGAGTTCGGTCGCGAGGGTCTTGGTGAGCTGGACGACTGCAGCTTTGGCCGCGCTGTAGCAGAGCAGACCGGCGTTCGCGGCGTCCACGGCGCCGGAGGCCATGGTGACGATGGAGCCGGGGGTGCCCGTGGCGATCATGGCGCGGGCCGACTCCTGGCAGGCGTACAAGATCCCTTTGAAGTTGACCGCGAGGACGCGGTCGAGGTCCTCGTCCCTTGTCTCAAGGACGGGGCTGCTGTGCATGATTCCGGCGATGGCGGCCAGGATGTCGAGCCGGCCGGTGCTCTCGATGTGCTCGATCGCGGCCTTGAGCTGGGCGCGGTCGGTGACGTCGAGGGGGTGGGTGTGCGCCGTGCCGCCCGCGTCGGCGATCTGGGTGCGTGTCTCCTGGAGGCCCTTCTCGTCGATGTCGGCGCAGTGGACGGTGGCTCCCGCCTCGGCGAGGAGGGCGGCCGAGGCGCGGCCTATGCCGCCGGCCGCGCCGGTGACGAATGCGGTGCGGCCGGTGAGGTCGTACGCCTTGAGGGGCATGCGGGGACGGTACGACGGGATCTGACGGGTCGTCAACTAGTGGGCCCGGATTGGCAGTGCGGGCACCAGTAGGTGGGGCGTTCGCGGCTGCCGTCGCCCTGGTCGGCCTTACGGATCGGGGTCCCGCAGCGCAGACATGGCCGGCCTTCGCGACCGTAGACATGAAGCCGGGGACCGGGGCGGCGGCCAGCCGTGGCGCTTCGGCGGTCCCCGGCCGTGGTGGTGCGGTCGAAGCTGTGCTTGTTCGCTTCGAGGAGTCGGTGGGCGGTGACGACGAGCCGCTGAGGGGTGTCGGCGGGCAGCTCGCCGACGGGCAGCCAGGGCGTCACACGGGCCAGGAAGGCCAGCTCCGACTTGTAGACATTGCCGATGCCGGCGAGGTTGCGCTGGTCGAGCAGGGCCTCGCCCAGGGGGCGGGCCGGATCGGCGAGGAGGTTCGCGACGGCGGTGTCCGCGTCCCAGTCGGGGCCCAGCAGATCTGGGCCGAGATGGCCCACTGCCTTGGCCTCGTCGGCGGTGCGCAGCAGCTCCAGGACGGGGAGGCGGTAGCCGACGGCGGTGTGGCCGGCGTTGCCGAGGATCGCGCGGATCTGGTGCGCGGGGCCGCGCCAGCGCTCGCCGGAGCCGTACACCTGCCAGGAACCGTCCATACGGAGGTGGGAGTGGAGGGTGAGGCCGCCCTCGATGCGGGTGAGCAGGTGCTTGCCGCGCGGCGTGACGTCCAGGACGCTCCGGCCGGTGAGATCGGCGGTCGCGAAGCGTGGGACGCGGAGGTCGGACCGGGTGAGGACCTGCCCGGCGAGGGCAGTGTGCAGGCGCTTGGCGGTCAGCCAGACGGTGTCTCCTTCGGGCATGGCATCCATGATGGGGGTGGCGGGGGCCGCTGCGCCTTCAGCCCGTGGGGACCCCCCGGACGAAGTCTGGGGAGATTGAGGACATGCGGCCGAAGGTCGCATACCGGGGTCTGGGCGGAGCCCCCACGCGGCGGAGCCGCAAATCGATACGGCGGGAAGGGGCGGGGAGGGGCAAAGGCCCGCCGCAGGCGCCCGTCAGGGGCGCAGCCGTAGGCCTCTGGGGGTGGCGTGGAAGCCCGCCGTCTCCAGGGCGGGGGCCAGCGGCGAGGTGAGCGCCGGTATGCCGTTGGCGCGCTCGACGGTGACCGTGCCGAGTGCGCCCGCCCGGGCCGCGTGTGCCAGCGCCTCGGCCGCCGCGTGGAGCGCGGCGGAGTCCGGGTCGGTCGCCCAGGCCAGCAGAGTCTTGCCGCCGCGCTCCATGTACATCGTGAGCTCGCCGTCGACCAAGACGACCAGGGAGCCCGCCTTCCGGCCGGGCTTGTGGCCGGCGCCGGTCGGCGGCTCGGGCCAGGGCAGCGCCGCGCCGTACGCATTGGCGGGGTCGGCGGCGGCCAGCACCACGGCGTGCGGCGCCGTCTGCCCGTCGGCCCGGTCTCTCGCCGTGGCCGCCGCACGGAGACGGTCGACCGCGCCGTCCATCGCGAACTGGGCCGCGCCTAGCCCCTCCACCACATAGCCGCGCCGCGCCTGTCCGCTGTCCTCGAAGGCGGAGAGGATGCGGTACGTGGCCGAGAAGCCGCCCTCCACGCCCTCGGCCGCCACCGCGCCCCGGGTCACCACGCCATGGCGGTCCAGCAGGGTGCGGGCGAGGGCGTGCGCGCGGTGGGTCGGGTCGGGCTCGGCGGTCGGCAGCAGTGACCAGCGCCCGCTCACCGTCGGCGGGCCGGTACGGGAAGCGGGACGGGCGGCCGCCGTGAGGCTGCCGTACCGCCCGCGCGGCACCGTCCGTTTGGCTCGATGGGCCGTCGACCCTGCGGTCCGGCCCGAGCCCAGCAGCGAACGCAGCGGCGCCAGGGTGTCGTTGGTGAGCCGGCCGGACCAGGCCAGGTCCCAGACGGCGTCGGCCAGTTGGGGATCGGTGGCGTCGGGATGGGTGGTGGCCCTGACCTGGTCGGCGATCTGACGGAAGAACAGGCCGTAGCCGGGGGACAGGGCGCTGAGCACGGACTCATGGAGCGCGGTGAGCTCCAGCGGATGGGGCTGCGGCAGGAGCAGGGGTGCGGCGTCGGCGAGGTAGAGGGAGATCCAGCCGTCCTTGCCGGGCAGCGAGCCCGCTCCTGCCCAGACGACCTCGCCGGTCGTGGTCAGTTCGTCCAGGAGACCGGGGGCGTACCCAAGGACGCGGGACGGGAGGATCAGCTTCTCGAGGGCGGAGGCCGGGACCGCGGCCCCCTGGAGCTGCTCGACCGCGCGGGCAAGGCCGTCGATGCCGCGCAGGCTGTTGCTGCCCATGTGCTGCCACTTCGGGAGGAACGTCGCGAGCGCGGCGGGCGGGACCGGCTCCAGCTCATGGCGCAGCGCGGCCAGCGAGCGGCGGCGCAGCCGGCGCAGCACGGTCGCGTCGCACCACTCCTGGCCGATGCCGGAGGGGTGGAACTCGCCCTGGACGACCCGTCCGCTCGCCGCGAGCCGTTGCAGCGCGCCCTCTGTGACGGCCACGCCGAGGCCGAAGCGTGCCGCCGCCTGGGTCGAGGTGAACGGCCCGTTCGTACGCGCGAACCGGGCTAGGAGGTCGCCGAGCGGGTCCTTGACCGGCTCGGTGAACGCTTCCGGCACGCCCACCGGGAGCGCGGTGCCCAGCGCGTCGCGAAGCCGGCCCGCGTCCTCGACCGCAGCCCAGTGGTCGGCGCCCGCGATCCTGACCCGGATGGCGCGGCGCGATGCGGCGAGGTCCCGCGGCCACTCCGGGTCGCCGCCGCGCTCGGCCAACTCGGCGTCGGTCAGCGGGCCGAGGATCCGCAGCAGGTCGGCAACGCCCTCCTCGTCCTTGATCCGGCGGTCCTCGGTGAGCCATTGCAGCTCCCGCTCCAGCTCGGTCAGCACCTCGGGGTCGAGCAGTTCGCGCAGCTCTGCCTGGCCGAGCAGCTCGGCGAGCAGCCGGGAGTCGAGGGAGAGGGCCGCGGCGCGCCGCTCGGCAAGGGGCGAGTCCCCCTCGTACAGGAACTGCGCGACATAGCCGAAGAGCAGCGAGCGGGCGAAGGGCGAGGGCTCGGGCGTGGTGACCTCGACCAGCCTGACCCGGCGGGACTCGATGTCACCCATCAGCTCCGTGAGCCCCGGGACGTCGAACACGTCCTGGAGGCACTCGCGGACCGCTTCGAGGACGATCGGGAAGGACCCGAACTCGCTCGCCACCTGGAGCAGTTGGGCCGCGCGCTGGCGCTGCTGCCACAGCGGGGTGCGCTTGCCGGGATTGCGCCGGGGCAGCAGCAGCGCACGCGCGGCGCACTCCCGGAACCGGGAGGCGAACAGCGCGGAGCCGCCCACCTGGTCGGTGACGATCTGATTGATCTCGCCCTTGTCGAAGACGGCGTCCGCCGCGCCGACCGGGGCCTGCTCGCTGTCGAACGTCGTGTCGAGGTGGACCGGGTCCTGGTCGAGCAGGTCCAGGCCCATCAGATCGGCGTCGGGCAGCCGCAGCACGATGCCGTCGTCGGCGTGCATGACCTGCGCGTCCATGCCGTACCGCTCGCCGAGCCGGGCGCCGAGCGCCAGCGCCCACGGGGCGTGCACCTGGGCGCCGAACGGGGAGTGGATGACGACCCGCCAGTCACCCAGCTCGTCCCGGAAGCGCTCGACGAGGATCGTCCGGTCGTCGGGGACATGGCCGCACGCACGGCGCTGCTCGTCCAGATAGCCGAGGACATTGTCGGCAGCCCAGGCGTCGAGGCCGGCAGCCAGCAGGCGCAGCCGGGCGTCCTCGGTGCTCAGGCCGCCGACCTCCCGCAGGAACGCGCCCACCGCGCGGCCCAGTTCGAGCGGGCGGCCCAGCTGGTCGCCCTTCCAGAACGGGAGCCTGCCCGGCACCCCGGGGGCGGGCGAGACCAGCACCCGGTCGCGGGTGATGTCCTCGATACGCCAGGAGGTGGTGCCGAGGGTGAAGACATCGCCCACCCGGGACTCGTACACCATCTCCTCGTCCAGCTCGCCGACCCGGCCGCCGCCCTTCTTGGGATCCGCCCCCGCGAGGAACACCCCGAACAGCCCGCGGTCGGGGATGGTGCCGCCGGAGGTGACCGCGAGGCGCTGCGCCCCCGGCCGGCCCGTGACCGTACCGGCGACACGGTCCCACACCACGCGCGGGCGCAACTCGGCGAAGGCATCGGAGGGATAGCGCCCGGCGAGCATGTCGAGGACGGCGGTGAAGGCCGACTCGGGGAGCGAGGCGAAGGGCGCGGCCCGGCGCGCCAGCGCCAGCAGATCGTCGACCTGCCAGGTGTCCAGGGCGACCATGGCGACCAGCTGCTGGGCCAGCACGTCCAGGGGGTTGGACGGGACGCGCAGCGCTTCGATCGAGCCGCTGCGCATCCGCTCGGTGACCACTGCCGCCTGCACGAGATCGCCGCGGTACTTGGGGAAGACTACGCCCGTGGAGACCGCGCCCACCTGGTGTCCCGCGCGGCCGACCCGCTGCAGGCCGGAGGCGACCGACGGCGGTGACTCGACCTGGACGACCAGATCCACCGCGCCCATGTCGATGCCCAGCTCCAGGCTGGAGGTGGCGACGACGGCGGGCAGCCGGCCCGCCTTGAGGTCTTCTTCGACCAGGGCGCGCTGTTCCTTGGAGACCGAGCCGTGGTGCGCGCGGGCGAGGAGGGCCGGTGCGCCCTGCGCGGCCCCCGACTGCGCCATGATCTCGGCCGGTGGCGCCCCTTCGGGCATAGCCTGGCCCGTGGCACGCTCGTACGCGATCTCGTTGAGGCGGTTGCACAGCCGCTCGGCGAGCCGGCGGGAGTTGGCGAAGACGATCGTCGAGCGGTGCGCCTGAACGAGGTCGGCGATCTTCTCCTCGACATGCGGCCAGATCGACGGCTTCTCTCCGCCGTCCGATTCGGAGGCGGGGGAGCCGCCCAATTCGCCCAGATCCTCGACCGGTACGACCACTGACAGGTCGAACTCCTTGCCCGAGGGCGGCTGGACGATCTCCACCTTGCGCTGCGGCGAGAGATAGCGAGCCACCTCGTCCACCGGCCGCACCGTCGCCGACAGGCCGATCCGCCGGGCAGGCCGCGGCAGCAGCTCGTCGAGGCGCTCGAGCGATACGGCGAGATGCGCGCCCCGCTTCGTCCCCGCGACGGCGTGCACCTCGTCCAGGATCACCGTCTCGATGCCCGCCAGCGCGTCGCGGGTCGAGGAGGTGAGCATCAGGAACAGCGACTCGGGTGTCGTGATCAGGATGTCCGGCGGCTTGGTGGCCAGGGAGCGCCGCTCGGCGGCCGGGGTGTCGCCCGAGCGGATGCCGACCCGCACCTCCGGCTCAGGCAGCCCGAGCCGCACCGACTCCTGCCGGATTCCGGTGAGCGGACTGCGGAGGTTGCGCTCCACATCGACCGCGAGGGCCTTGAGCGGAGACACATACAGCACGCGGCAGCGCATCTTCGGGTCCGCGGGCGGTGGGGCGGATGCCAGCCGGTCCAGCGCGGCGAGGAACGCGGCCAGGGTCTTGCCGGAGCCCGTCGGAGCCACGACCAGCACGTCCGAGCCCTCCCCGATGGCCTGCCAGGCCCCCTCCTGCGCGGCGGTGGGCGCGCTGAAGGCTCCCGTGAACCAGCTCCGGGTCGCGGGAGAGAAGGAGTCGAGCGCAGTCCTGGCCATGCCCCCCATCGTGCACCGCACCACTGACAATCAGCTGTCCAGGTCATGGACGCGCAGGTCAGCGGCGAGGCCACCGGGGGACAATGGCCGGATGGGACGGCTGACGGAGCGCGAGTGGGCGAGGCACTGGCAGTACGAGGAGCTGCCGGGCCTCGATCTGCTGCGCGCCCGCTATGTCCGGCACACCTTCCCCCGCCACAGCCACGAGGGCTTCACCTTCGGCGCGGTCACCGGCGGGATCGAGGACGTGAGCCTGCCGGAGGGCCTTGTCCGGGCGGGCCCCGGCACGGTTGTCATGATCAACCCGGAGGTGCCGCACTCCGCCCGGGCCGGCGTTCCTGAAGGCTGGACGTACTCGACGCTCTACCCCTCCGTGGAGCTCGTCTCGGAGATCGGGGGAGCGGTCACCAGCCTGCGCGGCACCCCGGGATTCGCCGAGACGATCGTCGAGGACCCGCAGACCGCCCTGCTGATACGCGGCGTGCACCGGGCCGCGGAGGAAGGCAACGCGCTCGCCGCCGACAGCCTGCTGCGGATCGCCGTCGCCCGGATGCTGGGCCGTTACGGCAGCGCCCTCCCCTCGCGTACGCCCCAGGCCTCAGGCGCCCGCACGGCCGCCCTCGCCAAGCAGCTCCTCGAGGAGCGGATGGCCGAGCCGCCCTCCCTGGAGGGGCTTGCGCAGGAGCTCGGCACGAGCCCCTTCGCGCTGCTGCGCGCCTTCAAAGCGGTGTACGGGATGCCGCCGCACACCTGGCTCACCGATGCGCGCGTGCGGCGGGCGCGCCACCTTCTGGACGCCGGGACCGCGCCCGCCGATGCGGCCGTCGCCGTCGGTTTCACGGACCAGCCGCATCTGAACCGGCACTTCACGCGGATCGTCGGCGTCCCGCCCGGCGCGTACCGCAGGGAGCGCGCAAGAACGTACAAGACCGCCGGTGAGCGCCCCGCGTAGCGTCGAAGGCGTGGCAGAACAGACAGCTCATCCAGAGTCTCGCCCGAAGACTCCCGCAGGGACGTCCGCAGGGACAGGCACAGCCGCCGCTGAGCGGGTGCCCAAGCCGGATTCAGCGGTCGTGCGCGACGCTCTCGGCGTCGGCA
Source organism: Streptomyces sp. V1I1 (assembly GCF_030817355.1). NCBI lineage: Bacteria > Bacillati > Actinomycetota > Actinomycetes > Kitasatosporales > Streptomycetaceae > Streptomyces > Streptomyces sp. V1I1. The sequence goes on along the minus strand of NZ_JAUSZH010000001.1, from coordinate 2,068,953 downwards.
TCGCCGTCGGCCTGTCCGGATTCGCCTTCGGCGTGACGTCCGCCGGCGCAGGCCTCAGCCTCCTGCAGACCTGCGCGCTCAGCCTGCTGGTCTTCACCGGTGCCTCGCAGTTCGCGCTGGTCGGCGCGCTCGCGGCCGGCGGCAACCCGCTCGCCGCCGCGGCCGGCGCCTTCTTCCTCGGCGTACGCAACGCCTTCTACGGTCTGCGGCTGTCGCAGCTTCTCGCCCTGCCGCGCTTCGTACGCCCCCTCGCCGCGCACTGGGTCATCGACGAGACCACGGCCGTCGCCCTCGCCCAGCCCACGCGGCGCGCCGCGCGCCTCGGCTTCACCGTCACCGGGCTGACGCTCTACGTCCTGTGGAACCTGACCACGCTCGGCGGGGTGCTGGGCGCCGAGGCCCTCGGCGACACCGACGCGTGGGGTCTGGACGCCGCGGGCCCGGCCGTCTTCCTCGCGCTCCTCGCGCCGATGCTGCGTACGACGACCGAGCGAGCAGTCGCCGGGCTCGCCGTGGTGCTGGGTCTCGCGTTCCTGCCGGTGCTGCCCGCCGGGGTGCCGGTGCTGGTGGCCGCGCTCGCCGCGCCCGCCGTCCTGTGGTTCAAGGGACGCTCGATAGCCCGCTGCAGCAATGCAGACCGTACGAAGGCAGACCGTACGAAGGCCAACCGTACGAAGGGTGAGGACCGTTGAGCATCTGGATCGCGATCGCAGCGACCGCCGTCGGCTGCTACCTCGTCAAGCTGGCCGGCCTGCTGGTACCGGCCGACGCCCTTGAACGCCCCCTCGTCCAGCGGCTCGCCGCGCTCCTTCCCGTCGCCCTGCTGGCCGCGCTCACCGCGCAACAGACGTTCAGCACCGACAGCTCCCTCGTCCTCGACGCACGGGCGGCAGGACTTGCGGCCGCGGCGCTCGCGCTGGTGCTGCGCGCCCCCTTCCTGGTGGTCGTCGGGGCCGCGGTGGCAGTCACCGCGGGCGTGCGCGCGCTCGGCGGCTGAGCCGGGGGACAGACCGGGCGGGTCAGGCGATCGCGCGGCCGTGTGCTCGTAGCGTCCGCAGCGCCTCGATGGTCACGATCGGCCGCGCCTCCAGGGCCGTGCCGGGTGCCCACTGCCGCCAGTTGACCGGCCAGCCGCCGTCCTCGCGCTGCTCGCTCGCGAGATGCTCCAGCGAGCGCGCCATCTCCTCGTCGGTGAACCAGCGGCGGGCGAGCGACTGGGGCGTACGGGCGTAGTCGTACGGGAAGTGGCGCTCGCCCGCCGCATAGCCGGGGGCGAGCGGGTACTCCTCGAGCCGGTCCGGGTCGAGGACCGCCATGCCCTGCTCGCGCACCAGCCGGCCGAGCCGGTCCGCAGCGGCCTCGGCGCGCGAGCGGTCCGGAGCCCCGTCCAGGAAGGCGACCGCGGCCTCGATCTCGTACGGATGGGACTTCTCAAGCCCTGCGACGGCAGCCCAGCAGAAGTCCGTGGCCCTGAACAGCCAGGCGTGCCACACCTGATTACGGTGCAGCAGCCCGACCACCGGGCCCGTCGCGAGCAGCTCGCTGGGAGGGTCGTCGACGATCGGGATGAACGGCGCGGCCGGATAGCCGCGCTGGGAGGGGTGGATCGCGGGCAGCGCTCCGTCGTGCGTCGACACCTCGGTGAGGTAGCGGCACATCCGCTCCACGCGCAGGCCGCCGCAGCGGCCGATGGAGTCGAGGATGCGCAGGGCGTGCGCGGTGTGCAGCGGCTGGCTGACCGGGCCTCGCAGATCGGGTTCGAGGGCGTGGCCGTAGCCGCCGTCCTCATTGAGGTACGCGGCCAGGGCGGTCTCGACGGTTTCCGAGCCGCCGCCCAGGAAGTGGTACTCGAACCGCCGCTGCTCCAGAACCCGGGCAGTCAGCCAGATGAACTGCTCGGCGCGGGCGAGGGGTGACGCGAGCGAGGGCGAGGGGGTTGCTCCAGTTCCAGCCATGTTCCGACCGTAGGGCGGAAAGGGCTTTCGGCAAGCCGGAGGGACAGGCTGCACCCCCAGGGGCGGGATACTGACGTCATGCGGTTGACGATTTTCTGGGAGCGGATGGCGGACCACTTCGGTCAGGCCTACGCCGATTCCTTCGCGCGCGACCATGTGATGGCCGAGCTCGGGGGCCGTACGGTGCATGAGGCGCTGGCCGCCGGCTGGGAGGCGAAGGACGTATGGCGCGGGGTCTGCGCCGCGGTGGGCGTCCCGGCCGACAAGCAGTGAGACCGGTGGGTGACACTGGATCTCGTGGCCGAGACTGACAAGACCGAGCGGGACACGCCCGCTCAGGACGTGACCCCGCCGAACGCGCCGCCTCCCGCACCGGCGGGCGGATCCCACAGTCCGGCCCGCATGCCTCGCTGGTTGCCGCGCGCCATGGTGCTCGGGCTGGCCCTGTACGCCTGCTTCCAGCTCGGCAGCTGGGCCTTCCACCAGCTCATCGGCCTGCTGATCAATATCCTGATCGCCTTCTTCCTGGCGCTGGCGATCGAGCCTGCGGTGGGCAGGATGGCGGCCCGTGGCATGCGCCGCGGCCTTGCCACCTTCATCGTCTTCTTCGCCGTGATCGCCGTTGGCGTCGGCTTCGTCGTCCTACTCGGCTCGATGCTGGCGGGCCAGATCGTCGACATGGTCGAGGACTTCCCCAAGTACCTCGACTCGGTGATCCGCTGGATCAACAGCACCTTCCACACCGACCTCTCACGGGTCGAGGTCCAGGACAGCGTGCTGCGCTCGGACTGGCTGCGGAAGTACGTCCAGAACAGCGCGAGCGGCGTCCTGGACATCTCCGCAACCGTGCTCGGCGGACTGTTCAAGCTGCTGACGATCTTCCTGTTCTCGTTCTACTTCGCCGCCGACGGGCCCCGGCTGCGCCGCGCGCTCTGCTCCGTACTGCCGCCGGCCAAGCAGGCCGAGGTGCTGCGTGCCTGGGAGATCGCCGTCGACAAGACGGGCGGCTATCTCTACTCGCGCGGCCTGATGGCGCTGATCTCCGGCGGCGCGCACTACATCCTGCTGGAGATCCTGGGCGTGCCGTACGCTCCGGCGCTCGCTGTCTGGGTCGGTCTGGTCTCGCAGTTCATCCCGACCATCGGCACGTATCTGGCGGGCGCGCTGCCGATGTTGATCGCCTTCACCGTCAATCCCTGGTACGCGCTGTGGGTGCTCGGATTCGTCGTGGTCTACCAGCAGTTCGAGAACTATGTGCTGCAGCCCAAGCTCACGTCCAAGACGGTCCACATTCACCCCGCGGTGGCCTTCGGCTCGGTCGTCGCGGGCACGGCGCTGCTGGGGCCGGTCGGTGCGCTGATCGCGATCCCGGCGATCGCCACGCTCCAGGCGTTCCTCGGCGCGTATGTGAAGCGGTACGCCGTGACCGACGACCCGCGCGTCCACGGCCACCGGCTGCGCCACGGGGGCAAGGCCCTCGCGCGGCTGCGCGGTGTGCTCCGTGCGAAGCGGGACCAGGCGCCGCCCCCGGGGGACGGCGCCTGAGCTGGCGGGGTGGAGTTCCGGCACCCGGTTGTGACGGAGCGCTGTAGTTGACGGGCTTCGCCAACTACAGCGCTCAGAACTCGGCTTGCTCGTCGGTCGTCGAGGGAGCGGTTCCCGTCGGCCGACGCACGAGCGTCAGTGGGCCGGAACCAGCTTGGGGTTCGGGCCGTGGCTGTTCTCGTGCGGCTTGCCGTCACTGGCCAGGAACACCAGCAGGATGATCGCGCCCACGAGCGGGACCAGCGCGATGAGCAGCCACCAGCCCGACCGGTCGGTGTCGTGCAGCCGACGAACGGCGACACCGAGGCTGGGCAGGAGCACGACGAGGCTGTAGATCGCCCCAAGGATGGGGCTCGTGCCGGCAACATTGTCGATGATCGACAGCACGATGCTGATGATCACGCTGAACAGGACGAACATCCAGTACTCCTGGCGGCGTGCCCGCCCGCTGAATACCGCATATTTCTTGAGTACGTCCACATACCAGTGCACTGCGTCCCCCCAAAGGATCGCGATTTGGGCCCGTCCTCATGGACCAGGCCGAGCAGAACCTATGTGGCTTGAAGTGTGCGGGTCAAACCGTGACCTAGGGACGGCCGGGGCCGGGCTGCGCGGTGCGCTTGACACTAAAATCGAACATCCATTCTCATGGGATTCCGGCCTCGGTTTCCGGGAGTTATCCACAGGCTGGATGGACGTCGGGGCCCATTGTCAGTGGCAGGGGTTAGCGTCTTTGACGTGAAGCGATCGACACAAGCAAATCGGGTGGAACCCATGGCAGGAACCGACCGCGAGAAGGCGCTCGACGCCGCGCTCGCACAGATTGAACGGCAATTTGGCAAGGGCGCGGTGATGCGCCTGGGCGAGCGGCCGAACGAGCCCATCGAGGTCATCCCCACCGGGTCGACCGCGCTCGACGTCGCGCTCGGCGTCGGCGGCCTTCCGCGCCGGCCGTGTGGTGGAGGTGTACGGCCCGGAGTCCTCCGGTAAGACGACCCTCACACTGCACGCCGTGGCCAACGCCCAGAAGCTCGGCGGCTCGGTGGCCTTCATCGACGCCGAACACGCCCTTGACCCCGAGTACGCGAAGAAGCTCGGCGTCGACATCGACAACCTGATCCTTTCCCAGCCGGACAACGGCGAGCAGGCACTCGAGATCGTCGACATGCTCGTCCGCTCCGGCGCGCTCGACCTGATCGTCATCGACTCCGTCGCGGCCCTCGTGCCGCGCGCGGAGATCGAGGGCGAGATGGGCGACTCGCACGTCGGTCTGCAGGCGCGGCTGATGAGCCAGGCGCTCCGGAAGATCACCAGTGCGCTGAACCAGTCGAAGACCACCGCGATCTTCATCAACCAGCTCCGAGAGAAGATCGGCGTGATGTTCGGCTCGCCGGAGACGACGACCGGTGGCCGCGCGCTGAAGTTCTACGCCTCTGTGCGGCTCGACATCCGCCGCATCGAGACCCTCAAGGACGGCACCGACGCGGTCGGCAACCGCACCCGTGTCAAGGTCGTGAAGAACAAGGTCGCGCCGCCCTTCAAGCAGGCCGAGTTCGACATCCTCTACGGCCAGGGCATCAGCCGCGAGGGCGGTCTGATCGATATGGGCGTGGAGCACGGCTTCGTCCGCAAGGCGGGCGCCTGGTACACGTACGAGGGCGACCAGCTGGGCCAGGGCAAGGAGAACGCCCGCAACTTCCTGAAGGACAACCCCGATCTCGCCAATGAGATCGAGAAGAAGATCCTGGAGAAGCTGGGCGTCGGCGTGAGGCCGGAGGCCCTGGCGGCCGAGCCGGGCGCGGATGCCGCCGGCGCCGGTGCGGCGGCTCCGGCCGAGGACGCGGCGAAGTCAGCGCCCCCGTCCAAGGCCAAGGCGGCCAAGACGGCGGCGGCCAAGGGCTAGCAAATGGCCCGGCGAACCGAATGGCCGGGCGACAGCGCCGACTCGTCGAGGGCCGAGAAGGAGCTGTCGCCCCAGGATCCGGCCGAGCGGGCGCGGGCGATCTGCCTGCGGCTGCTCACCGGGACCCCGCGCACCCGCAAGCAGCTCGCGGACGCGCTGCATAAGCGTGAGATCCCCTCGGAGGTGGCCGAGGAGGTCCTCTCCCGCTTCGAGGACGTGGGGCTGATCAACGACGCGGCCTTCGCGGACGCTTGGGTGGAGTCCCGGCACCACGGCCGGGGCCTCGCCCGGCGGGCGCTCGCGCGGGAACTGCGTACGAAGGGCGTGGACTCCGCGCTGATCGACGAGGCGGTCGGACAGCTCGACTCCGAGCAGGAGGAGGAGACCGCCCGCGAGCTGGTCGCACGCAAACTCCGCTCGACCCGCGGCCTGGACCGCGACCGGCGTCTGCGTCGTCTGGCGGGCATGCTCGCCAGGAAGGGCTACCCCGAGGGCCTGGCCCTCAGGGTGGTCAAGCGCGCGCTCGAGGAAGAGGGCGAGGACACGGAGGACTTGGACGAGGGCGGTGGCTTCTAGCCCGGGCCAGGGCCTGCGGTTAGCCCGCGCCCGAGCCCGTGGTGCGGGGTCGCCCGGCTGCTGGACACAGCCGCCGCCCGGCCCAGGCCGCCCGCGCCGCGCACCGCTCAAGGACCGCGCCGCGGACTACCGTTCCACCGGCAGTCCCGCCGCCTTCCAGGCCTGGAAGCCCCCCACGAGGTCCGTCGCGCGGTGCAGGCCCAACTGCCGTAGGGACACTGCCGCCAGCGACGACGCGTAGCCCTCGTTGCAGATCACCACGACCCGCAGATCGTGGCTGACCGCCTCCGGTGCGCGGTGGCTTCCCCGGGGGTCCAGCCGCCACTCCAGCTCGTTGCGTTCCACGACCAGCGCACCCGGAATCAGACCGTCCCGCTCGCGCAGCGCCGCGTACCGGATGTCCACCAGCAGCGCGCCGGCCCCGGCCGCCTCGAAGGCCTCCTTCGGCTCGACCCGGTCCAGGTCCTCCCGTACCCGCTCCAGGAGCTCGTCGATCCCCACCTGTCCCCCGCTCACTGCCAGTCCTCCGGACGCTCGACCTGCTCAAGACGGAGCACCGCGCCCGACCGGCTGAAGCGCCGGATCAGCGGCAGCGGCGGGTAGTACGCATGGACCGAGACGGCATGCCCGGTGGCCGACTCGTTCAACACCTCGTGCACATGGTGCTTCCCGAAGGCCCGGCCCTGGCCGGCCCCCAACTCCCGCTCGCGGTCGACCCCTTCGCTCAGCTCCAGGGTCTTCCAGCCGCTCGCGGGGAGCCGCACGGCGAGGGAGTACTCCTTCAACTCGCCCGCGGCCGTGGCGAACGCGCCGAACGACTCGGCGTGGTCGTGCCAGCCGGTGCCCGTGCCCGGCGGCCAGGCGATCAGCCAAGCCTCACTGCCGCCGGGCCCTTCGAGCCGTACCCACGTACGGCCCTCGGGATCGAGCGGGATCGAGCCGATGAGGTCCTTGTCGGCGGCGGAGCGCCGCACGAAGTCGAGCAGCTCGGCGGCGGTCGGCGCCGACGCTTCCGTACGCGCCGACACTTCAGTACGCGCAGAGGCAGCAGTGACCGAGGTGGAGACAGGCTGGGACACGGAAACCGTCCTGGAAGTTCGCTGGGGGCGCGCGGGCCCATCAGGCCACAGCGCGAGGAGAAGGCGAATTCAGCAGGACGGGCGACACACGCAGCCCGCGTAGCGGACGAGGTCCATATGGACCCTCCGCCACAGGCGCACATCGGTGTCGGTCACGCTCCGGAGTACACCATGTGGGCCCTCGAGGGTCAATTGATGTCCGCAGTACGGTCACTGCGCGCCGCTGACGGGGCACCGCCGCGCGCCGCGTCCGCCGCCGAGTACAGCTCCGCAGGTCGCACCCCTGCGAACGAGGCGACCAGGTGCCCGTCCGGCCGCACCAGCAGCACTGTGTGCGCCGAAGCGCCCGGGTAGCTCTCCGTCACCAGCAGCTCCGCCCGCACCGGCAGCGCGGAGACCGCCGCGGCCAGCCGCGGCATCACGCCCGCGCTCACCCAGTGCCGCCGGTCCCACACCCCCGTACCCGGCGCGACCAGCATCACCAGCAGCCGCCCCCGCCCCAGCCGGTCCCGAAGCCGCGCGCTGGTGCCGTCCGGCGCGGTCACCCGTACATCCGCGACCGGAGCGCCCGCCTCCGTGCCCACGAAGGTCTGCGAAGGGGCGTATTCGGGTGCGAGGGGGGAGTGCGTATAAACGGGGGGCGCGCCCAGTGGGCCGTGCCCCAGATGGCCGTCGGTCAGCAGAGTGTCGTGCCCGCGCGCGGCACCCGGAAGATACGTACGCAGCCCGCTGCCGCCACGCAGTATCGGCAGCGACTGGTCGGCGGCGCGCAGCCGCGAGGCGACGGCCGCCCGCCGCTCCGCCTGATAGCTGTCGAGCAGCGGCTCGGACACGCCGTGGTGCCAGCTGTGCGCCAGCTTCCACGCGAGGTTGTCGGCGTCCCGCAGCCCTTCGTCGAGCCCCTGCGTGCCGAGCGCCCCGAGCAGATGCGCGGCGTCGCCCGCGAGGAAGGCCCGGTCCACACGCCAGCGCCGCGCGAGCCGGTGGTGCAGTGTGTAAACGCCGGTGTCGAGGAGCTCATACGGAGGCGTCTGGCCGCACCAGCCGGCCAGGGTGTCCCGTACGCGCGCCACCAGGGCGTCGGGGGTGACCAGTTCGCCGCGGGAGGGCAGCAGCCAGTCGAGCCGCCAGACGTCGTCCGGCAGCGGCCGGGCGGTGACCTCGTCGCCGCCTGTGCGCCAGGGCGGCTGGCGGTGCAGCAACGCCTCGTCGGGCCAGGGGAGTTCGGTGCGCAGGGCCGCGACGGCATGCTGCTCCACCGCCGTACGGCCCGGGAAGCGAATGCCGAGGAGCTTGCGGACCGTCGACCTGGCCCCGTCGCAGCCGACCAGATGACTGCCGCGCCACCAGGTCGCTCCGGGCCCCCGGGCGTGCACGCTGATCCCGGTCGCGTCCTGCTCCAGCGAGTCGACGCGACTCTCGGTGACGATCCGGACCAGCTGCTGCGCGGCGACGGCGTCCCGCAGTCCGCGCGCGAGGGCGTGCTGGGGGATGTGCAGCGGCGCGGGTGCGCGGTCGTCGCCGAGGACGAGCTGCCGGACGTCCTGCCGGCGCCGCATCGAGCGCCAGCCGGTCCAGCGGGAACCTTCGTCACGGCCAGTTGCGCAGCCGAGCCGTTCCACCATGGCTGCGGTGTCGGGCCGCAGCACGACCGTACGGGCGGGCCGCTGCTCGTCGTTGCCCGCGCCTTCGTCGAGCACGACCGAGGGGACGCCTTGTTGCGCAAGGGCCAGCGAGAGCGCGAGCCCGACAGGCCCCGCGCCCACGATGATCACCGGGTCCACGGCGTGACTCCTGGGGCCCGAAGGGTCATGCGGAAACGTGTGGTTGGAGCCCGGTGCGCGATCACAGAACGTATGCAACCCACTGCGGGTGCTGGCGTCAAGTGACGGAGGAATGCGGCGAGGGGCGGCCGCATTGCTGCGGCCGCCCCTCCAGTACTACCTGCCGGTGTTACACGCCTCCGCCGTCAAGTCTGGCTTCGACGTCTTCCCCGTGCAGCACGGCTCCGGTGCCCTTCTTCGTCCGGCGCGCCCGGCCCTCCAGCCAGCTCGCGGCGCTGGTGAGCAGGAAGTTGAGCGCGATGTAGATCAGCGCGATCACAGTGAGGGTGGCGATGGTGTTCGCGCCGTAGTTCGCCGGGATCGTGCGGCTCTGCGACATCAGGTCGACGAGGCCGAGCAGGGCGCCGCCGAGCGCGGTGTCCTTGACGATCACCACGATCTGGCTGACGAGAGCCGGCAGCATCGCCGTGACCGCCTGCGGCAGCAGCACGTACGACATGGTCTGGCCCTTGCGCATGCCGATCGCCTTGGCGGCGTCCGTCTGGCCGGACGGCAGCGAGAGGATGCCGGCCCGCACGATCTCGGCGATGACCGAGGCGTTGTAGAGCACCAGGCCGGTCACCACCGCGTACATCGGCCGGATCTCCGACTCGATGTCCGCGAACTGCACGAACATCGCGTTGGCGAAGAACATCAGGATCAGCACCGGGATGGCGCGGAAGAACTCGACCACGGCACCCACCGGAACACGGATCCACCGGTGGTCCGAAAGCCGGCCGATGCCGAGGATCGCACCGAGCGGCAGCGCGATCACGATGGCGAACGCCGCCGCCTTCACGGTCACCCAGAGACCGGGCAGCAGATAAGTCGACCACATCTCGGAGTTCGTGACGAAAGGATCCCACTTGTCCGCCGCCAGTTGGCCCTTGTCGGCCATGACCGACAGCGCCCACCAGATGGCGAGCCCGAGAACGGCCAGGAACACGATCGTGAAGAGGACGTTCCGCCGCTTGGCGTGGGGGCCGGGTGCGTCGTAGAGAACGGAGGTCATCGTTTCACCGCCACACGCTTGGCCACCCAGCCCAGGATCAGGCCGGTCGGGAGGGTAAGAACGATGAATCCGAAGGCGATGACCGCGAAGACGGCGAAGAGCGCGTCGGCCTCGTTCTCGAGCATTTCCTTCATCAGCAGCGCAGCCTCGGCGACACCGATCGATGCGGCCACCGTGGTGTTCTTCGTGAGCGCGATCAGTACGTTCGCCAGCGGTGCGACGACCGAGCGGAACGCCTGCGGGAGCACGATGAGGGTCAGCACCTGGAAGAAGCTCAGCCCCAGTGCGCGGGCCGCCTCCGCCTGGCCGACGGGCACGGTGTTGATCCCGGACCGGATGGCCTCGCAGACGAACGTGCCGGTGTAGGCGATGAAACCGAGGACGGCCAGCCGGAAGCCGATGTCCTTGAAGTTGTCGCCGCCGAGTGCGAAGCCCAGTGTCTGGTTCAGGACCAGCGAGCAGGAGACGATGATCACGGTCAGCGGTGTGTTACGGACGCAGTTGATGTATACGGTGCCGAAGGCCCGCATCAGCGGAACCGGGCTGACCCGCATACCGGCCAGGATCGTGCCCCAGATCAGGGAACCCACGGCCGAGTAGAGGGTGAGCTGAACTGTCACCCAGAAGGCGCCGAGCAGGTCGTACTGCCCGGACTCAAGAAAATCGAACACGTTGCCCCGCGCTCTCCCCAGGTTGGCTGGTGGGGCGCGCCGCCGGCGTCGGCCGACAGCGCGCCACCGCTGACTCAGCTGCCTTCAGTGATCTTCGGGGCAGGCTCGTTCTTGTAGTTCGCCGGGCCGAAGTTCGCCTTCACGAACTTGTCCCAGGACCCGTCGTCGACCATCTTCTTGAGCGCCGCGTTGATCTTCGTCTGAAGATCCTTGTCGCCCTTCTTCAGGCCGATGCCGTAGTTCTCGTCGCTCAGGCTGAGGCCCACCAGCTTGAACTTGCCCTGGTGCTCCTTCTGCGCCGCGTAGCCGGCCAGGATGGAGTTATCAGTGGTGAGCGCGTCGACGGACTTGTTCTCCAGGCCGGTCAGGCACTCCGAGTAGCCGCCCTGCTGCAGCAGGTCGGCCTTGGGCGCAAGCTTCTCCTTGACGTTCTGTGCCGAGGTGGAGCCGGTGACCGAGCACAGCTTCTTGGAGTTGAGGTCGGTGGCCTTGGTGATGGAGTTGTCGTCCGCGCGGACCAGCAGGTCCTGGTGGGCCAGGAAGTACGGTCCGGCGAAGTCGACCTCCGCCTTGCGCTTGTCGTTGATCGAGTAGCTGGCGACGACGAACTTGACGTCACCGTTCTTGATCAGGTTCTCGCGCTCGGCGCTGGGCGCCTGCTTGAAGGTGATGTCCTTGGCGTCGTAGCCGAGCTCCTTCGCCACGTACGTGGCGACGTCGACGTCGAAGCCCGTGAACTTGCCGTCCGGGGTCTTCAGGCCGAGGCCGGGCTGGTCGTACTTGATGCCGACGGTGATCTTCTTGCCGCCGTCGCCGTCGCCGCCGCCCGAGTCGCTGTCGCCACCACAAGCGGTCGCGGTCAGGGAGAGGACGAGGGCCGCGGCGGCCGCGGCGCTTGCCTTGTGCAGCTTCATGATGAACATCCCTTGTGTCGTAACTCGCCGGTCGTCAGTGGTGGGGATCGCCGGTCGTCAGTGGTGCAGGATCTTCGAAAGGAAGTCCTTAGCACGATCGCTGCGCGGATTGCTGAAGAACTCGTCCGGCGTGGCCTCCTCGACGATCTTGCCGTCCGCCATGAAGACGACGCGGTTCGCGGCGGAGCGGGCAAAGCCCATCTCGTGGGTGACTACAACCATCGTCATCCCGTCGCGCGCCAACTGCTGCATGACCTCGAGAACCTCGTTGATCATCTCGGGGTCGAGCGCCGATGTGGGCTCGTCGAAGAGCATGACCTTGGGGTCCATCGCCAACGCTCGCGCGATCGCGACGCGCTGCTGCTGGCCGCCGGAGAGCTGCGCCGGGTACTTCTCGGCCTGCGAGCCGACGCCGACCCGGTCGAGCAGCGTGCGCGCCTTCTGCTCGGCGGCCTTCTTGTCGGCCTTGCGGACCTTGACCTGGCCCAGCATCACGTTCTCCAGCACAGTCTTATGTGCGAAGAGGTTGAAGGACTGGAAGACCATGCCCACGTCGGCGCGCAGCCGGGCCAGCTCCCTGCCCTCCTGGGGCAGCGCCTTCCCGTCGATCGAGATCGCGCCGGAGTCGATCGTCTCCAGGCGGTTGATGGTGCGGCACAGCGTGGACTTTCCGGACCCGGAGGGCCCGATGACGACCACGACCTCGCCACGGGCGATGGTCAGGTCGATGTCCTGGAGCACATGCAGCGCGCCGAAGTGCTTGTTGACGTTGCTCAGCACGACCAGGTCGCCCCCGGTGGGCACAGCGTCCTCGGCGCCCTTGGTCACTGAAACTCCGCTCATCGGCTTCTTGCTCCGTCCTCCTCGGTTGGGAGGACCTTAGTCACGCGCTGCGACCAGCGTCATTACATCTGAGGGGAAATTGAGCATAACGATCCGGCCGCAACCGGACACTATGCGTGAACAGGGTGGTGATCGGCGTACCGGGTGGGTAACGGAAACAGGCATGTAACGGGTAGGCACTTGACTGTCGGGGCGGGGATCCGCCTTGATGCCCTGGTACATCGCACGAGGTATGCCATACGACCGCACGACCGAAGGGGGGCTATGAGACTGCTGCTCGTCGAGGACGACAACCATGTCGCCGCCGCCCTGTCCGCGGTGCTCGCCAAGCACGGCTTCGAGGTGGTGCACGCCCGCAACGGCGAAGAGGCGCTGAAGGCAGTGCTGCCCGCCACGCATCCCGAGAAGCCGCCCTTCGGGGTCGTACTTCTCGATCTGGGGCTGCCCGACCAGGACGGCTACCAGGTGTGCGGCAAGATCCGGAAGCTCACAACGACACCCGTGATCATGGTGACCGCGCGGGCCGACGTACGCTCCCGGATACACGGGCTCAACCTCGGGGCCGACGACTATGTCGTCAAGCCGTACGACACCGGGGAGTTGCTGGCCCGCATCCACGCCGTGAGCCGGCGCAACGCCGGTGCTGACGACGCCGCCGGGCCCGCGTCCGAGCACGCGCTGCGGCTCGGCAAGGTCATCATCGAGCTGCCCACCCGGCGCGTCAGCGTCGACGGTGCCGCGGTCCAGCTGACCCGCAAGGAATTCGACCTGCTGGCGCTGCTCGCGCAGCGGCCGGGAGTCGTCTTCCGCCGGGAGCAGATCATCAGCGAGGTGTGGCGCACCAGTTGGGAAGGGACCGGCCGCACCCTCGAGGTGCATGTGGCGTCGCTGCGCTCCAAGCTGCGGATGCCCGCCCTGATCGAGACCGTGCGCGGCGTCGGCTACCGGCTCGTCGCTCCCGCCGACGCGTAAGGCCCGTAGACCCCGGTGCGTACCCGACTTCTCCCGCTGCTCATCGTCCTCATGGCGGGCGTGCTGCTCGCGCTCGGCTTCCCCCTGGCCGTGAGCGTCGCCGCCGCGCAGCAGCAGCAGGTCGTCGTCGACCGGATCGACGACACGGTGCGCTTCGCGGCGCTCGCGCAGTTCGTCACCGAGCGCTCGGGCTTGAGCCTCGACAAGCGGCGCTCCATGCTTCAGGAGCAGCTCGACCGCTACCACGACACTTACGGCATCAGGGCCGGCGTCTTCTACCGCGACGGTGACGCCATGGCGCGCGCCCCCGAGAGCTGGACGGTGCCGCAGAGCGGCGAGGGCCGCGAGGCGTTCAAGGAGGCGCTGACCGGGCGGCGCAGCCAGGACCCGCCGCAGGTCTGGCCGTGGCAGCACGGCGGCCGGCTGGTCGTCGCCTCACCCGTCGTACGGGACGGGGACGTCGTCGCCGTCGTGTTCACCGACTCGCCCACCAGCCAGCTGCGCTCACGCGTACTGCGGAACTGGCTGCTGATAGCGGCAGGCGAGTGCGCGGCGATGCTGGTGGCCGTCGGCGCCGCCTTCCGCCTCACGGGCTGGGTGCTGCGGCCCGTACGGATTCTGGACGCGGCCACCCATGACATCGCCACCGGGCAGATGAACTCGCGCGTCGCGGCGGCCGGCGGCCCGCCGGAACTCAGACGCCTGGCTCGCTCGTTCAACGAGATGGCGGACAACGTCGAAGAAGTACTGGAACAGCAGCGGGCGTTCGTCGCCGACGCCTCCCACCAGCTGCGCAACCCGCTCGCGGCACTGCTGCTGCGTATCGAGCTCCTCGCACTCGAACTCCCCGAGGGGAACGAGGAGATCGCCTCGGTCCGCACCGAGGGCAAGCGCCTCGCCCAGGTCCTCGACGACCTGCTGGACCTGGCTCTGGCCGAGCATGCCGCCGCCGACCTCCAGCTCACCGACATCGGCGCACTGGCGGCCGAGCGCGTCGCCGCCTGGCGTCCACTCGCGGATGACAAGGGCGTCCGGCTGACCGAGCACAGGGCCGCGGTCACCGCGTGGGCCGACCCGGTCGCGCTCTCCAGCGCCCTCGACGCGGTGATCGACAACGCCCTGAAGTTCACACCCCGGGGCGAGGAGGTCACCGTCTCGGTCGCCTCGAACGGCGAGAGCTCCACCATCGTGATCACCGACGGCGGCCCGGGCCTGACCGATGAGGAACTGGCTCGTATCGGCGACCGCTTCTGGCGCAGCGGCCGCCACCAGAACGTCAAGGGCTCGGGCCTCGGCCTGTCCATCTCGCGCGCCCTGCTGGCGGCGGGCGGTGGCTCGATCGCATACGCCCACCAAAAACCGAAGGGTCTGCGGGTGACCGTCACCGTCCCGCGTACGTCCCCTACGGCTTGACCGAGCGGTAGTAGCGCCTTGCCCCTTCGTGCAGCGGCAGCGGGTCCGTGTAGACAGCGGTGCGCAGATCCACCAGCTGCGCCGGGTGCACCGTGTTGCCGATCCGGTCCCTGCTCTTGATCACCGTGCGGGTGAAGCCCTCGGTCATCGCCGGGTCCATCCGGTCGGTCGTGACCAGCAGATTCGCCACCGCCACCGTCGGCACGGGCTCCCCGTTCTGCGCCTCCCGGTAGGCGTCGGCGGGCATCACGGCGGAGCGGTAGTAGCTGGTCGCCTCGCCGGGGGCGTGCAGCTTGTCGATGAGGTCGGCCTCCAGCGGCACCAGCCGGATCTGGAAGCGCTCGGACAGCTCCTCGACGGCCGAAGTGGGCAGGCCGCCCGACCAGAAGAACGCGTCCAGCTCGCGTGCCTCCAGCCGCCCCGGCACAGTGTCGATCCCGGCGGCGAGCGGTTTGATGTCCCGCTTCGGGTCGAGCCCCGCGGCCTTCAGCAGCCGGTCGGCAGTCAGCCGTACACCGGAACCCTCCTGCCCGATGCCCACCCGCTTGCCTCGCAGATCACGCACCGACAGCACCGGGGAACCCCTGGGGACGACCAGCTGGACATAGTCGTCATACAGCCGTGCGCAACCGCGCAGCCGGTCGGCTCCGGGCTTTTTTTCCCGTATGTACTTGGCGACCGCGTCGGCCGTGGCGATGGTGAAGTCTGCCTCGCCGGCCGCCACCCGCGCGAGATTCTGCTGCGAGCCCTCGCTGGTCTTCAGGTCGATCGTCACATCCGGCAGATCGCGGGCGAGCGCCCCCTTCAGCAGCACGCCGTACCGCTGATAGACGCCGTTCTGTGATCCCGTGCTGAAGGTCAGGGCGCCGCTCGGCGAGGAATTCCCGATCGGCAGCAGCCACCACATCAGCAGCCCGAACAGCGCCAGTGCGACCGCCGAGCCCTGGAGGGCGCGGCGGCGGCTGATGCGGGACAGGGCCGAGGGCATGGCGCGATCCTGCCAGCTCACCGGCCGTAATGGCCAGGCCCTGCCGCGTGGAAGGGGCGCAGACGCTTCTGGGTGGCGTCGTTGGTTCCCGGCCGCGTGGTGCGGCCGGGAACCACGGTCGACGGTGAGGCGTTACCACATGTTTTGGGTGTTCTATCCTCGTTGGCCCGGGATCGTCCCCCGGAAGCCGCTTGAGCCCAGCTGCTCGAACCGCTCCTGGACATTGGCCGCGAATACCCGCTGCTCATTGCCGGGATAAAACTGCTGACTGGCGTTCATGGCCACCGTCAGAACTCCGCTGACCGGTGCGTTGGGTGACGTCCGCACCGGAGTGCAGAGGAAGCTGAAGTCCTGGGGTGAGGGGGAGTCGTACGTGCTGATCGACGCCCGGGGAAGCGTGGTGGTCTGACCGGTGTGGAAGGCCTCGTCCATCGCGTTGAAGACACCGATGGCTTCGAGCCCGGTCAGGACCTGCCGCCCGGGGCTGAACTGCGGGACCATGCCGAAGGCCGCGCCCTGCTTGCCGTTGGCGTAGCGCAGCAGGTGGTTCGGTCCCTCGGTGAGCATGATGGGGAAGGGGGCGCCGTCGAAGACGGCGAACAGCTCCTGCTGCTGGGCGAGCAGGCTGTCACGCAACTTGAAGTCCGACAGCAGGGTCTCGGTGAGTTCTTGCATGCCCTCCTTGAGCTTGCGATCCCAGGTACGGGCCACCATGTCGGCCACGCACACGGTGCCGAGGATCATGCCGGTGTTGTCCCGGAGCGGGGTACCGAGGTAGGAGCGCACGCCCATGTCGTTGACCAATGGGTTGCCTCTGAACCGCGGGTAGTCGAAGACATCGTCCAGGGCCAGCTGGGACCCCTGGGCCACCACATGGGGGCAGAAGCCGTAGTCACTTGGCGCCTCGCGGGCGATGTCGCTGAGGTCGAAGACGATGCCGCGGCCATCGGTGTTCGCCTTGTCGTCGGGCGAGGTGGGCGGGACGTACATGCCGCGGAACATCTGTCGCTCGTCGTTGATGAAGTTGACCATGGCCAGGGGTGCCTGAGTGAAGCTGGCCGCAAGCCGCGCGACACGGTCGAACGTGGCTTCGGCCTCAACGCTGTTGAGGCCGAGAACCTGCAGTCGAAGCCTCCGCTGCTCGCCCGCGAGCCGGGTCTGATCAGATGTCAGGGGATCCATGTTTCCAGATGAAAGCAGATCCGGGAGCCGAGGATTGCCGCACTGGGATCATTTCTGTATCACTTGTCACACCGACATCGCCTCGGCGCCCGCGTGGCCGCCCCCGGTCCTGGCGGGTGCCTGCAGATGCCCAACCCTGAATCCTGTCCAGACTGGGCAAGGTTTCAACCTCAGGCGATCACTTCCCGCCAATCCTTGATGCCGGCACGAGCAGAAACGGTTGTGCATATGACAATCGTGCGGTGGGCAGGCTTGTTTGCGGCGATGGAGTGTGCGCTCTTACGCGGTACCGGACTGCGAACCCAGGTTCGGGGGTCCGGCGCAGGAGTGCAGGTGGTGGGCGCTCTCCCGTCGAGGCCCGTGGATGGAATGGAGTTGTGCCGAGTGACTTCGGGGAGGGGTACAGCGCCGTGGGTCAAGTGCAGTTCGGGCTGTGGGCATACTGCCGCAGGCGTCGACAGCAGAGCCCTGTCGGCCATGGTGCTCTGCACGATGTCACGCCAAGATCCGCCATTGCGGGGTTGAGGCCGCGATCCGGAGCCGGCGCCCTCGCGGTCGCGCCGCATGCCATTTGCACCTCGGCGCTGCCCGCAGGAGCACGGTGCCGCATCCGCCGCCACCACCCATCGACTGAGTTATGGACGGCGCCTCAAGTTCCGTGCTGCTGGGCGCGGACTTCGCCGCCCGCGGGCGGCGCCTGTGCCAGTCGGTGAGGCACCACGACAGGCGACGTGCCCACTCAAGTAACGAGCCCTGCACGACGACGTCAGGGTTCGTATCACCCAGCGACCCGTTCTCATCCGCCCCGATCCCCGGAGCTTTCAGCGGTATGGCGTGTGGCAGACAGCTCAGAGAGGCCCGCGGCCGACGCTCTCGGGAGAGCCATGGAGCATGGAGCAACGTGAACTGCACCATCGCACACGGACATCGGGAAAGCATCGAAGGAGTGTTCTGATGAACAGGTCGGACGTGGACGCACGGTCGGTGGCAGTGATCGGCATGGCCTGCCGGCTCCCCGGCGCATCAGGGACCGATGAGCTGTGGGAATTGCTCCGAGACGGTGTGGACGTCACAAGCGAGACACCGCCTGAACGCTACGACGTGGACGCCCTGTACTCCCCACAGCCGGGACCAGGGACGATCGGCAGCCGTCGCGCGGGTTACGTGGACGGAGTGGCGGAGTTCGACGCGGAGTTCTTCGATATGTCCTCCACGGAGGCGGTGGAACTCGATCCGCAGCAACGGCTGCTGCTGATGACGGCCTGGGAAGCCCTGGAAGACGCGGGCCAGCGACCCGACGAGCTGGCCGGCAGCCGGACCGGGGTCTTCGTCGGCAACGCCCGCTCGGACTACCTGGAGATCCAGTTCCGCGAGGGCCTGGAAGCAGTGACGCCCTCGCAGTTCAACAACTTCCGCTCGCTGCTGCCGGCCCGCCTGTCCTACGTCTTCGACTTCCGCGGCCCCAGCGTTGTGGTTGACACGGCCTGCTCGTCCTCGCTGGTGGCCGTCCACAGTGCCGTGCAGAGCCTGCGCGCACGCGAGAGCCCCCTCGCGCTGGCCGCGGGTGTGAACCTCAAGCTCCGGCCGGATGAGGGCGTCATGATGACGCAGGCCGGGGCCCTGGCTGCCGACGGCCGGAGCAAGTTCGGCGACGCGAGCGCTGACGGCCACGCGCCGAGCGACGGAGTGGGCGTCGTCGTCCTCAAGCGTCTCGCCGACGCCCTGGCCGACGGCGACCGAATACGAGCCGTCATCCAAGGCAGCGCCGTCAGCAACGACGGCCGCACGAGCGACTCGCTGCTGAACCCGTCGATGACCGGGCAGGTCGAGGCGCTCCGGTGGGCGTACGAGGATGCCGGGGTGGCCCCGGCCGATGTGGACTACGTAGAGGCGCACGGGGTCGGCTCACCCACACTCGACTACCTGGAGATCAGCGCACTGGGCGAGGTCCTGGGTGAGGGCCGGCCATCGGACAGACCGCTGCTCGTCGGCTCGATAAAGACGAACATCGGCCACGCGGAGGCCGCCGGCGGCATGGCCGGACTGATCAAAACCGTGCTGTGCCTGGAACACGGCCAGATTCCGCCCAGCCTCCATCTCAACACCCCGCATCCCCGGATTGCCTGGGACGAGCTGCCGCTGGTGGTACCGGGGAAGCTCTTTGACCTGCCCGACCGCGACCGGCCGGCCATCGCCGGCATCTCCGGGCAGGGCTCCTCGTCCCTCAACGCGCATGTGGTGATCCGACAGGGCGACACCCGCCCGGCCGACGCCACGGCAGCGGCGAGCGGCACGCCGTACGTACTGGTGCTCTCCGCCCGCACCTCCGCAGCCCTGGACGCCCTGGCCCGTTCCTACACCGCCTACCTCGGTCCCGACGGGCAAGGCGCCACGCTTTCCCTTCGCGACATCTGCTACAGCGCGGCCACCCGCCGTCAGCATCACGAACAGCGCCTGGCGGTCATCGGGTCCTCCCACCAGGAGATGGCAGCCGCGCTCAGCGGGACCGGAGGAACACCGGCATCAGGCGCGACTCCCGCGGTACTGGCCGCGGCCGCGGACCGCTACAGCAAGGGTGAGACGGTGGCCTGGGACGAGGTGTTCGGGGAGCATGGCCGCTTCGTGCCGTTGCCCGGCTATCCCTGGCAGACGAAGCGCTACTGGCCCGGCGAGGACCGGGACGAGGACAGCGGCGACCTGGCTGCCTGGGTGCTGCGCGAGCACGCGCGCACCCCCTTCGACGACGGCTCCACGCTCGACGCGATCGGGATCGACTCGCTGGCGAAGCTGCGGCTCATCGTGCAGCTGTCCAAGAAGTCCGGCCGTGACGTCGACCCCGAGGACTTCGGCCGGCTGCGCACGGTGGGCGCGCTGCGTGAGTGGGTCCACGCACTGGAGGCACACGCGTCATGAGCAATCCGCAGACCGCGTACGCGTGGTTCGCCCGCTCCGCCGACACCTTCGGCCAGGACTGCACCGCCCTGGAAGTGGGCGAGGAGCGACTGACCTACGGCGAACTGCGCGACCTGGCGGAGCGGCTCGCGGCCCGGCTGGTCGCAGCCAACGGCGGCGAGACGCCCCGGCGTGTGGGGCTGCTGGCAAGCCGCTCGGTGACCGCGTACGCCGGCTACCTCGCCATCCTGCGGACTGGCGCGGCCATCGTGCCCCTCAACCCGGAGCACCCGCCCGCCCGCACCGCCCACATTGCCAAGGAGGCAGGTCTGGAGCTGGCCCTGGCAGACACCCCCGAAGCCGGCGCCGACCTCGGGATCCCGCTGCTCGTGGCGGGCCCCAAGGAGCTCGAGGCCCTGACAACCGAGCCGCCCCCCGAACTGCCCCACCCGGAAGCGAACCCGGACGATGTCGCGTACATCATCTTCACGTCCGGGTCGACCGGCACCCCCAAGGGAGTGCCGATCTTGCACCGCAACCTCTCCGCCTACCTCGGCCATGTGGCGTCCCGGTACGACGTCGGGCCGGGCAGCCGACTCTCACAGACCTTCGACCTCACCTTCGACGGCTCGGTGCACGACCTGTTCGTCGCCTGGGCATCCGGAGGCACGCTCGTGGTGCCGAGGCGCAGCCAACTCCTGTCACCGGTGAAAACGATCAATGACCAGCGGCTCACCCACTGGTTCTCGGTGCCGTCACTGATCACCTTCGCCTCACGCCTGGGCACGCTGGCGCCCAACAGCATGCCCACCCTGCGCTGGAGCGTGTTCGGCGGCGAGCCGCTGCCCCTGGCGGCGGCACAGGAATGGCAGGCGGCCGCGCCGAGAAGCACTCTGGAAGTCCTCTACGGCCCGACCGAGCTCACCATCTCCTGCACCGCCTACCGGCTGCCTCGCAGCCGGGCGGACTGGCCGAGAACAGCCAACGGGACGCTGCCGATCGGGACTTGCTACCCGACATTGGATCTCCTCCTGCTGGACGAGAACGGCCGGTCGGCCGAGACCGGCGAGCTCTGCATCCGCGGTCCGCAGCGGTTCCCCGGCTACCTGGAACCGGCCAACAACGATGGCCGGTTCCTGCCCTTCGAGGACAGCGTCGCCGTCCTTCCCCAAGCTCTCGGCTCCGCTCGAGCAGCGGAGACCCCAATCCACACCGAAGCCACGCCGCTGACCGATCAGCACTGGTACCGCACCGGAGACCGGGCCACCATGCACGACGGCCACCTGGTCCACCTGGGACGGACCGACCACCAGGTCAAGATCCGCGGGCACCGGATCGAACTCGGGGAGATCGAGTCCATGCTCAGGGAGCAGCCCGGCGTACGCGACGCGATCGTCCTCGCTGTGCACGCTTCTGACGGCGAGCCGGAACTGGAGGCCGCGGTCAGCGGCGCCGAGTGTGCCACCCAGCAGCTGTATTCCGCACTGGGCGACCGCCTGCCGCCGTACATGCTCCCGCGCCGGATCGTCATCCTCGACGAACTGCCGCTCAACCCGAATGGCAAGATCGACCGGCACGCCCTGCTCGCCGAACTCGGGCGCCGTCACTGAATCCAATGCCGGAATGTCCACACACCATAGGCGCACGTCCCGTCCCTCGTCCGGAGCTGACGCCCGAGGCTGCCCCTCCCACGCGGCATCGCGGCTCCCACCCAGTCCCGATGTCTGTGAGGCACGCACATGTTCGACGCCATCGTGGTAGGGGCGCGTTGCGCCGGAGCTCCCACAGCCATGCTGCTCGCCCGCGCGGGATACCGGGTACTCATGCTCGACCGGGCGGCATTCCCTTCCGACACCCTCTCCACCCACCTCATCCACCAGCCCGGCGTCGCGGCACTCGCCCGCTGGGGCCTGCTCGAGACCGTACGCGCCTCAGGCTGCCCACCCCTTGACCGCGCGGTCTACGAAGTGGCCGACATCCGTCTCGAAGGCTGCGCCCGAGGCGTTGAGGGACAGCGCGCCGGATACGCCCCCCGCCGCCACGTCCTGGACGCCATCCTGGTGGACGCAGCCGTCGCGGCCGGCGTCGACTTCCGCGACCGGACCTCGGTGACCCGCCTCCTGCGCGACGACACCGGACGCGTCATTGGCGTGGAGGGCAAGCACCGCGGCCGCTCCTTCAGCGAACGAGCCCATCTGGTGATCGGCGCGGACGGAATGCGCTCCACGGTCGCCAGGCTCAGCCGGGCGCGCTACACCGTTCAGGGCCCGAAGCTGACCTGCGCCTACTACGGATACTGGGAAGACGTGCCGGCCGCCCTCGAACTCTATGAGAAACCCTCGAGTTGGGTGGCTGCCGTACCGACCAACGACAACGCGACCCTCGTCCTGGCCTACTTCCCGCAATCCCGATTCGAGGAAGTCCGCACCGACACACGCCACGCCTACCTGGGACAGATACGCACCACCGCGCCGGCCCTGTACGAGCGGCTCCACGGAAAACGCCGCATCGAACGTCTGCGCGGCACAGGTGACCAGCAGAACTTCTTCCGACAGGCGACCGGCCCCGGCTGGGCCCTGGTGGGCGACGCCGGACACCACAAGGACTCCATCACCGCACGCGGGATTAGCGACGCGTTCCTCCAGGCAGAAACCCTCGCGCGGCGTGTGGGCGACCGGCTCGGTGGCGACCCGCAGCAACTCGACCAAGCGCTCCTGGACTACGCCGAGGACCGAGACACCTCGCTCGCTCCGGCCTACGAGTCGACGCTGGCGGTGGCGCAACTGGCACAGCACGAGCAGCGGCTCTCACTGCTGCGCGCAGTAGAGACGGACCCGGACCTCACAGCGATCTATTTCGACATGGTCGCCGGAATTGAGACCGTCAGCGCCCTTTACACCCCGAAGCTGCTGGCCCTCCTCTGACCAGATCCCTCAGGTGTGTTCGGGGGCTCCGACCACGCACGATGCCCTAGAAGATTCACCCGACCGGAGCATTTTTATGAAGGGTGCGGCATGATCCTGGTACGGTTCCACCGACCGCCGACCTCTGGTGACTGTGTGTCAGGGCGTCGCGTGCGGGGGGAAGTTGGGCATTTCGAACCATCCCTTACTGCCATCATTGTTTCGCTGCCGTACGAGGAATCAGATGCCAGGCACCCGCGACCGGCGGACAAGTCATAGGTCCGCCCCTCGCAGATCTCTCCGATTGTCGTTTGCCCTACCTCTTGTCGTTCCAGCGCTCTTCCTCACCGGACTGTGGAGCTACACGGCGACCGGGCTTGTCGACGAGCAAATCCAGCTGCGTGCCGATGTGGACCGGGTCGTGTCCGCGGGCCGGCCCGCCTACGGCGTGCTGGCCCGTCTTCAGGACGAGCGCCGGCTCACCGCCGCCTGGCAGGCCACACGCACCAGCTCCTCCCGCGCCGCCCTGGACGACGCCCGGAGCAGTACCGACGCTGCCGTCGAGGAGTTCCGCCGGTTGTCCCCCTCCGGGCTGGACACCACGGCGTTGAAGAGCCGGGCCAAGGAGCTGAGCGACTCGCTGGACACGTTGTCCAAGCGTCGCGATGCGATCGACGAACGCACCCTCACCAGCACCGACGCCTTCCAGTACTTCACGGACTCCATCGCTGACGGCGCCAGCCTGCTCACCGCGGCCACACGGACCGACGACGGGCGCATCGCGCACGCCGTCGCCGCGACGTCCCTGGTGCAGGTCACGGAGATGCTCTCGCGCGAGGACGCGCTGATCTCCGCCGCACTGCCGTCCGGCCGCATCGCCTCCACGCCCCACGCTCAGTTCAGCCAGTACCTGGCGATCCAGCGAGAGACCCGCAAAGGCCTGGACGCCCGTGACCTCCTCACAGACGATGCCACCGCCTATGCAAGCATCACCGACAGCCCCCGGTGGACCTCACTGGCATCGATCGAAGACGCTGTGGCGATCAGCGGCGGCACGAAGCTGCCCAACCAGGCCACAGCGTGGCCAGACGCCGCCGACACCGTCGTCAACGATCTGCAGAAGCTGAACTCGGACTCCCTCGAGAACCTGGCCGACACCGGCACGGATCGAGCCGACGGTCTCTTGCTGTGCCTGATCCTGGGCACCATCGCCACGCTGGCCGCCCTGGCGGTCGTAGGGGCGCTGGCCCTGCGCTTCTGGCGCTCGGTGATCAGCCGGCTCTCCCAGCTCCAGCAGAAGACCGAGGACTTGGCCGGCACCCGGTTGCCCCAGCTCGTCGCCCAACTCGAGCGCGGAGAACAGGTCGACCCGACCGTACTTCCTCCTCGCAGGCACCACGCCACCGATGAGTTGGAACGGCTCGACGCGGCAATCGACCACCTGGCACGCGTCGCCGCGGACACTGTCGTCCATCAGTCCCTCGGCCGCGAGGGAACGGAAAAGGTCTTCTCCAAGCTCATCCGCCGCACCCAAACCCTGATCCACCGGCTCATCTCCCTCCTGGACGACCTCGAGCGCAAGCACGAAGACTCGGACCTGCTGAAGGACATCTTCAAGGTCGACCACCTCGCCACCCGCGTGCGGCGCCATTCGGAAAACCTCGTGATCCTCGGCGGATCCCCGCCCACCCGCCGCATGACCGCTCCTGTTTCCATCACTGACGTGATGCGCAGCGCGGTGGCGGAGACTGAGCACTACACCCGGGTCAAGGTGAAGAACCTCCCCCCAGGCCGGCGGGTATCTCTCGCCGGCCGGGCCGTCGCCGACGTCACCCACCTGCTCGCTGAGCTCATCGAGAACGGCACGAGCTTCTCCCCGCCGGACACCCAGGTGTTCGTCAGCGCAACGAAGGTCGCCAGGGGCCTGGCGCTCCATGTCGAGGACCACGGGCTCGGAATGCCGGAGGACCACCGCGTCGGCGCCAACCAGCTTCTCGCGCACCCGCCCGAGCTCGACATGATGACGCTGGGCGCGGACCCGCGCCTCGGGCACTTCGTGGTGGCCCGGCTCGCGGAGCGACACAAGATCAAGGTGGAACTGCGCGAGTCCGTCTACGGCGGGACCCTCGCCATCGTGCTTCTTCCCGCAGCCCTGCTTGAGGAGCACGATTCCCCGCTGCTGGAGCAGCTCAAATCAGCAGCCTCAGCATCCTCAGCAGCCTCGGCGGCGGGCGCACTGGGCGGGAGTGCAGACGCCACTGTGCAGCCTCAACTCCAAGACCACCACGGGTATCCCGAGTATGGAGGTGCAGGTCTGTTGCCGGCCGCATCAGCTCACCCGGGAGCGCAGGCTCCAGCGCCGCCGGAGTGGACGCCTCCCCAAGAGCATCCCGATCCCGAAGTCGGGCATCCCGAACCCGCCACGTATGAGGGCGCACAGGATGCATCCCCACCACTGGTGACCCCTCGTGTCCTTCCACAAAGGACACGAGGAGCGAGCCTCGCGCAGCAGTTGCGCAAGGAGGCGGCGCATGCACAATCCCAGCAGGATGACGAGGGCGAGGCCGGCGCTATCTCCCCCGGCGAGTCAGCCCGCACCATGATGGCCATCCAACAGGGGATGAAGCGGGCCCAGATCGCCGAGGCCGAAGAGTCGGCCGGTGTGGACAGTCAGGCGGAGTCGCGTGGCCGCAGCGCCAACTAGCCGCAGCGCCAACTAACTGTGAGGGAACATTCAGTAATGACTGAGCAGGTACACGCCGCTCCCCAGCTGGACTGGCTCCTGGACAGCCTCGTGGACCAGATTCCAGAGATTCGCTGCGCCATCGTGCTGTCCGGGGACGGCCTCCTTATCGGCAAATCGAAGGGCCTCGGCCGGGACGACGCCGAGCACCTGTCCGCGGTCGGATCGGGGATGCACAGCCTCGCCCGTGGCGCTGCGCGCCACTTCCACGGCGGAGAGGTCCAGCAGACGGTCATCCAGATGGAAAAAGCATTCCTCTTTGTCACCGCCGCCGGCAGGGGAGCGCGTCTTGCCGCGATCGCCTCCGAGGAAGTG
Organism: Streptomyces sp. V1I1; assembly: GCF_030817355.1. NCBI lineage: Bacteria > Bacillati > Actinomycetota > Actinomycetes > Kitasatosporales > Streptomycetaceae > Streptomyces > Streptomyces sp. V1I1. The sequence continues at coordinate 2,043,224 of NZ_JAUSZH010000001.1, read as the reverse complement.
GATGTCGGGATGATGGCCTTCGAGATGGGCACGCTCGTCAAACAGGTAGGCAAGTACCTCAGCGCCGCGCCCCGCGTGCAGGCCTCCCCCCACGGTTACATTCAGGATGCCTGACCCGCGATGGTTCGACGATGAAGGGGCCGGACGCCACGTCCGGCCATACGCCATTACCGGCGGACGTACCCGTCACAGTCAGCACACTTTCACGCTGATCACGCTGGTTGTCACACGGTCCCTTCATGAGGTCAACCAGGAACCCCTGGAGCCGGAGTCAGCCGAAATCCTGCATTTCTGCCGGGATCGCGCGGTGGCAGTCGCTGAGATAGCTGCCCACCTGGATCTTCCGGTGAGCGTGGTGAAAGTTCTCTGTGGGGACTTACTGAACGACTCGATGATTTTGGTCCAGGCGCCGCCTCCGGAGGCGGACAAACCGAGCGTGGAACTCATCGAAAGGGTGATGGATGGTATCCGTCAGCTCTGAGCCGATCATGCCGACAGCAGTGAAGATCCTGATTGCGGGCGGCTTCGGCGTGGGCAAGACCACCATGGTGGGCTCAGTGAGCGAGGTGCCCCCGCTGGAGACAGAGGAGCGCATCACCGAGGCGAGCCTGGGGATCGACGATCTGGCAGGTGTGGAAGGCAAGTATTCGACCACCGTCGCCATGGACTTCGGCCGGATCACCATCGCCCCGGAGCTGGTGCTCTACCTGTTCGGAACCCCCGGCCAGGATCGCTTCTGGTTCATGTGGGACGACTTGGCTCTCGGCGCCCTGGGAGCCGTGGTACTCGCTGATACCCGACGTCTGGATTCCTCCTTCGCCTCAGTGGATTTCTTCGAGGAGCGTGGAATCCCCTTCGCCGTGGGCGTCAATTGCTTCGACGGCAGACGGGAATGCACGAGCCAGCAGGTGCGACAGGCACTGGCCCTCGAACCCACCACACCCGTCATCCTGTGTGACGTCCGCGATCGCAGCTCCAGTAAGACGGTGCTCCTTGCCCTGCTGGAAGTGGCGAGAGCGCAGGCATCCGCTCGCCTGACGCCTGTGCCGGCCGCTGATCGGGCGGCATGGAGGCCGGCGTAGGTCTTCAGCGTTGTGGCCCGACCGGAGCCCTTACCCTGGACGGGTGAGCGGTAACGACGTGGTTGGCGGAGTAGTGGACGGTTTGAAAACGTACGAGGTGCGCACCTACGGGTGCCAGATGAACGTTCACGACTCCGAGCGGCTGTCGGGCCTGCTGGAGGACGCCGGCTATGTCCGCGCGCCCGAAGGCGCCGACGGTGACGCCGACGTCGTCGTCTTCAACACCTGCGCGGTCCGGGAGAACGCCGACAACAAGCTGTACGGCAATCTCGGCCGGCTCGCGCCGATGAAGACCAAGCGGCCCGGAATGCAGATTGCCGTCGGCGGCTGCCTGGCCCAGAAGGACCGCGAGACCATCGTTTCGAAGGCGCCGTGGGTCGACGTCGTCTTCGGCACGCACAACATCGGCAAGCTGCCGGTGCTGCTGGAGCGCGCCCGTATCCAGGAAGAGGCGCAGGTCGAGATCGCGGAGTCGCTCGAGGCCTTCCCCTCGACGCTGCCGACCCGCCGTGAGTCCGCGTACGCCGCGTGGGTCTCCATCTCGGTCGGCTGCAACAACACCTGCACCTTCTGCATCGTCCCGGCGCTGCGCGGCAAGGAGAAGGACCGCCGGCCCGGCGACATCCTGGCCGAGGTCGAGGCACTCGTCGCCGAGGGCGTCTCCGAGATCACGCTGCTCGGCCAGAACGTCAACGCGTACGGCTCCGACATCGGCGACCGCGAGGCATTCAGCAAGCTGCTGCGCGCCTGCGGAAACATCGAGGGCCTGGAGCGGGTCCGCTTCACCTCGCCGCACCCGCGGGACTTCACGGACGACGTGATCGCCGCGATGGCCGAGACGCCGAACGTCATGCCGCAGCTGCACATGCCGCTCCAGTCCGGCTCGGACCCGATCCTGAAGGCGATGCGCCGCTCGTACCGGCAGGAGCGCTTCCTCGGGATCATCGAGAAGGTGCGCGCAGTGATTCCGCACGCCGCCATCTCCACCGACATCATCGTGGGCTTCCCCGGCGAGACCGAGGAGGATTTCGAGCAAACCATGCATGCCGTGCGCGAGGCCCGCTTCGCGAACGCGTTCACCTTCCAGTACTCCAAGCGCCCCGGCACCCCGGCGGCGGAGATGGACGGCCAGATCCCCAAGGAGGTCGTCCAGGAGCGCTATATGCGCCTCGTCGCCCTCCAGGAGGAGATCTCCTGGGAGGAGAACAAGCAGCAGGTCGGCCGGACCCTGGAGGTCATGGTCGCCGAGGGCGAGGGCCGCAAGGACGGCGCCACGCACCGGTTGTCGGGGCGCGCCCCGGACAACCGTCTCGTCCACTTCACGAAGCCGGACGAGGACGTGCGCCCGGGCGATGTGGTGACCGTCGAGATCACCTACGCCGCCCCGCACCACCTGCTGGCGGAGGGCACCGCGAAGTCCGTACGACGCACCCGCGCCGGCGACGCGTGGGAGAAGCGCAACGCCGCCGAGGCGGCGAAGCCGGCCGGAGTGATGCTGGGACTGCCCAGGATCGGTGTGCCTGATCCGCTGCCGGTGGCCGCGGCGCCCGGGTGCGGCTGCGACTGACGGAGGGGCGCGGCGGGGGACGCAGGCACTTCACCCGGGCCCGGACCTGAACACGGACGCAGGCCTGACCACGCATTAGGCTGGCGATCATGCTTGTCGCCGCCGCCGTGTGCCCCTGCCCGCCGCTGCTCGTGCCCGACGTCGCCGCGGGAGCCGCGCCCGAACTCGACGCGGCGCGGAGCGCGTGCGCCGACGCCCTGGGGGTGCTCGCCGCTTCCCGGCCCGACTTGCTGTTCGTGGTCGGCCCCGCCGAGCAGGAGGGCCGCAGCCCGTACCTCGCGGGCGCGACCGGGTCCTTCCACGGCTTCGGTGTGGACGTCGACGTACGGCTCGGAGTGGGCGCGGACCAGGAGCGTCTGCTGCCGCCGTCCCTGGCAGTCGCCGCCTGGCTGCTCGGCCGCGCGCAGTGGGCGGATGCCCCGGTGGAGGGTCTCGGTGTCGGCGATCACCTCGCCGGTGACCGCTGCCTTGCCGCCGGGCGGGAACTGGGCGCCCGGGCGGAACGCGTCGCGCTGCTGGTGATGGGCGACGGCAGTGCGTGCCGCACGCTGAAAGCCCCCGGCTATCTGGACGAGCGGGCGGCCGGCTTCGACCGGGAGGCCGCCCGGGCACTGGGTGCGGCCGATGTCGATGCGCTCAAGGCGCTGGACGAGTCACTGGCGTTCGAACTCAAGGCGGCGGGCCGGGCTCCCTGGCAGGTGCTCGCGGGAGCCGCCGAGGGGGCGGACCTGGCCGGGCAACTGCTCTACGAGGACGCCCCGTACGGCGTCGGCTACCTCGTCGCCGCCTGGTCGTAGCGGATCCCGTACCGGCGGCGGATCCCGTACCGGCGGCGGATCCGTGCGGGTGGACCCGCGACGGCGGAAGGCCGCGAAACGAGTTGTTCCGCGGCCTTCCGTCGGTGAATGTCAGGAAGCCGGCGGCGTAGTGCCGTCGTCCTTGTGGGCAATGCGGTCCAGGGCCTCCTTGGCCTTGCCGGTGCCAGACTCGATCTTATTGCTGTACTTGCCCTTGGTCTTTGCGTCGACCGTCTTCGCGGCCTTTTCCAGACCGTGCTCGATCTTGCCCCCGTGCTGCTGCGCGAGGTCAGAGACCTTGTCCTTGGCCGGGGCGAGCTTGGCCTTCAACGTGTCCATGAAGCCCATGGGCCACCTTCCCTCGGGACTATTTGCGGGCGCCCTCGCCGGCTTCGTTGTCCGCCGCCTCCTCGGCCGACTGCTGCTTCGGAATCTCCACGCCTTCGGCGGCCGCGGTCTCGGAGCCCTCGGCCTCCGCGGCTTCGGTGACCTCCGCCGCAGCGTCCGTCGACGCCTCGGCCTCGGAACCGCACTCAACCGGGGAGTCGGCCGTCAGAGTACTGGCGGTCGCCTCCTCGGTTGACGCCTCGGCGGTCGTCCTGGACTTGCGACGAAACCGTGAAAAAACGCCCATATCTGCTCCATAGCCTACTCGTGAGGGCGAAGTTCCGCGTCGCCCCGAGCGTCCCATTGCGCCGCCCGCGGGCACCGGTCGAGAAACCGGCGTTCGGAACCTCGCAACAGGCAACGAACCCGCACCTGTGTCGTCACCTCGCTCGTTCGGGGACATGCCCGTGGGTTTGCGAGACTGGGGCAGTGAGAAGCGCAGCTCCCGCCCCGCGGGTCATCGCAGTTGTCGGTCCCACCGCGGCCGGAAAGTCCGATCTAGGCGTTTTCCTCGCCCGGCGGTTGGGCGGCGAGGTCGTCAACGCCGACTCCATGCAGCTCTACCGAGGGATGGATATTGGCACCGCAAAGCTGACGACCGACGAGCGTGGCGGGATCCCGCACCAGCTCCTCGACATCTGGGACGTCACCGAGACCGCGAGCGTCGCCGAATACCAGAAGCTGGCCAGAGCGGAGATCGACCGCCTTCTCGCCGAAGGCCGTACGCCCGTCCTCGTCGGCGGCTCCGGGCTGTACGTACGCGGTGCCATCGACGCCCTCGAGTTCCCCGGCACCGACCCCGCGATCCGAGCCCGGCTCGAGGAGGAGGTGACGGCGCGCGGCTCCGGTGCCCTGCACGCCCGCCTCGCCGCCGCCGACCCCGAGGCAGGCAAGGCGATCCTGCCCAGCAACGGCCGCCGCATCGTCCGTGCCCTCGAAGTCATCGAGATCACCGGCAAGCCCTTCACCGCCAACCTTCCCGGCCATGATGCCGTCTACGACACGGTCCAGATCGGCGTCGACGTCGCCCGCCCCGAGCTCGACGAACGCATCGCGATGCGCGTGGACCGGATGTGGGAAGCGGGCCTTGTCGACGAAGTGCGCGCACTGGAGGCGCAGGGCCTGCGCGAGGGGCGCACGGCATCGCGTGCACTCGGCTACCAGCAGGTGCTCACGGCGCTCGCGGGGGAGTGCACCGAACAGGAGGCGCGCGATGAGACCGTGCGCGCCACCAAGCGCTTCGCGCGCCGCCAGGACTCATGGTTCCGCCGGGACCCGCGCGTGCACTGGCTGAGCGGCGCGGCCGAGCACCGGAGGGAACTTCCGCACCAGGCGCTGGCGTTGGTCGAACGAGCGGTTACAGCCTGATCACGTGATGGCATCGGGACGCTCTGCCAGCCAATTCGGCGCCCTGGAGCGTGCCATCATCGAGCATCGATCGACGTGGAGTCCGAGTTGGGAGGGCGCGTGGCGATGGAGGCCGGCCCTCGCGACACAGAGCAGGAAGGGCGGGACGCAGCGGACAGCGCGTCCCGTCTGAGTCCGGACGGGCCTGACGAACAGGACCTGCTCGCGGACGAGGTCGAGGTCGAACTGCGACCGCAGCGCAGGCTGCGGATCTGGCAGCTCGCACCCATTGTGGCGCTCGCCGCGGTCGGCTCCCTGATGTTCGCCTTCCCGCTCGCCTTCGGCACCGGCGACGGCGGCGCGGTCGTCGCCATGCTGGGCCTGCTGATCAGCTGCTGCGCCGCGGGCTGGGGTGTGATGGCCGCCCGCCGCGTGGGCCACACCTGGCCGGGACTGCCGCCCCGCGGCGCCGGCGAGCGCGCCGACTGGCGAGTCATCGCTCTGTACGTCGGCGTGGGCCTGGTGCTCGTCGCGCTGGCTGTCTGGCGAGTGGCCCGGCTCCGCTGACTGCGGGTCGATCGTCCCGGCTCGGTTGACTGCGGGTCGATCGTCCCGGCTCGGTTGACCGTGGGTCGATCGTCCCGGCTCGGTTGACCGTGGGTCGATCGTCCCGGCCCCGCCGAGTGTTCGAGGGTCCTCGTACGATAGACGGCGTGAGCACCTCGCAGACCTCGCCGATCGCCTTCCTCAAGGGCCACGGGACCGAGAACGACTTCGTGATCGTCCCCGACCCGGACAACACCGTCGACCTGCCCGCCCCCGTCGTCGCCAAGCTCTGCGACCGCCGGGCCGGCATCGGCGGCGACGGTCTGCTGCATGTCGTACGGTCCGCCGAGCACCCCGAGGCGCGCGCCATGGCCCACGAGGCCGAGTGGTTCATGGACTACCGCAACGCAGACGGATCGATCGCCGAGATGTGCGGCAATGGCGTACGCGTCTTCGCCCGCTACCTTCAGCGCGCGGGCCTTGTCGAGGCGGGCGACCTCGCGGTGGCCACCCGCGGCGGCGTCAAGAAGGTGCACCTCGCCAAGGACGGTGACGTCACGGTCTCCATGGGCCGCGCGCTGCTCCCCGAGGGGAGCGTCACGGTCACCGTCGACGGTCGCAGCTGGCCCGCTCTGAACGTGAACATGGGCAATCCCCATGCGGTCGCCTTCGTCGAGGACCTGGACCACGCCGGGAACCTGTTCTCCGTGCCCCCCTTCACCCCGGCGTCCGTCTACCCGGACGGGGTGAACGTCGAGTTCGTCGTCGACCGCGGCGAGCGCCATGTCGCCATGCGCGTGCACGAGCGCGGCTCCGGCGAGACCCGCTCGTGCGGCACGGGCGCGTGCGCCGTGGCTGTGGCGGCGGCCCGCAGGGACGGTACGGACCCTTCGGAAACCGGCGCCCCCGTCACGTACACCGTGGATCTGCCCGGCGGGCGTCTGGTGATCACGGAGCGGCCGGACGGCGAGATCGAGATGACCGGCCCCGCCGTGATCGTCGCCGAGGGACACATCGACCCCGCCCTCTTGGCCTAGATCACCCCAGTAAGGACCGAAACCGAGATCGCTTAGAGCTTCGCTCGAATGGGTGATCCGTTTCACGCTGAGCGAGAGCCGGACTGCGCCACGTGGTGGGCTCGGTAGCATCAAGCACCGGCCCGGAGGGCACGCCTGTCCTTCCCACCGCCGGTCGAAGCTGCCGGAGGTGCCCCATGAGTGCAGAGGCCGCCAACCCTGGTGCCCACAGTCGCAGGCGTGGGCGTCCCAGGATCGACCTCCGCAGGCTGGGCCGTGCCGCGCTCCTGGGGCCCGCAGCCCGCGACCGGCTGCCCGACGCGATCGGGCACGTGGCCGAAGCGCACCGGGCACACCACCCGGAGGCAGACCTCGCCATCCTGCACAAGGCGTATGTCCTGGCCGAGTCCTCCCACCGCGGACAGTTCCGCAAGAGCGGCGAGCCCTACATCACGCATCCGCTCGCCGTGACGCTCATCCTCGCCGAACTGGGCGCGGAGACAACGACCTTGACCGCGTCCCTCCTTCACGACACCGTCGAGGACACCGAGGTGACGCTCGATCAGGTACGGACGGAGTTCGGCGCCGAGGTCTGCTATCTGGTCGACGGTGTCACCAAGCTGGAGAAGGTCGACTACGGCGCGGCAGCCGAGCCCGAAACCTTCCGCAAGATGCTCGTCGCCACCGGCAATGACGTCCGCGTGATGTCGATCAAACTCGCCGACCGGCTGCACAACATGCGCACCCTCGGCGTGATGCGCCCCGAGAAGCAGGCCCGCATCGCCAGAGTCACCCGCGACGTCCTCATCCCCCTCGCCGAACGGCTCGGTGTCCAGGCGCTCAAGACCGAGCTGGAGGACCTCGTCTTCGCGATCCTCCACCCCGAGGAGTACGAACGCACGCGCGCCCTCATCGCGGACAACGCAACCGCCTGGGACGCCCTCGACGCCATCGCCGAGAAGTTCAGGGCGGTGCTGCGGGACGCCGACATCGCCGCCGAAGTCCTCATCAGGCCGCGCCACTTCGTCTCCGTGCACCGCGCGCGACTCAAGCGCGGCGAGCTGCGCGGCACGGACTTCGGACGGCTGCTCGTGCTGGTCGGCGAGGACGCCGACTGCTATGGCGTGCTGGGCGAACTGCACACCTGCTTCACCCCGGTGATCTCGGAGTTCAAGGACTTCATCGCCGCCCCCAAGTTCAACCTGTACCAGTCGCTGCACACCGCCGTCGCTGGGCCGGACGGCGCGGTCGCCGAAGTCCTCATCCGTACGCACCAGATGCACAAGGTCGCCGAGGCCGGAGTGATCGCCCTCGGCAATCCGTATGTGCCCCCGGAAGGTGCCGCAGGGACCGAGCCGGCCGACGGCGAGCGCGCCGACCCCACCAGGCCCGGCTGGCTCTCCCGCCTCCTGGACTGGCAGCAGTCCACCCCCGACCCCGATACCTTCTGGACCTCCCTGCGCGCGGATCTGGCGCAGGACCGAGAGATCACCGTCTTCCGCGCCGACGGCGGCGCGCTCGGTCTGCCGGCCGGTGCGAGCTGTGTGGACGCCGCCTATGGGCAGTACGGCGAGGAGGCGCACGCCTGCATCGGCGCGCGCGTCAACGGCCGTCTGGCGACGCTCAGTACGGTGCTGAGCGACGGCGACACCGTGCATCTCCTGCTCGCGCAGGATGTCCAGGACGCCGCTTCCGGCCCGTCGCCCGACTGGCTCGACCATGCCCGCACACCCGCCGCCCGCATCGCCATCAGCACCTGGCTCGCAGCGCATCCGGAGGGCACGAACGTCGCGGCGGCCGCCCCCCGCAGACCCGCGCCGGTCACTGCCGACCGGCGCGCCGCCCCGAACGCCGTCGTCGATCTGCCGGACGCGACGGTACGCCTCGCGGGCTGCTGTACGCCGGTGCCGCCCGACGCCGTCACCGGCTTCGCGGTACGCGGCGGCACCGTGACGGTCCACCGGGAGGAGTGCCCCGCCGTGGCCCGTATGAAGTCCCTCGACCGCGAGCCCATCCCGGTGCGTTGGGGCGACGCCGCAGAGTGCCGCGTCACCCTCATCGCCGAGTCCTTCGGCCGGCCGCGGCTGCTCGCCGACCTCACCGAGGCCATCGCCATCGAGGGCGCGGCGATCGTTTCGGCGACCGTCGAGCCGCCGAGCGAGCAGCGCGTACGGCACACGTACACCCTTCAACTCCCGGACGCAGCAGGTCTTCCCGCGCTGATGCGCGCCATGCGCGATGTGCCGGGGGTGTACGACGTGAGCCGCGCCCAGCATCCGGCGGCCACCGCCTGACCTCGTTCGGGTGGGCACGGCGCGCGCCGTCACGTTCATCGCCGGGCGCGCTGATAGCCGTAGGGCATGCTGCTCACCTCTCGGCGCCTGCGTGCCGCCCTGCTGGCCACCGCCTCGGCTACCCTCGTCGCCGCAGCCCTGCCGCCGCCCGCACCGCTCGGCATCGGCGACTCCCTCTTCCCGCACCTGGGCAATCCCGGCTACGACGTCCTCGCGTACGACATCGCCTTCACCTATCGCGGCAGCAACACCCAGCCACTGGACGCCGTCACCAGGATCGACGCCAGGGCGGCCCAGCGGCTGGAGCGCATCAACCTCGACTTCTCGCACGGCACTGTCCGTACGGTCGAGGTGAACGGCCGTCCCGCCGAGTTCACGACCGCCGGAGAGGATCTGGTCGTGGAGCCGGCCGCCGTCGTCGAGCAGGACTCGCGGATGCGGATCACGGTCACCCACACCAGCGACCCGACCGGCCCGGCGGGCGAGGGTGGCTGGGTGCGCACCGCCGACGGGCTGGCGATGGCGAACCAGGCCGACGCCGCACACCGGGTTTTCCCGTGCAACGACCATCCTGCCGACAAGGCGTACTTCACCTTCCGTATCACCGCTCCCAAGGAGCTCACGGCGGTGGCCAACGGCGTACGGAAGGTGAAGGTCTGGACGGGTACCAACACGACATGGGCGTACCAGACAAAGCACCCCATGGCCACCGAGCTCGCGCAGGTGTCGATCGGCCGCTCGGCCGTCCTCCAGCGCGAGGGGCCGGGCGGACTGGTCGTACGCGATGTGGTGCCGGCCGCGGACCGGGAGAAACTGGAGCCCTGGCTGAAGAAGACACCCGGGCACCTGGAGTGGATGGAGAAGAGGGTCGGACGCTACCCCTTCGAGACGTATGGACTGCTGATCGCCGACGCCGTCACGGGGTTTGAGCTGGAGACGCAGACGCTTTCGCTGTTCGAGCGCTCCCTCTTCACCGACGGCGAATATCCCGAGTGGTACGTCGACTCGGTGATGGTGCACGAGCTGGCCCACCAGTGGTTCGGCAACAGCGTCTCGCCCCGCACCTGGTCCGATCTGTGGCTGAATGAAGGGCATGCCACCTGGTACGAGGCGACGTACGCGGAGGAGATGGCCCACAAGCCGCTGGAGACGCGGATGCGCGAGGCGTACTTGCTGTCCGACCAGTGGCGGGCGGACGCCGGGCCGCCCGCGGCGCCCAAGCCGCCGACGCCGGGGCAGAAGATCAGCCTCTTCCGGCCCGTGGTGTACGACGGCAGTGCGCTGGTCCTGTACGCACTGCGGCAGACCATCGGAAAGGACGCCTTCGCGGAGCTTGAGCGGGCCTGGGTGAGGGAGCACCGGGACGGGACGGCGACGACCGCCGACTTCACCGCTCTGGCCTCGCGGATCGCGGGGCGTGACCTGTCGGCGTTCTTCGCGGAGTGGCTGTACGCGGACCGGACGCCGCTGATGCCCGGGCACCCGGACTGGCGGAGTGCCGCTCCCCCGGCCCGCCAGGCCCGCTGAAGGCCCGGCGCAGCCCGCTGAAACTGGGGTGACGGCCCTGGCAGGACCGTGCGACCATCAACGGGTCGGCGACGCTGCCAGGGCCGGAACCCCTTCGGGGAATCATCCGGGGCCGTTACGCGTTGTGACTGACGTACCGGATTTCTTCTCCGGCACTTTTCGGTAGTTCTCAGCAGTTTTCCAATCGACGTAAGGATCCAATGACCTCCTCTTCATCCCCTTCCCAGGACGAGCAGAGCTTCGCGGAGACGCGCACCGAGAGCCTTCGGGCCGATGCCCTGATGGAAGAGGACGTCGCCTGGAGCCACGAGATCGACACAGAGCGGGACGGCGATCAGTTCGACCGCTCCGAGCGCGCTGCGCTGCGGCGTGTGGCGGGCCTCTCCACCGAGCTCGAGGACGTCACCGAGGTCGAGTACCGGCAGCTGCGCCTCGAGCGTGTGGTGCTGGTCGGCGTATGGACCACGGGGACGGTGCAGGACGCGGAGAATTCCCTCGCGGAGCTTGCGGCGCTCGCGGAGACGGCCGGCGCACTGGTGCTTGACGGCGTCATCCAGCGCCGTGACAAGCCGGACCCGGCCACGTACATCGGCTCGGGCAAGGCGCAGGAGCTGCGCGACATCGTGCTCGAGACCGGAGCCGACACCGTCGTCTGCGACGGTGAACTCAGCCCCGGCCAGCTGATCCACCTCGAAGACGTCGTCAAGGTCAAGGTGGTCGACCGCACCGCCCTGATCCTCGACATCTTCGCCCAGCACGCAAAGTCCCGAGAGGGTAAGGCGCAGGTCGCGCTGGCGCAGATGCAGTACATGCTGCCCAGGCTGCGCGGCTGGGGTCAGTCGCTGTCCCGTCAGATGGGCGGCGGCAGCGGTGGCGGCATGGCCACCCGTGGTCCCGGTGAGACCAAGATCGAGACGGACCGGCGTCGGATCCGCGAGAAGATGGCGAAGATGCGCCGGGAGATCGCGGATATGAAGACGGGCCGCGAGATCAAGCGCCAGGAGCGCCGACGCAACAAGGTGCCCTCGGTCGCGATCGCCGGTTACACCAACGCAGGAAAGTCGTCGCTGCTCAACCGCCTCACGGGCGCCGGCGTCCTGGTGGAGAACGCGCTGTTCGCCACCCTGGACCCGACCGTCCGCCGGGCCGAGACGCCGAGCGGCCGGCTCTACACCCTCGCCGACACCGTCGGGTTCGTACGGCATCTGCCGCACCACCTCGTCGAGGCGTTCCGCTCCACCATGGAGGAGGTCGGGGACTCCGATCTGATCCTGCATGTCGTGGACGGATCGCACCCGGCGCCGGAGGAGCAGCTGGCCGCCGTGCGCGAGGTGATCCGCGATGTGGGCGCGCTGGACGTGCCCGAGATCGTGGTGATCAACAAGGCGGACGCGGCCGATCCGCTCGTACTGCAGCGGCTGCTGCGCATCGAGCGGCACGCGATCGCGGTATCGGCACGGACCGGCAGGGGCATCGACGAGCTGCTCGCGCTGATCGACGTCGAACTGCCGCGGCCCGAGGTCGAGATCGAGGTCCTCTTGCCGTACACCCAGGGCGGGCTGGTCTCGCGGGTGCATGCCGAGGGCGAGGTTCTCTCCGAGGAGCACACCACCGAGGGCACTCTGCTCAAGGCGCGGGTGCACGAGGAGCTGGCCGCGGCGCTGGCGCCGTACGTACCGGCGACTCGCTGACCACGCGCCGATCCGGCTCAGCTGATCAAGTTGGAAGGCCCGTACCCCTCCCGAGGGGTACGGGCCTTCCGTTCTTCCGGGCCAGTCTGCGGACTTACCGGCCCGCGAACTTGTCGCTCATCGTCGTGTAGATCTGCTGGGCGCCCTCGCCCAGGCGCGGACCCGCCAGCCAGCCCGAAGTGACCGGGCCGATCGAGGTGTTGGAGACCAGAGCCAGCTTGCCGCCCGGCTGCTCGGCGAACCAGCCGCCACCGGAGGAACCACCGGTCATCGTGCAGCCGATGCGCCACATCGTCGGCGTACCGGGCGCGATCGAGAGACGGCCGGGACGGTCGACGCACTTGTGCATGATCGCGCCGTTGTACGGCGGGGCGGCCGGGTAACCCCAGGCCCCCATCGCGCTGATGCTCTTCGCCTCGGGCGCGTCGAAGTTGACGTCGAGGGCGACGCCCACCATCTCCTCCAGCGACTTGGTGCCCTTCTCCGGCTTCACGTGCATCACGGCGTAGTCGTACGGAGCACCCGTGCCGCCGGTCGGGCCGCCCTGGGTGATCCACTCACCGGAGGTCGAGACCCAGTCGGCCCAGTACACGCCGTAGGGAGCGATCTCCTGCGGCTGCGCGTTCTCCAGCGCGGCCGCGGACTTGCCCTTGTCGTTGTAGGCGGGGACGAAGGCGATGTTGCGGTACCAGCCGCCCGCCTGGCCCGAGTGGACGCAGTGGCCGGCGGTCCACACCAGGTTGGACTTGCCGGGGTTCTTCGGGTCCTTGACGACGGTGGCCGAGCAGACCATCGAGCCCTCGGGGGAGTCGAAGAAGACCTTGCCGACCGGAGCGGCGTTCTGGTTGTACGGCTTCTTCTCCTCCTGGGCCTGGACCGGGCGCGGCTCCGGGTCGGTGACGTCCTGGTCACCGGAGATGTCGCCGGCGGCGAGCGTCTTCGTCGGCGCCTTGGCCGTCGTCATCCGCTCGGGCTTCCACAGGCCCTCGATCACCGGGTTGACGAAGTCCTTGGCCTCACGAAGCCACTTGTCCTTCTCCCAGTTCTTCCACCCGCCGTTCTTCCACTTGTCGAGGTCGACACCGTGCTCCTTGAGCCTGTCGGCCAGGTCCGCGGGAAGGGCTGCGCCGCCCTTGTCTGCGGCCTGGCTGGAAGAAGCGGGCTTGTCGGCGGCCTTGTCCTCGCTCGGGCCACAGGCGGTGGCCGTCAGCGCGAGGGCTGCGGCGATGCCGGAGGCAGCCAGCAGTGGTCGTATGGATCGCATGGAAACGATTCCCCCTGAAGTGCAACGGATTTGTGCCATGAACGTGTCATGCGAAAGGGCGGCCTTCCGGGGCCGCCCCTACTGCGGTACCACTCTATGGCGGTGCGTATTTGCGGAGTTGGGGCAGGGCTTCACCTGCACGGAGTCTCCACGAGGAAGGAAGAGGGGCTTGCGGCCGACCGGCCGCAAGCCCCTCTTCCTTCCGTCAGTCACATGGATTTGCTCGTGCCTACTGGCCCGCGAACTTCTTGCTGACCGCGTCGTAGATGCCCTTGGCCTCGTCGCCCAGGCGCGGACCCGCAAGCCAGCCGGCCGTGACCGGGCCGATGGAGGTGTTCGACACCAGCGCGGGCTTGCCGTCCTGGCCCTTGGCGACCCAGCCGCCGCCGGATGAACCGCCGGTCATGGTGCAGCCGATCCGGTACATCGTCGGTTCGTTGGCCTTGATGGACAGCCGGCCCGGCTTGTCCGAGCACTGGTAGAGCTTCTGGCCCTCGAACGGCGGCGCCGCCGGGTAGCCGGTGGCGGTCATGTCGTCGATCTTCGGCACGGTCGGGGCGTTGAAGTCCACCGGGAGCGCCGAACCGACCGTCTCCTCCAGCGACTTGCCCGTGCCGCCCTTCTCCGGGGTGACGTGGATCACGGCGAAGTCGAACGGAGCGCCCTGGCCGCCCGTCGCGGCGCCCTGGGAGATCCACTGCTCGGAGGTCTGGGCCCAGTCGCCCCACCACACGCCGTACGGAGCGATCTCTTCCTTCGGCGTGTTCTCCAGCTCCGAGGTGGATTTGGCGTTGTCGTTGTACGACGGGACGAAGGCGATGTTGCGGTACCAGCCGCCGTTCTTGCCGGCGTGCACACAGTGGCCCGCCGTCCACACCATGTTGGACTTGCCGGGGTTGGCCGGGTCCTTCACGACGGTCGCGGAGCAGACCATCGAACCCTCTGGGCCGTCGAAGAGGACCTTCCCGGCCTCGGCGGCGTTGGAGTGGTACGGAGCGTTCACGGCCTGCGCCTTCACCGGCGCGGGAGTCGGGTCCGTGACACCCTCGTCGCCCGAAATCTCGTTGTCGACGGGCTTCTCCGGCGGCTTCTTGGCATCGCGCATCCGGTCCGGGTCCCAGAGGTCCTCGATGATCGGGTTGACGTAGTCCTGGGCCTCACGCAGCCACTTGTCCCTGTCCCAGTTCTTCCACTCGCCGTTCTTCCACTTGTCCAGGTCGATCCCGTGCTCCTTGAGCCGGTCCTTGAGATCGTCCGGGATGGTGATTTTCCCGTCGGCGGACTGGCTGGCGGGCGCGCTCGGCTTGTCGCCCGCGTTGTCCTCGCTCGGACCGCAGGCGGTGGCAGCCAGCGCGAGCACGGCGGCGATGGAAGCCGCGGCCAGCGTCGGGCGAATGGGTCGCATGTCGTGATCCCCCTGGGACTTCGGTACTTCTGCACTGTCTGATCTTTTGGAACTGCCGGAACTGCCGGAACTGCCGGAACTGCCGGAACTGCCGGAACTGCTCGAACTGCTCGAACTGCCGGAACTGCTCGAACTGCTCGAACTGCTCGAACTGCTCGAACTGCTCGAACTCTACAAAGGCGTTGCTCACCCCCCGGCCGCTGTGCCCGGGCCGGAGTGCGGCCCCCACTATGCCGGTGCCGATGGGGACGGCGTGCACCAGGTCCGCGGTTCCGTCAGCACAAGGATCTTCCGATTGCCCGTGATTACCGGCTTCCGGCGTCGTTGGTACGTACGGGGTACACACGGTCAGCGTTCAGCCGGGCTTGGCGGCGTACGAACGCGGTATCGATGTGCAACGCAACTGTGACAGCGGGAGGACCAACAGCCGTGGCCGTGACCGAACCTGCTCCGGTGGCGCTGTCCGCTGCGCACGAGGGGATTCTGCGCCGCCAGTCGCTCCGCGAGTCCGCGGCCCGTACCTACGCGCGCTCGCTGCCCATCGTCCCCGTACGGGCCAGGGGGCTGACGATCGAGGGCGCGGACGGCCGGCGCTATCTCGACTGCCTCTCCGGGGCGGGGACCCTGGCGCTCGGGCACAACCACCCCGTGGTCCTCGAAGCGATCAAGAAGGTCATCGACTCAGGGGCGCCGTTGCACGTCCTCGACCTCGCCACCCCGGTCAAGGACGCCTTCACCACGGAGCTGTTCACCACGCTGCCGCGGGAGTTCGCCGATGACGCACGGATCCAGTTCTGCGGGCCCGCCGGCACTGACGCCGTCGAGGCCGCGCTCAAACTCGTTCGCACGGCCACCGGCCGAAGCGGCCTCCTCTCGTTCACCGGTGCGTACCACGGGATGACGGCCGGCGCCCTCGACGCTTCGGGCGGCGCCATCGATGTACGCGTGACCCGGCTGCCCTTCCCGCAGAACTACCGCTGCCCCTTCGGGAGCGGCGGCGAGCGCGGCGCCGAACTCGGCGCCCGCTGGACCGAGAACCTCCTCGACGACCCCAAGGGCGGGGTGCCCAGGCCGGCCGGGATGATCCTGGAACCGGTGCAGGGGGAGGGCGGAGTGATCCCGGCCCCCGACGCCTGGATGCGCAGGATGCGAGAGATCACCGCGGCCCGCTCCATCCCGCTGATCGCCGACGAGGTGCAGACGGGAGTCGGGCGGACCGGCACCTTCTGGGCGGTCGAGCACAGCGGAATCGTGCCCGATGTGATGGTGTTCTCCAAGGCGATCGGCGGCTCCCTTCCGCTTGCCGTGGTCGTCTACCGGTCCGAACTCGACGCCTGGCAGCCCGGTGCCCATGCCGGCACCTTCCGCGGCAACCAGCTCGCCATGGCAGCGGGCGCGGCCACCCTCGCGTTCGTACGAGAGAACCGGCTCGCCGACCGCGCCGCGACCCTCGGCGCGCGCATGCTGGGCCGCCTCCAGGGGCTGGCCGCGGCCCACTCCTGCATCGGGGACGTACGCGGCCGGGGCCTCATGATCGGCGTTGAACTCGTCGACCCGGACGCCGCATCCCCGGACGCTCTCGTCCCGCCGCCCGCTCCCGCCCTCGCCGCCGCCGTCCAGCAGGAGTGCCTGGACCGCGGGCTCATCGTCGAACTCGGCGGACGCCACTCCGGCGTTGTGCGGCTGCTCCCTCCTTTGACCCTCACCGACGAACAAGCTGTGGCCGTCCTCGACCGCTTTGCCGATGCCCTGGCCGCCGCCGAGCGCTCCCTGCAACGCCGTACCGATAGCGGGCAGTCCTACTGACCCGTACAAATCACAAGGAAGACCTCCGTGAACCCCACACCCGCACCCGATGTGCCCGAGGCCGACGGCCGTCCCACCGCCCAGCACCAAGGACAGGGCGGAATGCGCGGCCCTCTCACGATCGAGGCGACGACGGTGCCGCGCCAACAGACGGGGGGCCACGGTGAACAGCACGCCCCCACCGCGGGCACGCCCACAGACGCGAGTGGCGTCGAGCTCCTCGATCACCCGGATCCATGTCGCGCTGCGGACGCGGCGGCCGTCGAGAATCTGCTCCGTTGCTGGGTGAGGGAGAACAACCTCGACAGGCCCGACGGACATACCCTGCGCATCCCGCTGCACGCCAGCGGCACCGCGCTGCTCGTCCCCGTCCGCTACTGGTCGGTCAGTGGATGGCATCGCTTCGGTCTGCCCGCCCTTGAAGGAGGGCCGCGCGACGCGCCTGGCACCGACGCCGTCACCGTCGCCGCCCTCCTCGGCCGGGAAGCGGGCCAGAGCGAGGGAGCCGACCTGGTCGGCCGGGTCGCCGACTCCGTACGGCGCACCGCCGACTTCATCACCGACCGCCGCGCCCGCCCCGCCCCCGATCCCGAGGCGGACCTCTTCCTCACCGCCGAGCAGTCGCTCCTGCTCGGCCACCCGCTCCACCCGACACCCAAGAGCCGCGAAGGACTTTCCGAGGCCGAAGCCCGGCTCTACTCACCGGAGTTGCGCGGCTCCTTTCCGCTGCACTGGATGGCCGTAGACCGGTCCGTCCTGGCCACCGGATCCGCCTGGACCGAACAGGGCCGAACCCTGCCGGCCGAACAACTCACCGCCCGCCTCTGCGGGGACCTCCAACTCCCCGAAGACTCCGTTCCGTTGCCGCTGCATCCCTGGCAGGCCCGCGAACTGAAGCACCGCACCGCCGTCGTCGCCCTCCTCGACGCCGGTCTCCTGCATGACCTCGGTCCCCACGCAGACCCCTGGCACCCCACCTCCTCGGTCCGCACTGTGCACCGTCCCGGCGCCCCGGCCATGCTCAAGCTCTCTCTTGGCGTACGCATCACCAACTCCCGTCGTGAGAACCTCCGCAAAGAACTCCACCGCGGCGTCGAGGTCCACCGGCTGCTCCGCACCGGCCTCGCCGAGCAGTGGCAGGCAGCCCACCCCGGCTTCGGCATCGTGCGGGACCCCGCATGGCTCGCCGTCGACACTGCTGATGGCGAGCCCGTGCCCGGACTCGACGTCGTGGTGCGCCACAATCCGTTCGGCCTCGGCGACGACGCCGTCTGCATCGCGGGACTGACCGCGCCCCGCCCCTGGCCGGGCCGTCCCGGGATGCACTCGCGTCTCGCCGACGTAGTGGCCCGGCTCGCCGCCCGCACCGGCAGGCCCACCGGCGCCGTCGCCGCCGAGTGGTTCCTGCGCTACCTCGACCACGTCGTACGCCCGGTGCTCTGGCTGGACGCCACAGCGGGCATCGCACTCGAAGCCCACCAGCAGAACACCCTGGTGATCCTCGACCCCGACGGCTGGCCCGTCGGCGGCCGCTACCGCGACAACCAGGGCTACTACTTCCGCGAATCCCACCGCGCCGACCTGGAACGCCGCCTTCCCGGCATCGGCTCCGCAAGCGACACCTTCGTCTCCGACGACGTCACCGACGAGCGCTTCGCCTACTACCTCGGCATCAACAATGTCTTCGGCCTGATCGGAGCGTTCGGAGCGCAGCGCCTCGCCGACGAGCGCGTACTCATCGCCGCTTTCCGGCAGTTCCTCTCGGCCACCGCCGACCTCGGCTCGCCACTGCCCGCGCAGCTCCTCGACGCCCCCACGCTCCGGTCCAAGGCCAATCTGCTCACCCGGCTCCGCGGCCTCGACGAGCTCATCGGCCCGGTCGACACCCAGTCCGTCTACGTCACGATCACCAACCCCCTTCGTCCTTAAGGCAACCCAACCCGACAGAACTGCGAGAGGAGAGCCCCGCTGTGCCTCACACCGATGCGAGCACCGACACCGGAGCCGGTCCCACCCCCCAGCTCGGCGGGAGCGTCGAGGACACCCTGGACCTGCGGCTCCCCGAGGAGCTCCTCGCGCTGTTCCGGGAGGACGAGCAATCCGGCGACCCCGAGGACGGGGACACCACCGGCACCGGCGATCTGCTGGACAATCCCGCCGGCTGGGGCTCCGCCACCACCTCCGTCGGGGCCTTCCATCTCGCCCCCGTACGCATCGAACGCGATCTGGCACGGATCAGCCGCTGGATGAACGACCCGGCAGTGGCTGCTTTCTGGGAACTGGCGGGACCTGACTCGGTCACCGCCGCCCATCTGCGCGCCCAGCTCGAGGGCGACGGACGCAGCATCCCCTGCCTCGGCGTGCTCAGCGGCATCCCCATGAGCTACTTCGAGGTCTACCGGGCTGATCTCGACCCCGCCGCGCGGCACTACCCGGCCCGTCCCCATGACATTGGTATCCACCTCCTGATCGGGGGCGTCGCCGACCGCGGCCGCGGTGTCGGTTCAACCCTCCTCAGAGCCGTCGCCGATCTGGTACTCGACAATCGGCCCCGATGCGCACGCGTCATCGCAGAACCCGACCTGCGCAACACCCCCTCCGTCTCCGCCTTCCTGAGCGCCGGCTTCCGCTTCTCGGCCGAGGTCGACCTCCCCGACAAACGAGCCGCCCTCATGGTCCGCGATCGCGCGCTTCGCAACCTGCTGTGAACGACCCGCTGCCTTACATACACCGCTCGACCCGCATCGGTTCCACTCGAGGAGTCCCCGTGCCGAAGTCCCCTGCCACCCATGACTCCGAACAGCCGCCCGCCGTCCCCTTCACCCCGCCCGGACTGAACGCACAGGCCTGGGACCGTGCGGCCGTGCGGCTCCTCGCCAAGATGCTCGGCGAGTTCTCCTACGAAGAGATCATCGCGCCGGACGCCGGCCGCGGATGCGATCAGTACACCGTCACGCTCGACGACGGCAGCAACCTGTCCTTCCTGGCCCGGCGCGGAGCGTACGGAAGCTGGCGCGTCGACCCGGACTCCATCGACCACGAGGGCCGGCCCTTCGCCGACCCGCTCGCCTTCCTCGCCCGCGCCCGCCGTCTCTTAGACCTCGACGGAGCCACCCTCGGCCACCTGGTCCGCGAGCTGACGGCCACCCTTGTCTCGGACACGGGATTCGGTCACCACGCGCTGAACGCGGAAGAGCTCGCCGACCTCGGCTACGCCGAACTCGAAGGCCACCAGACCGGCCACCCGTGGCTCGTGCTCAACAAGGGTCGCATCGGGTTCTCCGCCACGGACACCGCCCGCTGGTCGCCCGAGGCCCGCAGGCCCGCCCGGCTCCCCTGGATCGCGGTCAGCCGCACCCTCGCCGCCTACCGAGGAGTCCCCGGGCTCCCCGGACCCGACGACCTGTACGCCCGTGAACTCGACGCGCCCGTCCATGACTGCTTCGCCGCCGCGCTACGCGCCAGGGGCCTCGACCCCGACACGTACCTCTTCCTCCCCGTACACCCCTGGCAGTGGGACGAGGTGCTCCTGCCGCTCTTCGCGCCCGCCGTCGCGCGGGGCGACATCGTCCCGCTCCCCACGGACGGTGATCTACGGCTGCCGCAGCAGTCCGTCCGTACCTTCGTCAACGTGGACCGCGCCGACCGGCACACAGTGAAACTGCCGCTGTCCATCCTCAACACCCTGGTCTGGCGCGGTCTCCCCACCGAACGCACCCTCGCCGCCCCCGCCGTCACCTCCTGGGTGCACGGACTGCGCGACGGGGACCCCTTTCTGCGCGACGAATGCGGCGTGATCCTCCTCGGGGAAGTCGCATCGGTCACCGTCGAGCACCCCCTCTACGACCACCTCCCCGAGGTGCCGTACCAGTACAAGGAACTCCTCGGCGCGATCTGGCGCGAGCCGCTGCAGCCCCGCCTCGCCCCCGGCGAGCGGGCCCGCACCCTCGCCTCGCTGCTGCACACCGACACCCGGGGCCGCGCTTTCACCGCTGAGCTGGTCGCACGATCCGGACTCGCCCCCGCGCTCTGGCTCCAGCGGCTCTTCTCCGCTCTGCTGCCGCCGCTGCTGCACTTCCTCTACCGCTACGGCACCGTCTTCTCGCCGCACGGCGAGAACGCCATCGTCGTCTTCGACGACCAGGACGTCCCGGTACGCCTGGCGATCAAGGACTTCGTCGACGATGTGAACGTCAGCGCCCAGCCGCTGCCCGAGCACGACTCGATGCCCGACGACGTACGGAAGACCCTCCTTACCGAGGAGCCGGCCTTCCTCACGCAGTTCATCCACTCAGGGCTTTTCATCGGCGTCTTCCGCTTTCTCGCACCCCTCTGCGAGGAGCAACTGGGCGTACCGGAGGAGCAGTTCTTCTCGCTCGTACGGGCGGAGATTCTGCGGCACCAGGCCCGTTTCCCGGAGCTCAAGGAACGCTACGAGACGTTCGACCTGCTCACGCCACGTATCGAGCGGCTCTGTCTCAACCGGAACAGGCTGCATCTCGACGGCTACCGCGACCGCCCGAACCGCCCCCACGCAGCCGTCCACGGCACGGTCCCCAACCCGCTGAGCGCCTCTTGACGAGACGAGATGTGATCGCGTGATGAGACGAGGTGTGATCGGGTTGTCAGTGGTGCCCCGTAGGCTGGTCGGGCTATGACGAAGCCATCCCTCCCCGAGCTCCTGCACGCCGCCGTCACCGCCGTCGGCGGTGTGGAACGGCCTGGCCAGGTCACCATGGCCGAGGCCGTCGCAGAAGCGGTCGACGACAATTCCCACCTGCTCGTCCAGGCCGGCACCGGCACCGGAAAGTCGCTCGGCTATCTCGTGCCCGCCCTGGCGCACGGGGAGAGGGTCGTCGTTGCCACGGCCACCCTGGCCCTGCAGCGGCAGCTCGTGGAGCGTGATCTTCCGCGGACGGTCGAGGCACTGCATCCGCTGCTGCGCCGCCGGCCGGAGTTCGCGATGCTCAAGGGGCGTTCCAACTACCTCTGTCTGCACCGCCTGCACGAGGGTGTGCCCCAGGAGGAGGAAGACGGCCTCTTCGACCAGTTCGAGGCTGCCGCGCCCACCAGCAAGCTCGGCCAGGATCTGCTGCGGATGCGCGACTGGTCGGACGAGACCGAGACCGGCGATCGCGACGATCTCACCCCCGGAGTCTCCGACCGGGCCTGGGCGCAGGTCTCCGTCTCTTCCCGGGAGTGCCTCGGGGCCACGAAATGTGCGTACGGCGCCGAATGCTTCGCAGAGGCGGCCCGTGAGCGCGCGAAGCTCGCGGATGTCGTCGTCACCAACCATGCGCTTCTCGCGATCGACGCGATCGAGGGCGCCCCGGTGCTTCCGCAGCATGAGGTTTTGATCGTCGACGAGGCGCATGAGCTGGTCTCCCGGGTCACCGGCGTCGCCACCGGCGAGCTCACCCCCGGCCAGGTCAACCGTGCCGTGCGCCGCGCCGCCAAGCTGGTCAACGAGAAGGCCGCGGACGCTCTCCAGACCGCCTCCGAGACGTTTGAGCGGGTGATGGAGCTTGCCCTCCCCGGCCGCCTCGAGGAGATCCCCGAGGATCTCGGATACGCGCTGATGGCACTGCGCGACGCCGCTCGCACGGTCATCTCGGCCCTCGGAAGTACCCGCGACAAGTCCGTCCAGGACGAGGACGCCGTACGCAAGCAGGCCGTGGCCTCCGTCGAGAACATCCATGACGTCGCCGAGCGCATCACCCAGGGGTCCGAGTACGACGTCGTCTGGTACGAGCGCCACGATCGCTTCGGCGCGTCACTGCGGGTGGCACCGCTCTCCGTATCCGGTCTGCTGCGCGAGAAGCTCTTCGCCGAGCGTTCGGTGGTGCTGACCTCCGCCACGCTCAAGCTCGGTGGTGACTTCAACGGGGTGGGGGCTTCGCTCGGGCTTGCCCCCGAGGGCACCGAAAGTGAAGACGCTCCGCAGTGGAAGGGGCTCGACGTCGGCTCGCCCTTCGACTATCCGAAGCAGGGCATCCTCTATGTCGCCCGCCATCTGGCGACGCCCGGTCGTGAAGGCTCCCGCGGCGACATGATGGACGAGCTCGCCGATCTGGTGGAGGCGGCCGGTGGCCGCACGCTGGGCCTCTTCTCCTCCATGCGGGCCGCCCAGGCGGCGGCCGAGGAGCTGCGCGGCAGGCTCGACAAGCCGATCCTGCTTCAGGGCGAGGAGACCCTCGGCGAGTTGATCAAGTCCTTCGCCGCCGACCCGGAGACCTGTCTGTTCGGCACGCTCTCGCTCTGGCAGGGCGTCGATGTGCCGGGAGCCAGCTGTCAGTTGGTGGTGATGGACCGGATTCCGTTCCCACGCCCCGACGATCCCCTGATGAGCGCTCGCCAGAAGGCGGTGGAGGAGGCCGGCGGCAATGGCTTCATGGCTGTCGCCGCGACGCATGCCGCCCTGCTGATGGCCCAGGGCGCGGGCCGTCTCGTACGGGCCATGGGCGACCGCGGCGTCGTCGCCGTGCTCGATCCGCGGCTGGCCAACGCCCGCTACGGCAGCTATCTGCGCGCCTCGATGCCCGACTTCTGGTACACCACGGACCGCAACCAAGTGCGTCGCTCGCTGGCCTCGATCGACGCCGTAGCCAAGGCGGACGGTAAGTAAGCGCGGGCGGACTGCATTCCGGACGGAATGCAGTCCGCCCGGAATGGTGTCCGGGCAGAGCAGGGCCCCGGGACCGGCGCAGTGGGTCCCGGGGCCCGGTCAGAGCCGGCGGGTCGGTCACACCCGCCGCAGCACCGCCACTACCTTGCCGAGGATGGTCGCCTCATCGCCAGGAATGGGCTGGTATGCGGCGTTGTGCGGGAGCAGCCACACATGGCCGTTCTCCCGCTTGAAGCGCTTGACCGTGGCCTCGCCGTCCAGCATCGCTGCCACGATGTCGCCGTTCTCCGCGACGGGCTGGCGGCGTACGGTGACCCAGTCGCCGTCGCAGATCGCGGCCTCGATCATCGAGTCGCCGACGACCTTCAGCACGAAGAGCTCGCCGTCGCCGACGAGCTGGCGGGGGAGTGGGAACACGTCCTCGACCGACTCTTCGGCGAGGATCGGGCCACCGGCCGCGATCCGGCCGACCAGGGGTACGTACGACGCTGCCGGCTTGCCCGTCGTATCGGTCGGCTGGGTGCTCGGCTGGTCGGAGCCACGCACCTCGTACGCCCTGGGCCGGTGCGGGTCCCGGCGCAGGAAGCCTTTTCGCTCCAGCGCCATCAGCTGATGCGCGACGGAGGAGGTGCTGGACAGCCCGACCGCCTGGCCGATCTCGCGCATCGACGGCGGGTATCCCCGCCGCTGCACGGAGTCACGGATCACCTCGATGACGCGCCGCTGCCGATCCGTGAGACCGGAGCTGTCCGCCCTGATCCCTGGAGGTCGGCCGGGCAGCGAACGCGTGGGCTTGGGTCCCTCGGGACTCGTGGCTGCGTCATTCATGGCATGCACCGGCTCGAATCGGTTCTGGGAGCGGTCCTGGGCAGTGATGGTGGCACTGTCTGCGGTGGTGGTCACGTCGGCCCCTCTCGAATGGTCTCCCTAGCTGGACAACGGTAGTGGGTTTCGAAAGGTTGCGCCAAACACACGTTCGAGTGAAAAATCGCAGATTGTCTGACGCGGGCGCCTGCCTGGGTGTATGCGCGAACGCTCGGACCGTAGGGCAATTCAGTCCTCTACGGCAACGTCCCCTCCGGATTGCGGTGGGGGCGGGGTGACGCCGGCCGATTCCCGGGGGTGCTTCCAGTCTTGCACCCGGCGGCCCGGAATCCACGGAGCCGCGCGTCTCCCGTACCCTCGTGGCCGGTCCCGCGCCGCGTTCGTGTCGCTGCGTCACCACTCGTACGCCGCCCGTACGGTGCTGCCGCCGTGCGACACGCGTTGAGCGTCGAAAGTGCGTCCAAACCCCAGATCTAGTGGTTGGATTGTGTCAGCCGCCCAGAAGTTGTGGTCCCTGGTCCTCCAAGACCGTGGCCATCGCCTATGCTTGGGGCTGCTTCGGAGGGCTTCGACCGGCCTGTCGAGGCTATTCAGTCGTGCTGTGAAGGAGGGTTGGGAGCCATGCACTGCCCCTTCTGCAGGCACCCCGACAGCCGTGTCGTCGACAGTCGCACCACCGACGACGGAACGTCGATCCGGCGTCGTCGGCAGTGTCCTGACTGCTCCCGCCGCTTCACGACGGTGGAAACCGCCTCGCTGATGGTGATCAAGCGCAGCGGAGTGACCGAGCCCTTCAGTCGTACCAAGGTCATCTCCGGCGTGCGCAAGGCATGCCAGGGGCGGCCGGTCACCGAGGACGCTCTCGCCAAGCTCGGCCAGCGGGTCGAGGAAGCGGTGCGCGCCACCGGCAGTGCCGAGCTGACCACCCACGACGTGGGTCTGGCCATACTCGGCCCCCTGCAGGAACTCGACCTCGTCGCCTACCTGCGCTTCGCGTCCGTGTACCGGGCTTTCGACTCACTCGAAGACTTCGAGGCCGCCATCGCGGAGCTCCGCGAGCAACGGCCTCCCGCAGAAGGATGCGGGACCGGCGAGACTCTCGAGGTCCCCGTGCCCGCCACCGCCGCCGACTGAGGAACACCGGCTGAGCGGCTTGGGCCCGCCCCATCGGCCCGCCGATCGACAACAGGGCGGCAAAAGACCTGCCACGGGCGCTGTGCGCGGCGTTCGCGGCATCAGACACAGACTGTGCCACGGGAAGATCTGGGCACTTCAGGGCGTTTTTGCCCATGTATGGGAGGCGGCATGACAGAGACGACGAGCGGCCCGGCACGAGGGTCCCGCGCCAAGGGATCCAAGGCGAGCAAGGGTCTGCGTATCGAGCGAATCCACACCACCCCCGGCGTGCATCCGTACGACGAGGTGGTCTGGGAGCGCCGTGACGTCGTCATGACCAATTGGCGCGACGGCTCGGTCAACTTCGAGCAGCGTGGCGTCGAGTTCCCCGACTTCTGGTCGGTGAACGCGGTCAACATCGTCACCAGCAAGTACTTCCGCGGGGCCGTCGGCACCCCGCAGCGCGAGACCGGTCTCAAGCAGCTGATCGACCGGATCGTGAAGACGTACCGGAAGGCCGGCGAGGACTACAGCTACTTCGCCTCGCCCGCCGACGCCGAAATCTTCGAGCACGAGCTGGCGTACGCCCTCCTGCACCAGATCTTCAGCTTCAACTCGCCGGTGTGGTTCAACGTCGGCACGCCTCAGCCGCAGCAGGTCTCCGCCTGCTTCATCCTGGCCGTCGACGACTCCATGGAGTCGATTCTCGACTGGTACAAGGAAGAGGGCATGATCTTCAAGGGCGGCTCCGGCGCCGGCCTGAACCTCTCCCGGATCCGTTCCTCCAAGGAGCTGCTCTCCTCCGGAGGCAACGCCTCTGGTCCTGTCTCCTTCATGCGTGGCGCAGACGCGTCCGCAGGAACGATCAAGTCGGGCGGCGCCACGCGCCGCGCGGCCAAGATGGTCATCCTCGACGTCGACCACCCCGACATCGAGAATTTCATCGAGACCAAGGTCAAGGAAGAGGAGAAGATCCGCGCCTTGCGTGACGCGGGCTTCGACATGGACCTGGGCGGCGACGACATCACGTCCGTCCAGTACCAGAACGCCAACAACTCGGTCCGTGTGAACGACGAGTTCATGAAGGCCGTCGAGAACGGCGGGAAGTTCGGCCTGCGCGCCCGCATGACCGGCGACGTCATCGAAGAGGTCGACGCCAAGTCGCTCTTCCGCAAGATGGCCGAGGCCGCCTGGGCCTGTGCCGACCCCGGCATTCAGTACGACGACACCATCAACAACTGGCACACCTGCCCCGAGTCCGGCCGCATCAACGGCTCGAACCCGTGCAGTGAGTACATGCACCTGGACAACACCTCGTGCAACCTGGCCTCGCTGAACCTGATGAAGTTCCTCAAGGACGACGGCGAGGGGCACCAGTCCTTCGACGTCGAGCGCTTCGCCAAGGTCGTCGAGCTGGTCATCACCGCGATGGACATCTCCATCTGCTTCGCGGACTTCCCGACCCAGAAGATCGGCGAGAACACCCGCGCCTTCCGTCAGCTGGGTATCGGTTACGCCAACCTCGGCGCGCTGCTGATGGCCACGGGTCACGCGTACGACTCCAAGGGCGGCCGCGCGCTCGCCGGTGCCATCACCTCGCTGATGACGGGTACGTCGTACAAGCGCTCCGCCGAGCTCGCCGCGGTCGTCGGCCCGTACGACGGCTACGCCCGCAACGCCGAGCCGCACAAGCGCGTCATGAAGCAGCACGCCGACGCCAACGCCGTGGCCGTCCGCATGGACGACCTGGACTCGCCGATCTGGGCCGCCGCCACGGAGGCCTGGCAGGACGTGATCCGCCTCGGTGAGAAGAACGGTTTCCGTAACTCCCAGGCGTCCGTCATCGCGCCGACCGGCACCATCGGTCTCGCGATGTCCTGCGACACCACCGGCCTCGAGCCCGACCTCGCCCTGGTCAAGTTCAAGAAGCTGGTCGGCGGCGGCTCGATGCAGATCGTCAACGGCACGGTCCCGCAGGCGCTGCGCCGCCTCGGCTACCAGCAGGAGCAGATCGAGGCGATCGTTGCCCACATCGCCGACCACGGCAATGTGATCGACGCCCCCGGCCTGAGGACCGAGCACTACGAGGTCTTTGACTGCGCCATGGGTGAGCGCTGCATCTCCGCGATGGGCCACGTCCGCATGATGGCGGCCATCCAGCCGTGGATCTCGGGCGCGCTCTCCAAGACGGTCAACATGCCGGAGTCGGCGACCGTCGAAGAGGTCGAGGAGATCTACTTCAAGGCGTGGAAGATGGGCGTCAAGGCGCTCGCGATCTACCGCGACAACTGCAAGGTCGGCCAGCCCCTCTCCGCCAAGACCAAGGAGAAGGAGAAGGCCGAGGTCACCGAGAAGGCCGAGGGGACGATCCGGGCCGCGGTCGAGAAGGTCGTCGAGTACCGTCCCGTCCGCAAGCGCCTCCCGAAGGGCCGTCCCGGCATCACCACCTCCTTCACGGTTGGTGGCGCCGAGGGCTACATGACCGCCAACTCCTACCCGGACGACGGTCTCGGCGAGGTCTTCCTGAAGATGTCGAAGCAGGGCTCCACCCTCGCGGGCATGATGGACGCCTTCTCGATCGCCGTCTCTGTCGGTCTGCAGTACGGCGTTCCGCTGGAGACGTACGTCTCGAAGTTCACCAACATGCGCTTCGAGCCGGCCGGCATGACGGACGACCCGGACGTGCGGATGGCACAGTCGATCGTCGACTACATCTTCCGCCGCCTGGCGCTGGACTTCCTGCCCTTCGAGACGCGCTCCGCGCTCGGCATCCACTCGGCCGAGGAGCGTCAGCGTCACCTGGAGACCGGTTCGTACGAGCCGTCCGACGAGGACATGGACGTCGAGGGTCTGGCCCAGTCCGCCCCGCGTCACCAGGAGACCTTGAAGGCCGTCGCCGCCCCGAAGGCGGAGGTTCCGGCTCCGAAGCAGGCGCACACCTCGGCGGAGCTCGTCGAGATGCAGCTGGGCATCAGCGCGGACGCGCCGCTGTGCTTCTCCTGCGGGACGAAGATGCAGCGGGCCGGCTCCTGCTACATCTGTGAGGGCTGCGGCTCGACCAGCGGCTGCAGCTGACACCGCCTGATGGAGAGGGGCGCCGGCCTTGGGCCGGCGCCCCTCTCTCGTGCTCTCGTGCTCTCGTGCTCTCGTGCTCTCGTGCGTATCCGATGCAACGCGTGCTCAGTAAGTACTGTTGCCCATCAGCGCGATGAACGACTGCGGATCGGCGTCGAATCCGCGGACGGTCTCGCGGAACTCCCAGTCGCCTGCCTCGCCCTTGGTGAAGTCGCCGACGACCGCGGCGGTGGCTCCAGCGACGCTAGTGAAGTCGTTCTTCCCCAGCTCGGCGTGTCCCTCGAGGACCCTCACGAGGGGGTTCGCTATGTCGCCGAACACCTTTCGTCCGTCCCGCTGCTGGATGACCACACCCACGACGACCCGCCCGTACGTGGCCGCCAGCCGGTCGAACTCCAGCGTCATGACCTCGTCGGAGCCGAAGCCCTGACCGGTCTTGCTGTCCCGGGTCAGGATGATGGTGCCGTCGGGCGACCGGCTGTCGAAGTGGACGACGTACGCCGGTTCTCCGGTCGGGGCGTCCGCCTTGTACGTCGCGGCGACGATGTCGAGGTCATGGGGCGACTCGCCCAGAGGGCTCGGATCCCACTTGAGTGTCACCTCGGCCTTCCCGATCCCCTTGTTGAGACTGCTCACCGGATTCCCCTTCCCCGTAACTGCCGGGTGTTTTACGTCGGTTGACCATGCTGCCACGCTCACTCTTCCGCACCACGGGGTTCGTATCACCAGTTCGCGCCTTCATCACGATCATTGGGCAGGCTGGGGGCGTTCGGGCCGTCGGTGTTCGGGATCGAACTGGACGCCGGGGATTCGGACGAGCTGGTACGAGTGCACTCTGCCGGAGCGTGACCGGGGCCACGTTCCGCGCCGTACGATGGCGCGGTGCTGGTCAAGTGGATTCGCTGCACCGTGGTGGACCGTCGTGGGTTCGAGCGGGGACAGCGGAAGTGGGCGGGGCTGCTGGGTGAGCCGGGATTCCGGGGCCAGGGCGGTGGGTGGAGTAAAGGGCGGCCTCATGTCGCCCATGTCTTCGCCTTCTGGGAGAGCCGGGCGTTCTACGACTCGTTCATGGCGCGCTCCCACGACCGGCTGGCGTCCGGGCAGTCGGGGACGTACAAGGACATACAGGTCAAGTTGTTCGACTACCGCTTCGATGTGAAGACCGGGTTCGAGCCGCGGTTCACGGACGCCGACGTGGTGCGGGTCGCGCACTGCAGGGTGCGCGAGGACCGGGTCGAGCACTATTCGCTGATGCAGGAAAAGGTGTGGAACCCGGCGATGGCCGGGTCGCCCGGGATGGTGCGCGGGGTGTTCGGGGAGGCGCCGGGGAGCGAGTTCCTGGTGATGTCGATGTGGCAGTCGGCGGCCGAGCACGGGAAGTACCGCAGGGAGCGGGTGGAGAGGCTGCTGCTGCGCGCGCAGACCGAGGCGGATGTCGCGGCGCTGGCCGGTGATGTGGTGCAGCTCGAACCGTCCTGGACGGTCTGAAGCCCCGGGAGTGTCCAGTGGAGGCGCAGCTGACCGTCGCCGCCGCCGCTGACCACCGACCGTCGGCGGCTCCGACTCCGCCCGGATACGCCGGATGGACTCGGCCCGGCTGCTCGGCCGAGCCCGGGCCGATCTACTGTCGTGCCATGGCACGACCGCGACGCATTGTCCTCGTCCGGCACGGCGAGTCGGAGGGAAACGCCGATGACACCGTGTACGAACGCGAGCCCGACCATGCGCTGCGGCTGACCAGCACCGG
The DNA here is from genome assembly GCF_030817355.1 of Streptomyces sp. V1I1. Taxonomy (NCBI): domain Bacteria; kingdom Bacillati; phylum Actinomycetota; class Actinomycetes; order Kitasatosporales; family Streptomycetaceae; genus Streptomyces; species Streptomyces sp. V1I1. The sequence goes on along the minus strand of NZ_JAUSZH010000001.1, from coordinate 2,013,107 downwards.
CTGGGCCCAGGCCGAGGAGACGGGCGTGCGGCTGCGTGAGCTTTTTGGACGTGAGCGCGTCAGCGTCTACGCATCTCCCTATCGCCGCACCCATGAGACCTTCCGCGCGTTCGGCCTCGATCCGGAGCTGGTGCGCGTCAGGGAGGAGCCGCGGCTGCGCGAGCAGGACTGGGGGAACTGGCAGGACAGGGACGACGTACGGCTGCAGAAGGCCTACCGGGACGCTTACGGCCACTTCTTCTACCGCTTCGCCCAGGGTGAGTCGGGAGCGGATGTGTACGACCGGGTCGGGGCGTTCCTGGAGAGCCTGTACCGCAGTTTCGAGGCGCCGGACCACCCGCCGAACGTACTCCTGGTGACGCACGGACTGACCATGCGGCTGTTCTGCATGCGCTGGTTCCACTGGTCGGTCGCCGAATTCGAGTCGCTGTCCAACCCCGGCAACGCCGAGACCCGGATACTGCAGCTCGGCGAGGACGGCCGCTACACGCTTGACCGGCCGTTCGAGCGCTGGCGCACCCCCGAGCCGTATGGCGTCACCGGATAGAGTGGCAGGAAGATGACCGCTGACTCCTCTCGCGACCGGCGCTTCGAACGCGCCCTGGACAGCCTGCGCGGACTGTCCGTGGGAGACGCCCTGGGCTCCCAGTTCTTCGTTCCCTCGAACTATCCACTGCTGAAGCGGCGGCAGCTGCCGCCTGGCCCCTGGCAGTGGACCGACGACACCGAGATGGCCTGCTCGGTGCTGACTGTGCTCGCGGCCCACGGCCGGGTGGACCAGGACGCACTCGCCAGGTCCTTCGCCGAGCACCACGACTTCGACCGCGGCTACGGCCCCGCCGTCAACCGGATGCTCCGGCTGGTCAGGGAAGGCGGCGACTGGCGCGAGCTGGCCGCCGAGCTCTTCAACGGCCAGGGCTCGTGGGGCAACGGCTCGGCGATGCGTATCGCGCCGCTCGGCGCCTGGTACGCCTCCGATCCGGAGCAGGCCACCCACCAGGCCGAGATCTCTTCGTACACCACGCACCAGCACCGTGAGGCGGTGGTCGGCGCCATGGCCGTGGCGGCCGCCGCCGCGATCGCCGCGAATCCGGCCGGGCCGCCAGGGCCCGCGGAGCTGCTCGACGGTGTCGTAGCGCTCGTACCGCGCAGCGCGGTGGGGGCGGGTCTTCGCCGGGCGCGGGACATGCTCGACTACGACGACGCGGGGACCGTCGCCGCCGTTCTCGGCAGCGGCCGGCGCACGAGTGCGCATGACACCGTGCCGTTCGCCCTGTGGTCCGCGGCTCGCTCGCTCGGCGACTTCGAGCGCGCGTTCTGGACGACCGCGCAGGTCGGGGGCGATGTGGACACCACGTGCGCGATCGCCTGCGGCGTGGTCGCCGCGGGCAAGTCGGGGCAGCCCCCGGCGGCCTGGCTGGAGCAGACCGAAGCCCTCCCGGGCTGGGTGCCGGAACAGGCCCGCTGAGCCGCTGCCGCGGGGTCCCGCAGCCTGCCTGCCGCTCGCCCTATCGGCACGCGCGCGTGCCGATAGGGCGAGGTCCCGTGCCAGGCGTACGGCCGACTGAGCCGTCGGCTTCCGACTGCTGAGGTGGGGGGTACGGGCCGTGCCCCCATGCACGGCCCGTACCCCGGCTCCGGAAGGCGCTTCACGCGCCAGCCCCAGGCGGCAGCCCTACCCGGCGTGGCCGCCCGCGCCCGCCGAGCCGCTGAGCGCCTCCAGGTCGCTCTTGCGCACCCGGATGACGAAGACCGCGGTCAGCACGGCGAGACCGACCAGACCCACTCCCGCCCAGAACGCCGTCGCGATGCCTTCGGCCAGCACCTGATGCCCCCACGGCGGCGGCAGCTCGCGCGTTTTGGCGAAGACCTCCTTCTGTGCGGGCGTCGAGTCCGCGAGGAACGAAGGCAGTTGACGCTCGGCCTCGTCGCGGCTGGCGGTGCTGAAGACGGTCATAAGAATCGACAGTCCCAGGGAACCTCCGACCATCTGTGTGGCGTTGAGCAGACTGGAGGCCGCACCCGATTCGTGTTGCGCGACGCCCGAGACCGCCGTGAGCGTCGCCGTCACGAAGACCAGACCCATGCCGAATCCGAAGAGCAGCATCGGCCCCAGCACCCCGCCCAGGTACGAGCTGTCCTGGTCCAGCGCGGTCAGCCACGCCATGCCGCTCCCGGTGAGCACCGCGCCCGCGGCCAGGAACGGCTTCGGCCCGAGCACCGGAAGCAGCTTCGAGGAGATACCAGCCGCGGCAACGATCATCACCGTGACCGGGAGGAACGCGAGACCGGCGGTGATGGGGCTGTAGCCGAGCACGTTCTGCACGAACAGGACGATGAAGAAGAACATGCCGAACATCGCCGCGGCGAGGCTCATCATGATCAGATACGTGCCTGAACGGTTGCGGTCGGCGAACATCCTCAGCGGAGTGATCGGTTCCTTTGCCCGCCGCTCGGTCAGTACGAACGCCGTGAGCAGCACGATGGACGCCCCGAAGGCGCCCAGCGTGAGCTGGTCGCTCCAGCCGTCCTCGGAGGCCCGGATGAAGCCGTAGACCAGGGACGCCATGCCCGCGGTCGAGGTCAGCGCGCCGAAGATGTCGAACCGGCCGGAGTGCCGCTCGGACTCATTGATGAACACCGGCGCGAGGACGGCGATCAGGATCCCGATCGGCAGGTTCACATAGAACACCCAGCGCCAGTTCAGCCACTCGGTGAGCATGCCGCCGGCGAGCAGGCCGATGGCCGCGCCACTGGCCGAGACCGCCGCGAAGATGCCGAACGCGCGGTTGCGCTCGGGCCCTTCGCGGAAGGTCGTGGTGATGAGCGCGAGCGCCGTGGGCGAGGCGATGGCTCCGCCGACGCCCTGCAGGGCGCGGGCGGCGAGCATCTGCCACGGCTCCTGCGCGATGCCGCACAGCAGCGAGGCGAAGGTGAAGAGCAGCACGCCGAAGACGAACACCCGTCGACGGCCGAGAATGTCACCTGCCCGGCCGCCGAGAAGCAGCAGCCCGCCGAAGGTGAGGGTGTAGGCGTTGACCACCCATGACAGCTGGGTCGTGGTGAACTCGAGTGCCCCCTGGATGTGTGGGAGGGCGATGTTCACAATCGTCGTGTCGAGGACCACCATGAGCTGCAGGGCGGCGATGACGGTGAGGGCGATCCCGGGGCGTCCTTGCCTGCGGGCCGCTCCCGGTTTGCTTGGAGCTGTTAACTGAGAGGTTGTCACTATGGGTCCCCCACAAGTGCGTTAGTGAACGCAATCGTTCACTGTCTCGTCAACCGTAGAGAATCCCCGTCAGTGAACGCAAGCGTTCACTCGACCTCTCGTCCCCAACGGAGAGAAGAAGATGGTCAATTCGCGCTGGACTGCAGCTGCTGAGACGCCCCCGGTCTCGCTGCGCCGTCGAGGACCTGTGCTGGAACACGCGATTCTGGACGCCGCTCTGGAGCAGTTGAGTACGGTCGGCTGGAGCGGGCTCACCATGGAGGGTGTCGCCGCCGGGGCCCAGACCGGGAAGGCCGCCGTCTACCGGCGGTGGCCCTCGAAGGAGGACCTCGTCGCGGACGCCCTGCAAGCCGGACTGCCGACACTGGACGTGGCCGCCGACCATGGGAGCATCCGCGAGGACCTCTTTCAGCTCTGTCGGCGGGTGCGGGACGCGATGTACTCCAGGTCCGGCTTTGCTCTGCGTTCAGTGCTTTACGAGTGCGACATCGCCACCGCCGAACGGTTCCACGGGGTGATCGTGCGCGGGGTCATCGAGCCGTCCAACCGGCTCTTCCGTGAGGTGGTGCGCCGTGGCGTGACACGTGGCGAAGTACGCCCAGACGCCACCGGCGACCTGGTCTTCGACGTGATTCCGGGCCTGATGATGTACCGCTCGAAGGTGTGCGGAAGCGAATGGCCCGACGGCGACATCGCCGACATGATCGATCAGGTGATGGTGCCGCTGCTCCGCCCGGGCAACGGCTGACCGCAGGCGCGGAGCCGGTTGTGAGCCGATGCGGAGCCGGCCCGGAGCCGGTGACGGGAACCGGGTGTCGCGGGCGGGGTCAGGCGGCGTAACCTTGCTGGCGCCATGCCGTACGAACCACCCACACACACAGTCGAGCGCTCGATCCGAGCCACCACCGGCGCCAAGATCATTGCTGGTGTCGACGAGGTCGGACGCGGGGCGTGGGCCGGTCCGGTCACTGTGTGCGCGGCGGTCACCGGCCTGCGCAGACCGCCCGAAGGCCTCACCGACTCCAAGCTCATCGCCCCCAAGCGCCGTACGGAACTGGCCGTGCTGCTGGAGAAGTGGGTCACGGCGCACGCCCTGGGACACGCCTCGCCGGAGGAGATCGACGAACTGGGGATGACCGCGGCGCTGCGGCTGGCCGCAGTCCGGGCGCTGGACGCGCTTCCGATTCGTCCGGACGCGGTCATCCTCGACGGCAAGCACGACTATCTGGGATCCCCCTGGCAGGTCCGTACGGTCATCAAGGGGGACCAGTCGTGCGTCGCGGTCGCGGCGGCCTCGGTGATCGCCAAGGTGCACCGGGACGCGATGATGGCCGAACTGCGGGGGGAGTTCGCCGACTTCGGCTTCGACGACAACGCCGGCTACCCCTCGCCCGTGCACAAGGCGGCGCTCAGGATGCTGGGGCCCACGCCCTACCACCGGCTCTCCTGGGCCTATCTCGACGCGCTGCCCCAGTGGCGGCACCTCAAGAAGGTCCGCATCTCCGCGGAGGCGGCCGCACTGGAAAGCGGGGGCCAGCTCGGCTTCGAATTCTGAACCCGCCCTCCCAGCAGGCCAGTCGCACTTATGTACCCACCCGCCGATGCCTTCTTCACCGGCGTTTGATAGACATCCACCCATGCCTCTCATCCCCGAGGAGCCTCAGATTCACGAGAGCGCCCAGGGTCCCCGCGCCACGCCGGCCGCAGGCCGCACCGCGCCGACCCCCCGTCCCGTACCCGGTCCGCGTTCCGCGGCCTCGCCGCGTCCCGGACACCCGGGTCCCGGTCCCGCCAGGCCCGCGCCGCCGACACCGCGTACGCACCACTCTGCCGGGCAGCCGCAGGCTTCCCGGCCGGGAAACCCCGCAACGCCGCAGATCCAACTGATCCCCGCCCCGGCGGACGGCGCGCTCGATGCCGCCGACGAGGCGGTCGACCTGCTGCTCGACTCCGGCCGTGCTCCGGGCGACGTCCTGGTGCTCACCACCGGTGAACAGCACCCGTGGGCCGCGCACGAGCTGTCGTTCGGCGAGGCCGCCTACTGGGCCCAGCACGACGCCCAGGACGACGTCTTCTACGCGGACGCCGCCGCGGCGGGCCGGGCCTCGGCCCGTCCCGTGGTGGTCGTCGCGGTCAACGGAGGCGCCGACGACGCAGCCGCCCGCGCACTGCCCGCGGCCCTGGCGAAGGCGAACGCGCTGCTGATCGTGTGTGGCGATCCCAAGCGGATCAACACCGTGCTCGGCAGGGGTGTCTGAGCCGTCGCCGTACGGCGATCACCGGACGGCTGCCCCTTCGTGGGCAGCCGGAAGGTGGCACCCTCAGCGGGCCGCCGTGCGCCGAAGTGCTTCGGCCGCGCCGCTCGCGCTGCGCAGCGGCATCGGTTCGATGTCGGTCGTGATGTCGGCGAGGTCGCCCGGCAACGAGGTGGAGTTGGGCCGTCGGCCACCTCGGCCTTCGCCCAGCACCTGCCATCCCCCACGCGTCAGAGTGATGTACGCACCACAGCGCAGCCCGTGCAGGGTGCATGCGTCCCGCAGTCCCCACATCCACGCTCCGTCCTCCTCCGTCCAGCGCTCGTCGCCCTCGCGGCAGTAGAGCAGCACGGCGGTGCGCACGGGCGTGCGGCGGCGCAGGTCGTGCGGGATGACCCGGCGCAGATGAGCAAGCACTACGTTGCGGAACTCCCAGCCGTCGACGGGCGCGGATCGCCGGGGGAACGACGCGCTGGCAGCGAGCCGTTCCTCGTGGTCGAGCACGGCGACCACGGCGGTCTCCGGTGTCGGCTGGTGCCGGGTGTGCAATCCGCTGACCACCTCGCGGGGGTTGCGCAGCAGCGGTATACCGGCCGCCGCCCACTCGGCGGGCTCGAGCATCCTGGCGAGCCGGCTGGCGGAATTGGCCGACGTCGCGAGCGAAGTGGCTGCGGACGGAGCGAATCCGAAGGTCACGGTCCTCCCTTCGCATACGCGCCGACAGTGCGGGCAGGGTCGAGTGGGGGCGCACCGCGGCACGGCCCTTCCGGACCGCGAACGGGCCGCACGGGGAGCACGGGGAGCACTCCAATTCTTCCTGTCGCGTGAGCATGGGGCAACGAGCAATTTGGCGGCACCGACGGGAATCGGCGGGTATGAGGCTCATATTCCTGCCTTATCCCTGCCCAATTGCGCCGCCGGCGACCCCTCGTGTCACGTCTGAGCCGCGAGGACCAGCGGAAACACCCCCCTCGCACCAGACCTGCGCAGCAGCCTCGCCGCCACCGCGAGGGTCCAGCCACTGTCCGAAAGATCGTCCACCAGCAAGACAGGTCCGTCGGCCGAGACCAGCTCCTCGGCCAACCGGGGCGGCACGATGAACGCCTCATGCAGGGCCCGCACCCGCTGCGCGCTGTTGGTGCGCGAGATCCGAGTGTCCATTGCCTCAGGTGCGTACTCCACGGTGCCCAGCAGCGGCATCCTGCCGACCTCAGCGATCCGGGCGCCGAGGGATCCGACCAGCTGGGGCCTGCTGCGCGAGGCGACAGTGACCACACCGACCGGCCGGGGCGGTGCGTCCGGCGCACCGGACGCCCATCCGCCAGGACCCTTGGCCCAGTCGGCGAGCACGGTCACCACCGCTTTCACCACATCGTCCGGAACTGGACCGTCCGGAGCCTGTGCCGCGAGCATCGGGCGGAGCCTGTTGCCCCAGCCGATGTCGGACAGCCTGCCCAGCGCGCGGCCCGCGAAGGACTGCTCCCCTTCAGGGATTCGGCCCTTGAGCGCGACCCCAACTGCTGCCAGCCCGGTCGGCCACATCTTGCGGGGCTCCACCTCCACGCCCGGCCTGCTCAGCTCCCCGCGCGCGGCATCCAGGGCCGCACCGGAGACCTTGTCGCTGAACCGGGCTCCCGAGCAGTTGTCGCAGCGCCCGCAGGGAGCGGCTTCCTCGTCGTCCAGCTGCCGCCGCAGAAACTCCATCCGGCAATTTGCCGACCGCGCGTAGTCGCGCATCGCCTGCTGCTCGGATTCCCGCTGCCGCGCGACCCACGCATACCGCGCGGCGTCGTACGACCAGGGCTGCCCCGTCGTGGTCCAGCCGCCCTTCACCCGGCGCACCGCACCGTCCACGTCCAGGACCTTGAGCATGGTTTCCAGCCGGGTACGCCGCAGCTCGACCAGCGGCTCCAGCGCGGGCAGGGAGAGCGGCCTGCCCGCCTGCGCCAGTACGTCGAGGGTGCGCCGCACCAGTTCCTCAGGCGGGAAGGCCACCGAGGCGAAGTACTGCCAGATCGCCTCGTCCTCCCGGCCCGGCAGCAACAGGACTTCCGCGTGCTTCACGCCACGGCCCGCGCGGCCCACCTGCTGGTAGTAGGCGATGGGGGACGAGGGCGAGCCCAGGTGCACGACGAATCCGAGATCGGGCTTGTCGAAGCCCATGCCCAGCGCGGACGTGGCGACCAGGGCCTTGACACGGTTGGCCAGCAGATCTTCCTCGGCCTGCTGCCGGTCGGCGTTCTCCGTGCGGCCGGTGTACGAGGACACGGTGTGGCCGCACTGCCGGAGATACACGGTCACCTCCTCGGCCGCAGCGACGGTCAGGGTGTAGATGATCCCGGAGCCGGGCAGCTCACCGAGGTGATCGGCCAGCCAGGCCAGCCGGGTCGCGGCATCGGGGAGCTGAAGCACGCTCAGGCTGAGACTCTCCCGATCCAGCGGGCCGCGCAGTACGAGTGCGTCCGTGCCCGCTCCCGTGCCCAGCTGCTCAGCGACGTCCGCGGTCACGCGGGCATTGGCCGTCGCGGTGGTGGCGAGCACCGGGACTCCCGCCGGCAGCTCCGCCAGCATCGTGCGCAGCCGTCGGTAGTCCGGCCGGAAGTCATGGCCCCAGTCGGAGATGCAGTGCGCCTCGTCCACCACCAGCAGTCCGGTGGCGGCGGCCAGCTTGGGAAGCACTTGGTCACGGAAATCGGGGTTGTTGAGCCGCTCAGGACTGACCAGCAGCACATCCACCTCGCCCGCGGCCACCTCGGCCTGGACCATGTCCCACTCCTCGGTGTTGGAGGAATTGATGGTCCGGGCACGGATGCCGGCTCGGGCCGCGGCTTCCACCTGGTTGCGCATGAGCGCGAGCAGGGGCGAGACGATCACAGTCGGGCCGCTGCCGCGCTCGCGCAGCAGCGAGGTCGCGACGAAATACACCGCGGATTTGCCCCAGCCGGTCCGCTGCACGACCAGCGCCCGGCGCTTGTCGGCGACGAGCGCCTCGATCGCCCGCCACTGGTCCTCGCGCAGCCGGGCGGTGCCCGTGGTGTCCGAGACGAGGCGGGCGAGTACGGAATCGGCCGAGGCCCTGAGGTCTGCGGGATCTGCGACGTCTGCGTTGGTCATGCCCCCATGCAACCCGATGCCGCCGACATTGCGCGAACGAGACCGCCAGCCTGTGGATAACGTTATCCACAGGGGTCGCGGAGCCGGGGCCGCCGCGGGACGGTCGTGGCATGAACAAGCACCACGAACCCACCGGTCCGGCCGACGAGCAGCAGATCACCCTGCGCGGCCCAGCCGAACTGGCTGACGCCCTCCCGTACATGATGGGCTTCCATCCGAGCGATTCGATTGTGCTGGTCGCGCTGCACGGCTCCCGGGGCCGTTTCGGCGGGCGGCTGCGGCTCGGCATTCCACGCTCACCGCGCGAATGGTCGCCCGTGGCCCAGCAGCTCGCGGAGTGCCTGATCGAAGGCAGCGAGCGCCGCGGCTCCCGCCCCGACGGCATCGTCGTCTTCCTCTGCCAGGACCCGGCTGAAGGCGAGACCAGCCACCGGGTCATGGAGCGGCTGCGCCCCCTCGCGCAACGGCTGAGGACCGCCTGCGGCACCTTCGACGTGCCCGTCTTTGAGGCGCTCTGCATTTCCGACGGCCGCTTCTGGTCGTACTGCTGCCCCGACTCGCGCTGCTGTCCGCCCGAAGGCGATGTCCTGGCTCTGCCCGGCACCTCTGTGATGGCCGCGGCCGCCGCATACGCCGGCATCCAAGTACGTGGAACCCTGAGGCAGATGGAGGCGCGGCTCGAGCCGATGGCCACTGCGTCCGCCGCCGACCAGGAGAAGGCGCTGGACGCCGCGGGCGCCGCGCTGGTGCCCAGGATCCTGGACGGAGAGGGGCGTCAACAGGTCGCCGCGGAGACCCTCGCGCTGGCCCGCCGACTGATGAAACGCATTGCGGAGACCCCTCGGTCCGGGGGCTGGGCCGAGACGGATGTCGCGGACGACAGGCTCATCACTCACGACGAGGCGGCCGCCGTGGTCCTTGGCCTGCAGGACCGGGACACCCGGGACCGGGCCGCGGAATGGATGGAGGGACCGGACGCGGATCCCGCGCTGCGGCTCTGGCGGGCGCTGTCCCGCCGTTGTGTCGGCCCCTACTCCGAGCACGCCGCAGCACCGCTCACGCTCGCCGGCTGGGTCGCCTGGTCCACCGGCGACGAACCCGGCGCGAGAGTCGCTCTTGGTCGTGCCCTGCGCGTCGACCCCGAGTATGTCTTCGCCCGCCTGCTGCACCAGGCCTGCAACGAGGGACTTGATCCGGAGGCCCTGCGCAGCTGTCTGCGCAAGGAGCACGGCTCAGGGGTGTCCGCCGCTGCCCGCGGGGCAGGCGGGCACCCGCACCGCCCGCGTTCTCAGCAGGTCCGTCCGCCCGCAGGCAAGAAGGGTCAGCCGCCTGCCGGGACGCGTCCCGAAAAATCGGTGTCGAGGAACCGCAGCAGGGGGAGCAGGCGCAGCGGGCAGCGTGGCACCAGGAGTGGGCGATGACGGCCGTGACCCGGGCGCCCGTGCCGCCGTTCACCGTTGTGGCGGAGTCGTACGACCCGTGCCGTCGTATTCGCAGCGGCTGTCCGGAGCGCACGGAAGGCACAGCAGAACCCCCATGGCCATCACCGCCCCTCGCCCGCCCCACCTGCCGCAGACGGGACAGAGCTCCGGCTCCGGTCCGGCGCTGCCCGGAGGCGGACGGCCCGGTGATCTGCCGCCGGTGCACAACATGTTCATCTGCGTCGCCCTGCCGTGCCTGGCGATCTCCCCCGAGCACGGCCAGCTCACCGGGATGGGACTCGAAGGCGTCTACCACTCGGGTCGACGGCTGCTCTCCCGATGCCAGTTGCGGGTCGCGGGGCGCGAACCCGTCGCGGTGCAGGGCAGATTGGTCTCCGCGCACCGGGCCAGATTCATCGCGGTGGTCCGCACGCCCGCCGACACCGGACCCGATCCGAAGGTCGGGGTGGAGCGCTCGCGCGACGCCGACGGCACGGAACGGATCACGCTGCGCAGCTCGGCGGAGAGACCCCTCAGGCTCCCGGTGGAGATCACGCTCGACACCGACCTCGCCGACCTGGGCGCGGTCGCGGCCGGACGGCCCGGCCCCGAACTGCGCGCCAGCGTCCATGACTCGGGCATGCGCTGGTCCGCCGGCCGGGGTGCCCATGTCGTGGTCACCGCGGATCCGCCCCCGAAGGACGCTCTGGCCTCCGCGGGAATGCTGCGCTGGGAGGTGGAGCTCGCACCCGGTGCCTCCCACACCATCGAGCTGCATGTCCGCTCCGACCGCCCGGCCCGGTCGTCCGGCCGGACATGCAGTCATACCCTGCCCGAGGCGCGGGCAGAGGGGGACGACCCCAGGCTGCAGGCACTGCTCAGGGTCGGCCTGGGCGACCTCAGGGCACTGCTGCTGCGGGACCCCGGAGGATCCGCCGATGTGTATCTGGGCGCCGGGGTGCCCTGGCGTTGCGGGCCGGTACCCGCCGAAGCGCTGTGGGCCGCACGCATGGCGCTCCCGCTCTCCACCCGGCTTGCCTCAGCCACCCTGCGTACGTTCGCCCGCACCCAACTTCTGGGTCATGGGCCGGACTTCGGGCGCATCCCCGGCCCGATGAGGGATGCGGGCCCGCATCTGCCGTCGAGTTGTACGGGCGTCGAAGCGACCCTCGCGTTCCCCGTGGTCCTTGCCGAGGCGTGGCGCTGGGGACTGCCCGAGCAGGAGCTGGCGGGGCTGCTGCCGATGGCGGAGCGCTGTCTGCACTGGCTGCGGCAGGCCGCGGGCGACGACGGAATCCTGTCCGAGCCAGGGCCGTCCGGAGTCCAGCGCGCCGAGACCCAGGCCCATGCCCATCGTGCCGCACTGCTGGGCGCCGACCTGCTGGAGGCCTACGGCCGTCCAGGAGCCGACGCCTGGCGCGAGTGGGCGAGCGAACTGCGCCACCGTTTCCGGGAGGACTTCTGGATGGACGACAGTGCGGGCGGCCGTCCCGCGGCGGGGCGGCTGCCCGACGGCCGGCCAGTGCCGCACCTTGGTGGTGGTGCCGCGCACCTTCTCGACACCGGACTGCTCGGCGGCGGTCGGTATGCCCCCGGGCTGCTGAACAGGGTGCAGACCGGGCAGCTGGCGTTCGGCCACCGCGCCGGAGCCGTCCGGATACACGACACGGTCGTCGCCGTCGCGGGGCTGGCCGCCGCCGGGGACGAGAAGGAGGCGGTGTCACTGCTGCGTGGGGTCCTCGACGCAGCCGAGGCCTTCGGGTACCGGCTGCCCGAGATGTACGCGGGGGAGCAGCGCACGGCGGACGGCGTTCCGGTGCCGCACCCGGCCGCCTGCCGCCCGTCGGCCCTGGCCGCGGCCGCCGGGGTTCAGCTTCTGATGACCCTCGTCGGCATTCGCCCGGACGCCCCTGGCTGTACGGTCGCGCTGCACCCGGTGCGCTGCGCTCCCCTCGGTGCCGTACAGAACTCCGGGCTGTGGGTCGCGGGAGAGCCGTTCGCTGTACGCGTCAGTAGGCTCGGCCTGGGGATGGTGGAGGAGGCCGCCGACGGCCTTCAGTTGGGGGTGTGATTGGGGTGGGTGGGCGGGGCGGGGGAGTGGGTGAAGAAACAGTTGCCGCAGGTGGCGAAGGGAGTGTTTATCGTCAGGCAGACGACTATGATCACGGCATGTCGCCCTACGACCCGTCGGCCTTTCCGCCCTTTGCTGTCACCGTCGACCTGGTCGTGCTCACCGTGCGTCGTCATGCGCTCTGCGCGCTGGTGGTACGCCGCGGAGAGCCGCCGTTCCAGGGCCGGTGGGCGCTGCCCGGCGGCTTCGTCAGGGGTGACGAGGATCTGGCGGCAGCAGCAGCGCGCGAGCTCGCCGAGGAGACCGGGCTGTGCGCGCACGACCCGGCCTCCCCGGCACCGGGAAACGGCGCACACCTCGAGCAGCTGGCCACGTACGGCGACCCCAAACGGGACCCCCGTATGCGAGTTGTCAGCGTCGCCCATCTGGTGCTTGCGCCCGACCTTCCCGCGCCCCGAGCGGGCGGTGACGCGAACAGCGCGCGGTGGGCCCCTGTCGAGGATCTCCTGGGCCAGGAGAACGGGTTCGGCCGCGAAGGCGAGCAGCCCGCCCCGCTCGCCTTCGACCACGCGCGGATCCTGGCGGACGGCGTCGAAAGGGCCCGCTCCAAGATCGAGTACTCCTCACTGGCTACAGCGTTCTGCCCACCGGAGTTCACGGTCGGCGAGCTGCGACGGGTGTACGAGGCCGTGTGGGGCGTCGCGCTCGACCCCCGCAACTTCCACCGCAAGGTCACCGGCACCCCTGGGTTCCTGGTGCCTGCGGGCGGCACGACCACCCGCCAGGGCGGCCGTCCCGCGCAGCTGTTCCGGGCAGGCGGCGCGACCTTGTTGAACCCGCCGATGCTGCGTCCGGAAGTCTGACCGAAGCCGTCCAGAGCCCGGTCGAAGCTCGGCCGCGCCGTCCGGCCCGAGCCCGGTCGAAACCCGCCCCCGCGTCCGGACAGGACTCCCGGCCGACGTCGGTGAAGGGCTGACACCCGGGCCCTGCCGTTGCGCGAAAAGTCAGAAATGTCGCGTTATCTTGCTGGGTACCCGCCCTGCCGCCGAGCGGTCTCACCTTCCGCGAGAGAAGCGATGCTCCAGGCCATCGGACTGACCAGCACCCCCCGCCGAGACCTCCCGCCCGCCGTCGACGACCTCACCTTCGAGGCCCGGCCAGGCAGTATCACGGTGCTCGTCGGAGCCAACGGCTCCGGCAAGACGACGGCGCTGCGTCTGATGCTCGAACTCGAGACCGGACGGGGCATCACCTACTTCCGCGGCAACCCCCTCCACCGCATCGCCCACCCGGCCCGCGAGGTGGGGGTGCTCCTCGGCGACGTGCCCGGCCATCCGGCACGGACCGCCCGGGGCCAGCTCCGTATGCTCTGCGCCGCCGCCGGAGTGCCTGCCTCACGCGCCGACGAGCTGCTCGAAGCCGTCGGTCTCACCGGCCTCGGCGGCCGACGTCTCGGCACGCTCTCGCTCGGGATGGACCGCAGGCTCGGGCTCGCCTCCGCGCTGCTGGGTGACCCACAGACGCTCATCCTCGACGAGCCCGCGAAGGGTCTCTCGCCCCGCGAGAACAGCTGGCTGTACGGCCTGCTGCGCACCCACGCCGCCCGCGGCGGCACCGTCCTCTGCACCACCAGCGACCCCAAGGAGGCCGCGCGCCTCGCCGACCGCGTCGTCACCCTCGATGCCGGCCGCCTCGTCGCCGACCAGGACGCAGCCGCCTTCTCCCGCACCAGGCTCCGCCCCCGCGTGGCAGTCAGTACCCCGCACGCCGCACGCCTGGCCGCAGTTGTCACCCGCGAGGCGCGTGCCGCCCGGCGCTCGGTCGAGGTTGTCGCCGAGGGTGGCAGCCTGCTCTCCGTCTACGGCAGCAGCTGCGCCGAGATCGGCGAAACCGCCTTCCGGCACGGCGTACTCGTCCACCGGCTCAACGACGAGGTCGGTGACACGGGCCTCGCGCCGCCCCCCGCCCCCGCCCCGTCCGCCTCCGCGCCGCTCTCCGCCCCCGACCCCGACGCCGTGAAGCCCTCCGGCCCCGACCTCGACGCCGTGAAGCCCTCCGCCCCCGACGCCGAGAAGCCCCCCGCCCCGACCGCCCCCCGAGCCACGCAACACCCCGACCCCCATTCACTCCCACCCCCAGCCCGACCCCCGGTCCGGTCCCAGCCGCGCCCCGTACGCAGCCCCCTCAGGCCCCTGCGGTACGAACTACGCCGCCTCCTCGGAGTCCGTACCGCCCTCCTCGTCGCGGCAGCCGTCCTCGTCGCCTCAGCCGCCCTGTGCGTCCTGCTGGCCAGTGTCGGCTCCACCCCCCTCCCGACCGCGCTTGCCGCCTGGCCCGAGTTCCTTCCGCTGCCGCCCGCGGCCTTCGGCGCCGGACTGCTGGGGGCGCTCTCCTTCGGCGAGGAGTTCCGCTACCCCGCGCTGGCCGCCGCCCGCGGCACCGTGCCCCGCCGCCTCGGCCTCCTGCTGGCCAAGCTCGCGGTGACCGCCATGGCCGCGCTGTTGCTCGCGTTCATCACCGTGGCGGCCGACGTCCAGGCCCTCCGCCTCGTGTACGGAAGCGATTTGGCCCAAGTCCCGCGGAACTGGCCCGACCTGGCCGCCAGTTGGGGAGGGCTCGCGGTGGGCTGTGCCTGGGCGGGGCTGCTCGCCGCCGGAATCTGCCGGGTCACGGCCGCCGGAGTGGCTGCCGTACTTGCCGTACCGGTCGTCATCGCCCCGCTCGTACAGACGGCGCTCGCCGCTCCGTCAGTCCGTTCGATCGCCGGACTCCCGGGCAGGCTGCGCGAGCTGGCCTGGGTGCAGCTGCCGCGGCAGGCGGACGACTGGCTGATGACCGGGGGGAGCCTCCTCGCCCAACCTGTCGGCGCGGCGCTGGCGTTGTCGTTGTCGGCTCTGATCTGCGCGTATCTGTTCACGGGCCTTCGTCGTAGCGCCCGTTGGTGATCATGATCGACCGGGTCTCGGCGAACTGCTCACAACTCCCTTGAGTGCGCCCGCTTCTTTCCGATAAGGCGTCAATTGCGGGGCCAGCGCCGATCACCCTTTCGTGTGCTTTTCACCAAAGACCTCAAGGGCCGCTGAACCCGAGCCGACAAAGGATGCGTGAGTACCCTTGCGCACACCATGATGACCGCCGCCCGCCCCGCCGAGTCCGGCCTCGCCGGCCCGGGCGAACTCGACCGATACCCCTACGCGGAGTCGCCCGGCGCCGACCGCGTCGGCCCTCCCTCCTGGGACGGCTCCGAAGCCGAGTTGGGCCGGGTCGGCCGCCGTGCAGCAGGCAGCCGCGGCCGCGGACTGCACGGCCAACTCGTCCAGCAGCTTGGCCAGATGATCGTCTCCGGAGACCTCGGAGCCGACCGCCCGCTCGTCCCAGAGGAGATCGGCCAGCGCTTCGAGGTCTCCCGCACCGTCGTCCGGGAGTCGCTGCGCGTCCTCGAGGCCAAAGGCCTGGTCAGCGCCCGCCCCAATGTCGGCACCCGGGTCCGTCCGGTCAGCGACTGGAATCTGCTGGACCCCGACATCATCGAGTGGCGCGCCTTCGGTCCGCAGCGTGACGACCAGCGCCGCGAGCTGAACGAGCTGCGCTGGACCATCGAGCCGCTCGCCGCCCGCCTCGCTGCAGGTCACGGCCGTGAGGACGTCCAGCAGCGGCTCGCCGACATGGTCGAGATCATGAGCCATGCGCTCGCTCAGGGTGACGGGATCACCTTCTCGCGGGCCGACGCGGAGTTCCACTCCCTGCTGATCCAGCTCGCGGGCAACCGCATGCTGGAGCACCTCTCCGGCATCGTCTCCGCGGCCCTCCAGGTCTCCGGCGGCCCGGTCACCGGCTGTGACCGCCCCACGGAGGTCTCCCTGACCCACCACGCGCGGATCGTCGACACCCTGGCCACCGGCGATTCGCACGCCGCGGAGTCGGCCATGCGTCAACTGCTCACCGTCCACCCGGAGGTGGAGCGAGTCGTGCCCGCGCCGCGCGAGCACTGACCGCGGGGCACGGTCAGGAGTATGGAGGCGTACGCATCGCGTGTCGCCGGATTCCACGGGGGTCCGGCGGCACGATTGTGTGGTGATCTCCCCCTCTGGTCGTTTCGTCGTAAATGAGGTGTGACTCGGGCCACGTGGATTGGGCGTAACACTCCTCGAAACAGTGCGATGACCTAAGAGGTGAGAGCCGCGGAGGGAATACAGCCGCCAGTGAGCGCGCTGTTCAAATCCGAGGCTCAGCCCGCGCCACCGGCACATCCGCAGCCTGGTGGTCGTCGGCTCCGGCCCGATCATGGGCGGGGCCGGAAGCCGTTTCCATCGTTCCGAGAGGTTGTTCGTGTCGGCCAGCACATCCCGTACGCTCCCGCCGGAGATCGCCGAGTCCGAGTCTGTGATGGCGCTCATCGAGCGGGGAAAGGCTGATGGGCAGATCGCCGGCGATGACGTGCGTCGGGCCTTCGAGGCTGACCAGATTCCGCCAACCCAGTGGAAGAATGTTCTGCGCAGCCTCAACCAGATCCTCGAGGAAGAGGGTGTGACGCTGATGGTCAGTGCCGCGGAGTCGCCGAAGCGCGCCCGCAAGAGCGTCGCAGCGAAGAGCCCGGCAAAGCGCACCGCCACCAAGACTGTCGCGGCCAAGACCGCCACGGCGAAGACCGTCGCGGCCACCGCGGCGCCGACGGCCGAGACCGTCGACGTCCCGGCCGACGAGGTCGAGGCAAACGCGCCTGCCAAGAAGGCCGCCGCCAAGAAGACGGCAGCCAAGAAGACGGCGGCGAAGAAGACCGCCGCCAAGAAGACCGTGGCCAAGAAGGCCACGGGCAAGAAGGATGCCGACGAGGCCGCCGAGGGCGAAGAGCTGCTCGATGAGGTCCAGCCCGGTGGCAAGGGCGAGGAAGAAGAGGCCGAGGGCGAGAACAAGGGCTTCGTTCTCTCCGACGACGACGAGGACGACGCGCCTGCGCAGCAGGTCGCCGTCGCCGGCGCCACCGCCGACCCGGTCAAGGACTACCTCAAGCAGATCGGCAAGGTCCCCCTCCTCAACGCAGAGCAGGAGGTGGAGCTCGCCAAGCGCATCGAGGCGGGTCTGTTCGCCGAGGACAAGCTGGCGAACTCCGACAAGCTCGCGCCGAAGCTCAAGCGCGAACTGGAGATCATTGCCGAGGACGGCCGCCGCGCCAAGAACCACCTGCTGGAGGCCAACCTCCGCCTGGTCGTCTCCCTGGCCAAGCGGTACACGGGCCGCGGCATGCTCTTCCTGGACCTGATCCAAGAGGGCAACCTCGGTCTGATCCGCGCGGTCGAGAAGTTCGACTACACCAAGGGCTACAAGTTCTCCACGTACGCCACCTGGTGGATCCGTCAGGCGATCACCCGCGCCATGGCCGACCAGGCCCGCACCATCCGTATCCCGGTGCACATGGTCGAGGTCATCAACAAGCTCGCGCGCGTGCAGCGCCAGATGCTCCAGGACCTGGGCCGTGAGCCCACCCCGGAGGAGCTGGCCAAGGAGCTCGACATGACCCCCGAGAAGGTCATCGAGGTCCAGAAGTACGGCCGTGAGCCGATCTCGCTGCACACCCCCCTCGGTGAGGACGGCGACAGCGAGTTCGGTGACCTGATCGAGGACTCCGAGGCGGTCGTCCCGGCCGACGCGGTCAGCTTCACGCTGCTGCAGGAGCAGCTGCACTCGGTGCTCGACACCCTGTCCGAGCGTGAGGCGGGCGTGGTCTCCATGCGCTTCGGTCTCACCGACGGCCAGCCGAAGACCCTGGACGAGATCGGCAAGGTCTACGGCGTGACGCGTGAACGCATCCGGCAGATCGAGTCCAAGACCATGTCGAAGCTGCGTCACCCGTCGCGTTCGCAGGTTCTGCGCGACTACCTCGACTAGGTCGCGGCCGTACGTCGACGAAGGGCCCGCATCCCGTCAGGGGGGCGGGCCCTTCGTCGTGCGCCCTGCGTAGAACCGCAGGTGCGCATCGTGTGTGCCCGGGTGCGGGCTGTGGTCTGCTGGCTGACTCTGAGTGGACTCGTTTCACGCTGAGTCAGGAGGCCCTTATGCGTCGTTCCCTCGCCCGAGCCCTGACCGGGGCGCTGGCCCTGATCACCGCGGCGGCATTGGCGCCGTTGACATCGCCCGTGCCGGCCGCCGCCGACGGAGTGGTGGTGGGCGGCTATCCGGCACGTGTCGCCGACAGCCCATGGGTCGTTGCGCTGGCCAGCCGTGACCGGTTCGGGGGTAAGCGCGCCGGTCAGTTCTGCGGAGGTGTCGTGGTGGCGCCGACAAAGGTGCTGACCGCCGCCCACTGCCTGAGCCGGACTGTCCTCGGCCAGGAGGTGAGCGAGATCCGCGACCTCCGCGTCCTCTCGGGTCGCTCGGAACTGGTCGGCGCGGGAGGCCAGGAAATCGCGGTCAGCGGCACCCAGGTCGCGCCGAGGTACGACCCGACGACGAACAACGTGGACGTGGCGATGCTGACGCTGGCCAAGGCGCTGCCCGCCTCCCAAGTGATCGGTCTGGCACGTTCCGGAGACGCTGCGTACCGACCGGGGACGAGCGCCACTGTCTACGGCTGGGGCGATACGAAAGGGGATGGCAGCTATGCGTCCACCCTCCACGCCGCGCAGGTGACGATCCTGTCGGACCAGGCCTGCGGACAGGCCTATCCAGGCGGCCTGAGCGGGCGCTACGTCGCGTCCACGATGCTCTGCGCAGGAGACGCCAGGGGTGGGCGGGACGCCTGTCAGGGGGACAGCGGAGGGCCGCTGGTGGCCGGCGGGAAGCTCATCGGCCTCGTCTCGTGGGGCAGCGGCTGCGGGCAGGCGAGCAGCCCGGGGGTGTATACGCGGATCTCGGCCGTGGTCCGGTGGTGAACCGAGGCCTGAGATCTGACGCCGACACCTGAGGCCTGAGGTCTCAGGCAGGACGCCTGAGCGACCGCCGCGCCGCGGTCACGGTATGAGAGCGGGCGGCCGCCCCTGGTATTCAGGGGTGGCCGCCCGTCGGCCGGTCCTGGAGACCGGCCCGTGGCTCGTCGTGGGATGCGAGGTGTCAGTGTTCCTCTTCACCGACAGCGGCCGGTACGGCCGTGAGTCGGTCGGTCTCATCCTGTATTTCCGCGGCGATCTTCTTGAGTTCCGGCTCGAACTTACGTCCGTGGTGGGCGCAGAAGAGCAGTTCACCGCCGCTGGTCAGGACGACACGCAGGTACGCCTGGGCGCCGCAGCGGTCGCAGCGATCAGCGGCCGTCAGGGGGCTCGCGGGGGTCAGAACAGTAGTCACGTCGCCTCTTCTCTAGCTCGACGAGCTGTCGTACCAGGGTCAACATCCAACCAGCCCGAAAACGTTCCCGCTCGGGGCTTTTCCTCGAAACTTCTTCTCAAGGTTGCTGTCTGTTGCCGGTTGGCGGCGAATGAGCCGTATTGCTTCGCTCTACGGATTTCGCGTTGCTTGTCTCGTTTGGCCCTCCCGGCTGGGTTGCCGGTTGTTGATGAGGACGTGCCCGGAGCCTAAATGGTTCATGCCTGGAAGGGAACGTGATGTGCACGTCACTCCATCGAGGGATCGAACATGTATACGAGGCTGGGCTAGCATCAGAATTCACGAGGGTGGCGTTGCATCGGCTCTACCAGGCCTCGGTACCCTCTGACCGGCGACCGACGCCGGGCCTGTACCCCACTGGGCCACAACTGAAATTCAGCGAGGAGCGAACCGCGTGACCGCCGAAACGTCCGTGCCGTCCACAGCGGTGCTGACCGCAGACCGTGACGGTTCCAACTACACCGCGCGGCACCTGCTCGTACTCGAGGGGCTCGAGGCGGTCCGCAAGCGCCCCGGAATGTACATCGGGTCCACCGACAGCCGCGGTCTGATGCACTGCCTCTGGGAGATCATCGACAACTCCGTCGATGAGGCCCTCGGGGGCCATTGTGACCACATCGAGGTGATCCTGCACGAAGACGGATCCGTCGAGGTCAAGGACAACGGCCGGGGCATCCCCGTCGACATCGAGCCCAAGACCGGCCTCTCCGGCGTCGAGGTCGTGATGACCAAGCTGCACGCCGGCGGCAAGTTCGGCGGCGGTTCGTACGCCGCCTCCGGCGGTCTGCACGGCGTGGGCGCCTCCGTCGTCAACGCCCTCTCCGCCCGCCTCGACGTCGAGGTGGACCGCGGCAGCGCGACGCATCTGATCAGCTTCCGGCGCGGGGTCCCCGGTATCTTCACCGAGTCGGGCCCGGACGCCCCCTTCGACCCGGCGAACGGGCTGCTCAAGGGCAAGCGCGTGCCCAAGACCCGTACCGGCACGCGCGTGCGGTACTGGGCGGACCGGCAGATCTTCCTCAAGGACGCCAAGCTCTCTCTGGAGCACCTCCACCAGCGCGCCCGCCAGACTGCCTTCCTGGTGCCCGGCCTGACCATCGTGGTGCGCGACGAGCGCGACCTGGAGGGCGAGGGCAAGAGCGAGGAGATCTTCCGCTTCGACGGCGGCATCAGCGAGTTCTGCGAATACCTCGCCCAGGACAAGGCCGTCTGCGACGTGCTGCGGCTGACCGGGCAGGGCTCCTTCAAGGAGACCGTCCCGGTCCTCGACGACCGCGGCCATATGACCCCCACCGAGGTCACCCGGGAGCTCGGCGTCGACATCGCCCTGCGCTGGGGCACGGGATACGACACCGCCGTCAAGTCCTTCGTGAACATCATCGCCACCCCAAAGGGCGGCACCCATGTGACCGGCTTCGAGCGCTCCATCACCAAGACGGTGAACGAGGTGCTGCGCTCCGCCAAGGTGCTGCGCGTCGCCGAGGACGACATCGTCAAGGACGACGCCCTGGAGGGCCTCACCGCGGTCGTCACGGTCCGGCTGGCGGAGCCGCAGTTCGAGGGCCAGACCAAGGAGGTGCTGGGCACCTCGGCGGCCAACAGGATCGTGGCCAATGTCGTCGCCAAGGAGCTCAAGGCGTTCTTGACCTCCACCAAGCGGGACGCCAAGGCACAGGCCCGCGCGGTGCTGGAGAAGGCCGTGGCCGCCGCCCGTACGCGTATCGCGGCCCGCCAGCACAAGGAGGCGCAGCGCAGGAAGACGGCCCTGGAGACCTCCTCGCTGCCCGCCAAGCTCGCCGACTGCCGCAGCGACGACGTGGAGCGCAGCGAGCTCTTCATCGTCGAGGGGGACTCGGCACTCGGCACCGCCAAGCTCGCCCGGAACAGCGAGTTCCAGGCGCTGCTGCCGATCCGCGGAAAGATCCTCAACGTACAGAAGTCGTCCGTCTCGGACATGCTCAAGAACGCCGAGTGCGGGGCGATCATCCAGGTCATAGGAGCCGGGTCGGGCCGGACCTTCGACATCGACGCTGCGCGTTACGGCAAGATCGTCCTGCTGGTCGACGCCGATGTCGACGGCGCCCACATCCGCTGTCTGCTGCTCACGCTCTTCCAGCGCTATATGCGGCCGATGGTGGAGGCGGGCCGGGTCTTCGCCGCCGTGCCGCCGCTGCACCGGGTCGAACTTGTCCAGCCCAAGAAGGGCCAGGACAAGTACGTGTACACGTACTCCGACAACGAGCTGCGCCAGACGCTGCTGGAGTTCCAGCGCAAGGGGGTCCGCTTCAAGGACTCCATCCAGCGCTACAAGGGCCTCGGTGAAATGGACGCCGATCAGCTCGCGGAGACCACGATGGACCCGCGCCACCGCACCCTGCGCCGGATCAACATCGGTGACCTGGACTCCTCCGAGCAGGTCTTCGACCTGCTCATGGGCAATGAGGTCGCGCCCCGTAAGGAGTTCATCACCAGCTCCGCCGCGACGCTGGACCGCTCACGGATCGACGCCTGACGACGGCCCTGCCCACCCAGGGGTGGAGCCGTCGGCTCCACCCCTGATCCGATCCGGGGCCGGGGTTCCGCTCCGTAGCATCAAGGGCGACGGAGGGGGACCCGACGTGCCCAGCAGCCAGTGGACCGAGTGGCCCACGCGGGAAGCGCTGTCCCTGGTGGGCGTACCGCGTGTCCGCATCGCCCTCGACATTGCCGTGCGGGCCTCCATGGCGGCCTGGGCCGTCTCCAGCGCGTACGCATCGGGCGCCTTCGACGGCTGGCGGTCGGTGCTTCCGGCGCTCGGCCTGCTTTGCTGCACCGCGGCCGTCCTCGGCTACCGCCAGACGACCCTGGCCAACCGGTTGCTGCCCTCGCTCGGACTGCTCGCAGCCGTGGCCGCGGTGGGGGCGGGGGCGTACGCCGCCGGAGCGGACGTTTCCTCGACGGTGCTATGGATCTCGGCCTCTGTCATGGCGATGGAGCGCATGCCGCTGGCCCCCGGTCTGGTCACCGGTGTCGTGATGGTCAGCCTCTTCGCGCTGGTCCAGGACAGGAGCGCCCTGGGGGCCGGGATCACGATGGCCTCCGTGCTGCTCGGCGGCTACTCACTGCGCCTCGACGCCCAGGCCCGCAGCGCCGGATTCCGGCTGCTCGCCCAGGAGCGGGCCGCGCGCGAGGCCGAGGCCACCTCCGCGGCCCTCGCCGAGCGGGCCCGAATAGCCCGCGAGATCCACGACGTCCTCGCGCACAGCCTCTCCGCGCAGCTCGTTCATCTGGAGGCGGCCCGGCTGCAGATCGAACTGGGCCCCGAAGGGCCGTTCCGCGAACAGATCCTGGAGCGGGTGGTGGCCGCCCGGGTCATGGCCCGGGAAGGCCTCGCGGAGACGCGGCAGGCGCTCTCCGCCCTGCGCGGCGAGATGGCTCCCGTCGAGGACTATCTGCGCGAGCTGGGAGTCGCCGACGGGGCGGAGACCGAGGTGACGGGCGAGCGGCGGCAGCTGACCGCCGAGGCCTCGCAGGCGGTACGGCGGGTGGCGCAGGAGGCCCTGACCAACGCGCGCAAGCACGCGCCCGGCGCAAAGGTACGCATGCTGCTCGTGTACGAGGACGGCGAAGTGGCTTTGGAAGTACGGGATTCGGGAGCCGCCGGCCAGGCCGGTGAGCTCGGGACCTCCGGTTCCGGGTACGGTCTGCTGGGTATGCGCGAACGCGCCGAACTGCTCGGCGGCACGCTGGAGGCGGGACCGGAGGGAGAGGGCTTCGTGGTGCGGCTGCGGGTGCCGGCATGACCGCGCGGATCGCCAGAGTGATCGTCGCCGACGATCAGGCGGTGGTGCGCGAGGGCATTGTGATGCTCCTGGGGTTGCTGCCCGGAATCGAGGTCGTCGGCTCGGCAAAGGATGGTGGGGAGGCCCTCGCCCTGGTCGCCGAACTCGCCCCCGACGTCGTCCTGATGGACCTGCGGATGCCCCGCTGCGACGGGGTCGAGGCGACCCGCCGTATCCGCGGCGAACACCCCGGCACCCAGATCGTCGTGCTCACCACCTATGCCGACGACGACTCGCTCTTCCCGGCCCTGCGGGCGGGAGCGCGCGGCTATCTCACCAAGGACGCCGACGGCGACGAGATCGTGCGGGCCATCCAGGACGTCATGGCAGGCCGGGCCGGGCTTTCGCCGGTCGTCCAGCGCCGGCTGCTGGAGCAGGTCACCTCGGAGCCCGAACCCTCAGGGCCGAAGCTGCCCGACGGGCTGACCGCGCGCGAGGGCGAGGTGCTGGCCCTGATCGCGGACGGCCTCACCAACGCGGACATCGCCCGCAGGCTGCACATCTCCACGGCCACCGTGAAGACCCACATCAACAACCTCTTCTCGAAGGCAGGCCTTCACGACCGTGCGCAGGCGGTGCGGTACGCCTACCGGGAAGGCCTCGCGCAGCCACCCGGGTCGGGGATCACCTGATGGGGTGAAGACCGGCGGGAGATGCGTCCGGGATCTTCCTGCTCTGTCCATCCTTGTACACGCGGCCGAAACGGTTCGCCGACAAGGAGAGTTGATCGGTGGAGAAGCAGGAAGGGCGGGACGCCGCGGGGGTACGGCTCGACGACCCGTGGTACGACGCGCTGGCCTCCGGCTGGGGCGAGCTGGACGGCACAGGTGCCCCCGCGCCCGTCCTGCCGCCGCAGTCCGCGGACCGGCAGAACCCCGGGCCGTGCGCGGCCGACATCTATCTTGAAGTGCAGCGCAGCGCCGCCTTCCAGGAGGTGCGCGGCCGCTACCGGAGGTTCGTCGTCCCCGCCGCCCTCGCCTTTCTCACCTGGTACTTGGCGTACGTCGTCGCGGCCACCACGGCTCCCGGGCTGATGGCCCGGCCGGTTGTGGGCGCGGTGAATGTGGCTATGGTCGCCGGGCTCGGACAGTTCCTCACCACCTTCCTGCTGACCTGGGCGTATGCCCGCCATGCGCGGCTGCGCCGGGACCGGGCCGCGCTCGATCTGCGGTGGACCGTGTTCGATCAGACAAGGGCGCAGCAGCAGACGAGAACCCAGGAGCAGGCAAGGGCGCTGGAGCAGGCAAGGGCCCAAGAGCAGGCGAGAGCACAGGAGATGACGCGGGGGCACGAGCGTTGAGCGGCGACCACCAGACTCTGGCGCTGCTGCTCTTCAGCGCGTTCATCGCGCTCACCCTCGCCATCACGACCTGGGTGAGCCGAAACAGGCGAGGTTCCGCAGAAGAGTTCTACGCGGGCGGGCGGCTTTTCTCCCCCATGGAGAACGGGTTTGCCATCGCCGGCGACTACATGTCCGCCGCCTCGTTCCTCGGCATCTCCGGCCTCATCGCCCTCTACGGCTACGACGGAATGCTTTACTCCGTCGGCTTCCTGGTCGCCTGGCTGGTCGTCCTGCTCCTCGTCGCCGAACTCGTGCGCAACTGCGGCCGGTTCACACTCGCCGATGTCGTCGCATCGAGGATGAGCGAGCGTCCGGTGCGCATCGCGGCGGGAACTTCTTCGGTCGCCGTGTCCGTTCTCTATCTGGTGGCGCAGATGGTGGGGGCCGGCAGCCTCGTCGCGCTGCTGCTGGGCGGTACGAGCGAAGCCGCGCGCTCGTGGACCGTGATCGGCGTGGGTGCACTGATGGTGATCTATGTGTCGTTGGGAGGGATGCGAGCCACCACCTGGATCCAGATCGTGAAAGCCGTGCTGCTGATGGCGGGCGCGATCGCGATGACCGTGCTCGTACTGACCCGCTTCCACGGCGACTTCAACCAGCTGCTGAACTCCGCCGCCGAACGGAGCGGCCACGGCAAGGACTTCCTCTCGCCCGGCCTCAAGTACGGCGGGAACTGGACCGCGCGCCTCGACTTCATCAGCCTCGGCCTGGCACTTGTCCTGGGCACGGCGGGGCTGCCGCACATCCTGTCCCGCTTCTACACCGTGCCGACCGCGCGGGCCGCCCGCCGCTCGGTCGTCTGGTCGATCGGCCTCATCGGCAGCTTCTATCTGATGACGATCGTGCTCGGCTTCGGCGCGGCCGCGGTGGTGGGCTCCGACGCGGTACGGGCGTCGAACGCCGCTGGGAACACGGCGGTTCCGCTGCTCTCCCTCAACCTGGGCGGGGGCGCCGGATCGACCGGCGGAACGGTTCTCTTCGCGGTGGTCGCGGCCGTGGCCTTCGCGACGATCCTCGCCGTCGTCGCCGGTATCACCCTCGCCTCCTCGGCCTCGGTCGCCCACGATCTGTACGCCTCACTCAAGCGGCGCCACTCCAAGCAGCGCAGCGAGGTCGCGGTCGCCAGGGTCGCCGCGGTCGGCATCGGGGCGGCCGCCATTGCGCTCGGCCTGCTCGCCCGCGACCTGAACGTCGCGTTCCTGGTGGGCCTGGCCTTCGCGGTCGCCGCCTCCGCCAATCTGCCCGTACTGCTCTACTCGCTGTTCTGGCGGAACTTCACCACGCGCGGCGCGGTGTGGTCGGTGTACGGCGGACTGATTCCGGCGGTGCTGCTTGTGGTGTTCTCGCCGGTCGTGACGGGCAGCCCGGAGGCGCTCTTCCCGGGGGTGGACTTCCATGTCTTCCCGTTGCAGAACCCGGGGCTGGTCTCCATCCCGCTGGGCTTCCTGGCGGGCTGGATCGGCACCGTAACCTCTACTGAGCCGCCGGACGCCGCGAAGCACGCGGAGACGGAGGTGCGGGCGCTTACGGGCGCGGGCGCGGTCTGACGCTCGCGGCGTGGTCGAAGGCCGCCCGCGGACCGGGTTTTCAGATGCTCGCAGACCAGAGGTACCGGTGCTCCGGGCGGCCCGTCTCGCCGTACTTCAGGCTCAGTTGCACTCGGCTCGCCCGCTCCAGCAGCTTCAGATAACGCTGCGCCGTTTGCCGGCTCACCCCCGCGCGCTCCGCGATCTCCTGGGTGGACAGCGGTCCTTCGGCGGCCAGCAGCACCTGGCGCACCAGCTCGGCGGTCGTTGGCGAGTGGCCCTTGGGCAGGTCGGGGGCGATCGAGCCGGCCGACAGTGCCCCGAAGATCCGGTCCACCTCGGCCTGTTCCGCCTCGCCGCCGCCCTCCAGGGTGCGGCGGAGCGAGGCGTACGCCTCCAACTTGGCGCGCAGGCCCGCAAAGTTGAACGGTTTCACCAGGTACTGGAGCGCGCCATGGCGCATCGCCGCCTGGACAGTGGCCACATCCCGGGCCGCGGTCACCATGATCACGTCGGTCTGGTGGCCCAGCCTGCGCAGCTCCCGTACGACCGCGAGCCCGTTCCCGTCCGGCAGATAGTGGTCGAGCAGGATCAGATCCACCGGACTGTCGGCGATCCGGGCGAGCGCCTCGGCCGCCGAGTAGGCCTTCGCGGAGACACGGAAGCCGGGCACCTTGGACACATAGGCCGCGTTGATCTCCGCGACCCTGATGTCGTCGTCCACCACCAGTACGTCGATCATCGTGCCTCCACGACCGTGGCCAGCCCCGGCTCGGTCAGCGCTTCGGGGAGTACGACGGTGAACTCGGCGCCGCCGCCCGGCGCCTCGCGCACCCGTGCGCTGCCGCCCTGCCGTTCCGCGAGCCTGCGCACCAGCGCCAGACCGAGTCCGCGCTTGCCGTGGGCAGGGAGTTCCTTGGTGGACCAGCCCTCGGTGAAGATCAACTCCCGCTGTTCGGGCGGGACTCCGGGGCCGCTGTCCGCGATCCGCAGGACGGCCGTACGGCCCTCGGCCCGCAGCTCGACCTCGATCCGCGGGTCCTGCGATCCGGCGGCCGCGTCCAGCGCGTTGTCGATGAGGTTCCCGACGACGGTGACCAGACCGCGCGGGTCCACCAGCCGGTCGGGCAACAGCGTCCCCGGCGCGATGCGCAGCGAGACGCCGCGCTCCGCCGCTACCGTCGCCTTGCCCACCAGCAGTGCGGCCAGCAGAGGGTCGTGGATCTTCTCGGTGACCTGCTCGGCGGTGGCCCGGTGCACGCCGACCACCTCGGTGACGAACTCCACTGCCTCCTCGTGCATCTCCAGTTCGAGCAGTCCGAGCAGGGTGTGCATCCGGTTGGCGTGCTCATGGTCCTGTGCGCGCAGGGCGTCGATCAGTCCGCGGGTCGAGTCCAGCTCGCGGCCGAGCTGCTCCAGCTCGGTGCGGTCGCGCAGGGTGGCGACGGCGCCGCCGTCGTCGGTCGGCATCCGGTTGGCGATCAGCACCCGGTTGCCTCGTACGGTCAGCAGGTCCTCGCCGGTGACCCGACCTGCCAGTACATCGGTCGTTCTGCCATCGCCCAGCACCTCGTCGAGCGGCCGCCCCATCACCTCTTGGCCGAGGCCGAGCAGCCGCTGCGCCTCGTCGTTCATCAGCCGGATCCGGCCCGACCTGTCGAGGGCCACGACCCCTTCCCGGATGCCGTGCAGCATCGCCTCGCGCTCCGCCAGCAGCGCGGAGATGTCGGAGAAGGCCAGGTCGTGCGTCTGCCGCTGGAGCCTGCGGGAGATGAGATAGGCGGCCAGGGCCCCGACGGCCAGTGCCCCGCCGGCGTATGCGAGCAGCCCCGGGATCGCGGCCAGCAGCCGGGCGCGCACGCTGTCGTACTCGATGCCGACCGACACCGCGCCGACGATCCTGCCGCTGTCGTCGCGCAGCGGCACCTTTCCGCGGGCGGATCGGCCGAGTGTCCCGCTGTCGATCTCCATCACCTCGTTGCCCGCCAGCGCCGCGCTGGGGTCGGTGGAGACGACGCGGCCTATCTCCTGGGGGGCGGTGTGGGACCAGCGCACCCCGCGCCTGTCCATGATCACGACGTACTCGGCACCGGTGGCCTCCCGGATCCGCTCGGCCTCGGCCTGTACCGGACCGGCGGCCGTCGGCCGTGAGCCGAGCAGCTCGTCGGCGACCTCCGGGGAGGCGGTGGTCTCGGCGATGGCGAGCGCCCGGCGCATCGCCTGATCGTCGAGCTGGGCGCTGAGCGGCGCGAGGAAGAGACCGGTGGCCAGCACAGTGACACCGGTGGCTATGGCCAGCTGCATCAGCAGGACCTGGGAGAAAACCCGCTGCGGCCAGCCGAACCGCCGGCGCCGGGCGGGGGTGGTCGGAACGGGGCTCATGCCTAGGAACGGTAGAGGGCCGAGCGGCCTTTCCGAAATTTCCACTCACGCGCCCTGGGCGGCGGTGGACCTCGCCGACTTCGAGCAGGTCGCCGCCCCGGTCGGCCGCCCCGCCGAATCGCAGGTCACCGTCCGGCTCCCGGCCGGTATGAGCATCCGCCATCTGCGCCTCACTGTGACGGCCAACACCGGCTGGCCGACGGCGCAGGTCAGTGAAGTGGAGGCCTATCGCTCCTGACGAGACCTACCGCTCCTGACGCGTCGAGTCCTCCTCCTGCTCACGGCAACGGCCTGGGCGGGCGGGGGCCGTCGTACTGCCCACTCGGACGCATCCGCAGCGGGCGCTCCTCGTACTCCTCCATCGCGTGCGCGATCCAGCCGGCCGTACGCGCCACGGCGAAGACCGTCTCGCCCGCCTCGGCCGGCATCCCGGACGCCACCGAGAGCACCGCGAGCGCCAGGTCGACATTGGCGTGCAGCTCCACATGGCGGGCCGTCGTGGCCTCCACCTCGCGTGCCGCCTCGAGCGCGGGACGGGCGGTGGGCAGCTCGGCCAGTACGCCGAACAGCGCCTCGGCGCGGGGGTCCTTGCCCGGGTAGAGCCGATGGCCGAGACCCGGCACACGACGGCCCGCCCGCAGATGGTCCGCCACGACGGCCGCGGCGCTTCCCCGCTCCAGGACCTCGGCCAGCATGCGGTGTGCGAGACCGCTGGCGGCCCCGTGCAGCGGGCCGTCGAGTGCGCCGAGTCCTGCCGAGACCACGGCGTACGGATGGGCGCGCGCGGATGCGGCGACCCGCACGGCGAGCGTCGAGGCGGCCAGATCGTGGTCGATCAGCAGGGAGAGAGCCATGTCCAGGGCCCGAATGAATGACTCGTCCGGGCGCTCGGCGGTCAGTCGCGACCAGAGCCGCCAGGCGATCCGGCCCTCGCCCCGGTGCGGCCTGCCGACCGTAGGCAGGGCATCTACGAGGGTGGGGATCAGCGTCCGGGCGCTGCCGAGCACGGCGTCCCGGTCGAGGTCGAAGCGCAGCGGATCCGCGACCGCGGCCGCGATGGCGGCCACCCGGAGCCGGTCCGCCGAACCGCTGTGCGCGGGCAGCGCCTCGACCGCGCGACGGGCGGCGGCGAGCGGCTCGGCGGGGGCGGTGAACCGGACACCGGCCCGCAGGGTGCCGGTCCAGAGCCAGTCGGCGACCTCCTCGTAGCCGTAGCGGCGGGCGAGTTCGGTGGCGTCGACGCCCCGGAAGTAGTAGCGGTCCTTGTCGATCAGCGTGATGCGGGTGCGGATCCGCTGAGTGACGTCGCCGACGGAAGCGGGCTCCCGTCGGCCCTTGCGGGAGAGCGCGTCGACCTCATTGGCGTCGAAGGTGCTGCCGCGGCCGCTGGGATCGCGCCTGCTGGAGAGCTGGCCGCGGCTGACATACGCGTACACCGTCTCGGGTTTCACGCCGAGCCGTGCGGCCGCCTCCTTGGTGGTCAGCCGCTCGCCGTCCGCTGCGTGGTCCGTCATGCCGTCACCGTACATATGTTGATTCAATCAATATTGACAGTGATCGTGTCAAGCATGGACAGTCGGATCAAGTTCAGGGAGGACACCATGCAGAGCACCGGAACCACCGCACCCGTCGACGTACCGCGCGGACTCGCGGGCGTCGTTGTCACCGACACCGAGCTGGGTGACGTCAGAGGGCGCGAGGGCTTCTACCACTACCGCCAGTACTCGGCCGTCGAACTCGCCGAGAAGCGCGGCTTCGAGGACGTATGGCATCTGATGTTCTATGGCGAGCTGCCGGACGCGGCGCAGCGTGCGGCCTTCGTGGAGTACACCGCGTCCCTGCGTCATCTGCCCGACGACGTCCGCGCCGCACTGCCCGCCATAGCCCGCTCGTGCGCGCTGTCCGGGCCGCTCGCCGGACTGCGCACCGCGCTCTCCCTGCTGGGAGCTTCCGCGGGGCTGCGCCCGGTGTACGACCTCGACACCGACCGTCGACGGACGGACGCGCTCGCCGCGTGTGCGACGGTGCCGACGCTGCTCACCGCGCTGTACCGGCTGGGCCAGGGACTGGAGCCGGTCGAACCGCGTGACGACCTGTCGTACGCCGCCAACTACCTCTACATGCTGACCGGTTCCGAGCCGGAACCGGCGCGGGCTCGGGCGATCGAGCAGTACCTCGTCTCCACCGTCGACCACGGCTTCAACGCCTCGACCTTCACGGCCCGCGTGATCACCTCCACCGGAGCCGATGTGGCCGCCTGTCTGGTGGGAGCGATCGGCGCGCTCTCGGGTCCCCTGCACGGCGGCGCCCCGAGCCGGGCCCTCGACACCCTCGATGCGATCGGCACGCCGGAACGCATCGACCCCTGGATCAGGGAACGGGTCCTGGCGGGGGAGCGGATCATGGGCTTCGGCCATCCCGTCTACCGCACCGAGGACCCGCGCTCGCGGATGCTGCGGGGGATCGCCGAGAGCTTCGGCGAACCGCTGGTGGAGTTCGCGGTCCAGGTGGAGGCGCGCGTCGAGGCGATCCTCGCCGAACTCAAGCCGGGCCGCGAGCTGCACACCAATGTGGAGTTCTACGCCGGGGTGGTCATGGAGCTGTGCGGGCTGCCGCGTGAGATGTTCACGCCCACGTTCTGTGCGGCCAGGGTCGTCGGCTGGAGTGCCAATATCCTTGAGCAGGCGGCGGACTCGAAGATCATCCGCCCGGCGGCCCGCTATGTCGGACCGCCGCCGCCCCAGCCCGTGCCGGCAGTGTCCTGACCCATACCGCGGCCCGGCACCGCTTGGCGGTACCGGGCCTGGGTGCTTTGCGACGGGCGTACGGCGACGCTCCTATGTCGCCGGACGCGCGGCCGTGATCACAGCGTCCATGATCTCGACCAGCCTTCGTTCGTTGCTGCCTTCCGGCAGGTCCAGCTTTCGTCCGCGTGAGACTTCCCAAAAGCGCCTGAACGGCTCGCTGGCCTGCAAGCCCCGCGCGTGGACCATGAGTTCCTCGTCCGTGTATCGGTTCCAGTCGTACGCGAGGACGAAGTGGCCGTAGATGAGGTTGGCATAGAGGTGCTGTCGGCCCTCCTCAACGGAGACGTCCGGGTAGTCGTTCCATACGGCGGCAAGGTCGGGATCGTCCATGGCCATCCGCATCAGCTCTATGTGCAGGGAGCGCATGCTTGCTTCCGCGTTGCGGTGCAACGCCTCCCGGGAACGCGTCAGCTCGTCACGCTGGTCTGCCAGTTCCCTGCGCTGCATCCGCAGTTCCTGGTACTGAAGCAGGAGGGCCACCAACAGGCTGAGGAACGCCAGGCCGGAGAAGATTGCGTTCGCGCCGCCGAAGTAGTCACCAACCTGGCCGCGGGTGGCGGCCTCGGCTGTTCCGCCCTCCTGACTCTCGACGGTCTGTATGAGCCAGCTACTGACCATGATCGCGGCCAAGGCGATGAGGGCTGTCGCGCCCACCCCGGCGGTGACCCATAACGCGAGTCGTAAGGCCCAGCCTGCCCGGGCTGACTGTGCGGTCATTGTGTCCTCCCACGAGGGTACGGACTCTCAGACTTACCCCCGCGCCACCACCATGACGCCGTGCGGATGCCCGCTCCGGACGCTCCGCGCCACCGCAGCTAATATCGGCGGTCATGGTGAGCAAACCCGTACCCGTCATCGTTCTCGCGGGCTTTCTGGGATCCGGCAAGACCACCCTGCTCAACCATCTCCTACGGCGCAATGGCGGCAACCGCATCGGCGTGATTGTCAATGACTTCGGCTCCATCGAGATCGACTCCATGACAGTCGCCGGCCAGGTCGGCTCCACCGTCTCGCTCGGCAACGGCTGTCTGTGCTGCGCCGTCGACGCGAGCGAGCTGGACGGCTATCTGGAGCTGCTCACCCGGCCCGCCGCCTGTATTGACATCATCGTCATCGAGGCGAGCGGGCTCGCCGAGCCGCAGGAACTCCTGCGGATGCTGCTGGCCAGCGACAATCCGCGGATTGTGTACGGGGGGCTGGTCGAGGTCGTCGACGCCGCCGAGTTCGTCGCGACGCGCTCTCGGCACCCGGAGATCGAGCGGCATCTCGCGATCGCCGATCTGGTCGTCCTGAACAAGACGGACCGGGTGGGGGAGACGGGTCTCGACCGGGTGCTCGGGACGCTCGGTGAGCTCAGCGGTGCTGCGCCTGTCATCCCCGCGGTGTACGGCCGGGTCGACCACGAAGTGCTCTTCGACCCGGCCGCCAGGCCCGAGCGCGAGAAGGTACGCCAGCTCTCCTTCGAGGACCTCTACGACCACGACGACGATCATGATCACGCGGGGCATCTGCACAGCGCGTACGACAGCGTGGGCTTCACAGCGCAGGAACCCATGAACCCGCGCCGACTGATGGACTTCCTCGACTCCCGGCCCGAAGGGCTGTACAGGATCAAGGGTTTCGTCGACTTCGGCACGGCCGACCCGCGCAACCGGTATGCCGTCCACACGGTCGGCCGGTTTCTGCGCTTCTACCCCGAGCCCTGGCCGCGCGGGGCGGAACGCCTCACTCAGTTGGTGCTCATCGGCTCCGGCGTCGACGCGGACAAGCTGCGCGAAGGGCTGGACGAGTGCCGGACGGCAGGACCGCAGGACGCCCCCGATGAGCACAGCATGTGGGGCGTCCTGCGGTTCGTACAGGAAGAAGAAGCCGCGGGCTAGCCCGCCGGCCCCGCCAGCACCGCCACCGGCGATGTCAGCGGCGTGCCCGAACCGTCGCGGCGCGGGTCGATCTCCGGCAGCTCGGCCGGTGCGCCGTTCCTCTGCGCCGCCCGCGCCGGAGCCGCGCCCGCCCAGGCCAGTACAAGCACGTCCTCGCCCTTGAGGAACCGCTGGCAGCGCACCCCGCCCGTGGCCCGCCCCTTGCGGGGGTACTGGTCGAAGGGCGTCAGCTTCGCCGTCATCACCGAGTCGTCCAGCGTGCCGTGCGAGCCGGCGACCGTGAACACCACCGCGTCCCCGGCCGGATCCACCGCCGCGAACGAGATCACCTCGGCGCCGTCCGCCAGCTTGATGCCGGCCATACCGCCCGCCGCCCGGCCCTGCGGCCGCACCTGCGAGGCCGGGTAACGCAGCAACTGCGCGTCGGAGGTGATGAAGACCAGGTCCTCGTCGCCCGTACGCAGCTCGGCACCGCCGACGACCCGGTCGCCGTCCCTGAGGGAGATGACCTCCAACTCGTCCTTGTTCGCCGGGTAGTCGGGCACCACACGCTTGACGACACCCTGCAGGGTGCCGAGCGCCAGGCCCGGCGAGGACTCGTCGAGCGTGGTGAGGCAGACGATCCGCTCGTCCGCCTCCAGCGACAGGAACTCCGAGACCGGCGCCCCGCCCGAGAGGTTGGGCGACGAAGCCGTGTCCGGCAGCTGGGGCAGATCGATCACCGAGATCCGCAGCAGCCGCCCGGCCGACGTCACCGCGCCCACGTCGCCGCGCTGCGTCGCGGGCACCGCGGAGACGATCACATCGTGCTTGGCGCGTCTGCCGCCCTCGTCCACCGGCGGCTCGCCCGTGGCCGTACGGGCCAGCAGACCCGTCGAGGACATCAGCACCCGGCACGGGTCGTCCGCGACCTCGAGTGCCACCGCGGCGATCGGCGTGCTCGCCGACTCCAGCAGCACGGTGCGCCGCTCGGTGCCGAACTTCTTCGCCACCGCGGCCAGTTCGCCCGAGACCAGCTTGCGCAGCTCGGCGTCCGAGTCCAGGATCCCGGTCAGCTCGTCGATCTCGCCGTTCAGCCGGTCGCGCTCGCTCTCCAGCTCGATGCGGTCGAACTTGGTCAGCCGGCGCAGCGGGGTGTCCAGGATGTACTGGGTCTGGATGTCGCTGAGCGAGAAGTGCTCGATCAGCCGCTCCTTCGCCTGCGCGGAGTTCTCGCTCGACCGGATGAGGCGGATGACCTCGTCGATGTCGATCAGCGCGACGAGCAGGCCCTCGACCAGGTGCAGCCGGTCGCGCCGCTTGGTCCGCCGGAACTCGCTGCGCCGGCGCACGACCTCGAAGCGGTGGTCGAGGTAGACCTCGAGCAGTTCCTTGAGCCCCAGCGTGAGCGGCTGCCCGTCCACCAGCGCCACGTTGTTGATGCCGAAGGACTCCTCCATCGGCGTCAGCTTGTAGAGCTGCTCCAGCACGGCCTCCGGAATGAAGCCGTTCTTGACCTCGATGACCAGACGCAGACCGTGCGAGCGGTCGGTGAGGTCCTTGACGTCCGCGATGCCCTGGAGCTTCTTCGACGAGACCAGGTCCTTGATCTTCGCGATCACCTTCTCCGGGCCGACGGTGAAGGGCAGTTCCGTGACGACCAGGCCCTTGCGGCGCGCCGTGACGTCCTCCACGGAGACCGTCGCGCGGATCTTGAAGGTGCCGCGCCCCGTTTCGTACGCATCCTTGATGCCTGCCAGGCCCACGATCCGGCCGCCGGTCGGCAGGTCGGGCCCGGGGACGAGGCGCATCAGCGTCTCGAGGTCCGCGCCCGGGTGCTTGATCAGATGGCGGGCGGCGGCGATGACCTCGCCCAGATTGTGCGGCGGCATGTTCGTCGCCATGCCGACCGCGATCCCGGACGCGCCGTTGACCAGCAGATTCGGGTAGGCGGCGGGGAGAGCGACGGGCTCGCGCTCCTGGCCGTCGTAGTTCGACTGGAAGTCGACGGTGTCCTCGTCGATCGACTCGGTCATCAGTGACGTCGCGTCGGCCATCCGGCACTCGGTGTACCGCATGGCGGCCGGGGGGTCGTCATTGCCGAGCGAGCCGAAGTTGCCGTGCCCGTCGACCAGCGGCAGGCGCATCGAGAACGGCTGCGCCATCCGCACCAGGGCGTCGTAGATCGACGCGTCACCGTGCGGGTGCAACTTACCCATGACCTCGCCGACGACACGGGCGCACTTCACATAGCCCCGGTCGGGGCGCAGGCCCATCTCGTTCATCTGGTAGACGATCCGGCGGTGCACCGGCTTCATGCCGTCACGTGCGTCCGGCAGGGCCCGGGAGTAGATCACCGAGTACGCGTACTCGAGGAAGGAGCCCTGCATTTCGTCCACCACGTCGATGTCGAGGATCCTCTCCTCGAAATCGTCCGGCGGCGGGGTCTTCGTGCTGCGGCGGGCCATCGCGGCTGCTGCTCCTTCGCGTACCAGGTCTGGAACTGACGCCGACCATTGTGGACCGTCCCACTGACAACGCCGACCGCGACCCGGGAACTTCGCCAGGTGTCAGCGCGCTTGCATACAGTGGCAGGACTTCTCCATATCGCGATCGAAGGGACGTACATGCCCATGGGTCACACGGCCACAGCGCAGGCCGGTTCCGGCGGCCTGACAGCGACTGAGCACCGGCTGGCCAACGGCCTGCGCGTGGTGCTCTCCGAGGACCACCTGACCCCGGTCGCCGCTGTCTGCCTCTGGTACGACGTCGGCTCACGCCACGAGGTCAAGGGCCGTACCGGCCTCGCCCACCTCTTCGAGCACCTGATGTTCCAGGGCTCGGGCCAGGTGAAGGGGAACGGCCACTTCGAGCTGGTGCAGGGCGCCGGTGGCTCGCTGAACGGCACCACCAGCTTCGAGCGCACCAACTACTTCGAGACGATGCCCACACACCAGCTGGAGCTGGCGCTCTGGCTGGAAGCCGACCGGATGGGCTCGCTGCTCGCCGCGCTCGACGACGAGTCGATGGAGAACCAGCGCGACGTCGTCAAGAACGAGCGCCGCCAGCGGTACGACAACGTTCCGTACGGCACGGCCTTCGAGAAGATGACCGCCCTCGCCTACCCCGAGGGCCACCCGTACCACCACACGCCGATCGGTTCGATGGCCGACCTGGACGCGGCGACCCTCGAGGACGCCCGCACCTTCTTCCGCACGTACTACGCGCCGAACAACGCCGTGCTGTCGGTCGTCGGCGACATCGACCCGGAGCAGACGCTCGCCTGGATCGAGAAGTACTTCGGCTCCATCCCGGCCCATGACGGAAAGCAGCCGCCCCGTGACGGATCGCTGCCCCAGATCATCGGCGAGCAGCTGCGCGAGGAGGTTGTCGAGGAGGTCCCGGCCCGTGCGCTGATGGCCGCCTACCGGCTGCCCCACGACGGCACGCGCGAGTGCGACGCCGCCGATCTGGCGCTGACCGTCCTCGGCGGTGGCGAGTCGTCCCGGCTGCACAACCGTCTGGTGCGCCGTGACCAGACGGCTGTCGCGGCCGGCTTCGGCCTGCTGCGGCTGGCCGGCGCGCCCTCGCTCGGCTGGCTGGACGTCAAGACGTCCGGCGGCGTCGAGGTTCCGCAGATCGAGGCCGCGGTCGACGAGGAGCTCGCGCGGTTCGCCGCCGAGGGCCCCACGCCCGAGGAGATGGAGCGCGCGCAGGCCCAGTTGGAGCGCGAGTGGCTGGACCGGCTGGGTACCGTCGCTGGCCGCGCCGACGAACTGTGCCGGTACGCAGTGCTGTTCGGTGACCCGCAGCTCGCGCTGACCGCCGTGCAGCGGGTGCTGGACGTCACCGCCGAGGAGGTGCAGGCGGTCGCCAAGGCCCGGCTGCGCCCGGACAACAGGGCAGTGCTGGTCTACGAGCCCATCTCGGCCGACGACGGCGAGGGCGACGACAGCGACGAGACCGACGAGCACGAGGGGACCGACCAGTGAGCGACGCTGCCGTGACCATGCAGTTCAACCCGCAGCCGGCCGCGGGAGAGGCCCGGCCCTGGGCGTTCCCCGCCCCCGAGCGCGGCACGCTGGACAACGGGCTGACGGTGCTGCGCTGCCACCGTCCCGGCCAGCAGGTGGTGGCCGTCGAGATCTGCCTCGACGCGCCGCTGGACGCCGAGCCGGAGGGCCTCGACGGCGTCGCCACGATCATGGCGCGCGCCCTGTCGGAGGGAACCGACAAGCACTCCGCGGAGGAGTTCGCGGCCGAGCTGGAGCGCTGCGGAGCGACGCTCGACTCGCACGCCGACCACCCCGGCGTCCGCGTCTCCCTGGAGGTCCCGGTCTCCCGGCTGCCCAAGGCGCTCGGCCTGCTCGCCGAGGCGCTGCGCGCACCCGCCTTCGCGGACAGCGAGGTGGAGCGGCTCGTACGCAACCGTCTCGACGAGATCCCGCACGAGACGGCCAATCCGGGCCGCCGTGCCGCCAAGGAGCTCTCCAAGCAGCTCTTTCCGGCCTCCCTGCGCATGTCGCGCCCCCGTCAGGGCACGGAGGAGACCGTGGCCCGGATCGACTCCGCGGCCGTGCGGGGCTTCTACGAGGCGCATGTGCGGCCCGCCACGGCCACCGCGGTGATCGTCGGCGACCTCACCGGGGTGGACCTGGACGCCGTGCTGGCGGACACCCTCGGCACCTGGAAGGGCGACAGTGCCACGCCCCGTCCCGTACCGCCGATCACGGCCGACGACACGGGCCGCGTGGTCATCGTGGACCGGCCGGGCGCCGTGCAGACGCAGCTGCTGATCGGCCGCATCGGGGCGGACCGGCACGACCGCGTCTGGCCCGCGCAGGTGCTCGGCGCGTACTGCCTGGGCGGCACCCTCACCTCCCGTCTGGACCGCGTGCTGCGCGAGGAGAAGGGCTACACCTACGGCGTACGGGCCTTCGGCCAGGTGCTGCGGTCCGCCCCCGACGGGTCGGGCGCCGCGATGCTCGCCATCAGCGGCTCGGTGGACACCCCCAACACCGGACCGGCGCTGGAGGACCTCTGGAAGGTGCTGCGTACGCTGGCGGCCGAGGGGCTCACCGACGCCGAGCGGGATGTCGCCGTGCAGAACCTGGTGGGCGTCGCCCCGCTGAAGTTCGAGACGGCGGCGTCCGTCGCGGGCACGCTAGCCGATCAGGTCGAGCAGTCCCTCCCGGACGACTACCAGGCGCAGTTGTACGTAAGGCTGGCCGAGACCGGCACCGTGGAGGCGACGGCCGCGGCCGTCAACGCCTTCCCCGTGGACCGGCTTGTCACGGTGCTCGTCGGCGACCCCTCGCAGATCGAGGAGCCGGTCAGGGCACTGGGCATCGGTGAAGTGACCGTTGTCACGGGCTGATTGACCGCAAGACGATCGGTCATACCTGGCAAGCAACTTAAAACAGACAAGCGGAACCCCGGCCTCCAAAGCGACGCCGGGGTTCTGTCTTATGCCCGGTTTGTTGGAGAGGCTGCCTGTCTGCCCTGTGGCATGCACTACAAAAGGGCCTGTCTGTTTGGTGAATGAAAGATGCCCCGCCTAGCGTCGGTCCGGCTGTCCGCCAGTTGCCCGCCGCACCCGCGGCATCGGACAGTCATCGCCGAGTCCCCGTCAGGCGCGAGCCTGGGGAGCCGGGGACCCACTCAGTCCCTGGGGTGAATCGGACGCCTTCGCACCCGTGCGGAGGGGCCCGTAGGAGACCTTCCTGCTCCGAACCCGTCAGCTAACCCGGTAGGCGAGAAGGAAGGAAAGGATCAGCCACTACATGGCGTTCACCCGTGCCACCGGGAAGCACCGTGCCCCGAGCCGCCTGACGCGCAAGAGCGCGAGCATGGCGGGCGTCGCGGCCCTTGCCACCACCGGCGTCATCGGAACCCTCGCTTCCCCGGCGCTCGCCGCCGAGCCCGGTGCCACCGCGGTCGAGGACACCGGCCTGACTCAGATCGTGGCCGCCGACTCGCTCGCCGACCAGATCGCCGACCAGGCCGCCGCCCAGAAGCAGGAGGCCGCCGAGGCCGCCGCCAAGGCGAAGGCCGAGGCTGAGGCCAAGCGCAAGGCCGAGGCCCGCGCCAAGGCTGCCCGCGAGGCCAAGGAGCGCGCCGCCCGCGAGGCCGAGCGCAAGCGCCTCAACTCCTTCGTCTCGCCGATCTCCGGCTCGTACGTCTCCACCGGCTACAAGACCGGCGGCGCCATCTGGTCTTCCGGCAGCCACACAGGCATCGACTTCCACGCGGCGTCCGGTACCACCGTGCACGCGGTCGGCTCCGGCACCGTCGTCGAGGCCGGCTGGGGCGGCGCATACGGCAACAACGTCGTGATCAAGATGAACGACGGCTCGTACACGCAGTACGGCCATCTCTCGTCGATCAGCGTCTCGGTGGGTCAGAGCGTCACCCCTGGCCAGCGGATCGGCCTCTCCGGAGCGACCGGCAACACCACACTGGGGCGCACCTCCACTTCGAGGCCCGCACCAGCGCGGAGTACGGCTCCGACATCAACCCGGTCGCGTACCTGCGCGCGCACGGCGTCGGCGTCTGAGCGACACCCGAGCGGACGAAGGCCCCGGCCGCCGCCGGGGCCTTCGGCGTTCGGTCCTCTGGCCAAAAGATATCCATGAATTTCCAGGTGCCATCGGAAAATCCGGCTCACTGCAATAGAGTCACCGAACAGGCGTCAATCGGCTGCGTTTCGCGCGGATTAAAGCGGAGGTTCGGTCATGCGCATTCCCGCGCACTCGGTATGCACGGCGATCCGCGACGACATCGTCTCCGGTGTATTCGAGCGCGGCAGCCGGCTCACTGAGGAGCAGCTGGCGCGCCGCTACGGCGTCTCCCGGGTCCCCGTGCGCGAGGCCCTGCGCACGCTGGAGTCCGAGGGCTTCGTCACCACCCGCCGCCACGCCGGCGCCTGCGTAGCCGAGCCCACCGAGCAGGAGGCGGCCGACCTGCTGGAGGTCCGGATGCTGCTGGAGCCGCTGGGCGCTGCTCGGGCCGCCCAGCGCCGTACGGAAGCCCACCTCAAAGTCCTGCGCGGTCTGGTCAGACTGGGGCAGGAGCGGGCCCGCCGCGGCCAGGGCGAGGATCTGCGCTCGCTGGGCGGCTGGTTCCACGAGACGCTCGCCCAGGCCTCCGGCAGCCCCGGCCTGACCGCCCTGCTCACCCAGCTGCGGCACAAGATCACCTGGATGTACGCCGTCGACCAGCCCGCCAAGCCCATCGAGTCCTGGGCCGAGCACGGCGCGATCGTGGACGCCGTGGCGCGCGGCGATGTGGAACGGGCGCGGGCGCTGACCGCCCTGCACGCGGAGCGGGCCACGGCCGCGCACCGGC
Source organism: Streptomyces sp. V1I1 (assembly GCF_030817355.1). Taxonomy (NCBI): domain Bacteria; kingdom Bacillati; phylum Actinomycetota; class Actinomycetes; order Kitasatosporales; family Streptomycetaceae; genus Streptomyces; species Streptomyces sp. V1I1. The sequence goes on along the minus strand of NZ_JAUSZH010000001.1, from coordinate 1,972,616 downwards.
TGCGCCGTCCCGAGCGGGTGAGGACTTCGCAACATGCCGTAAACACCGCGAGCGCCCGCAATTAACAGCCGCACCGTATACAAAGAGAAGATATTCGCGGGGCGGCTTTTATGCTGCCCGAATTCATGGTGCCCGGACCGCGAAAAAGTGGAGCCACGGTCTCCCGAATTCGGGATGCCGTGGCTCCGTCGTCGAGCAATTCGACTGGCAGGTTCAGACGGTCTCGGGAAGCTCTTCGAGCCCCTCGGCGACCAGCTTGGCCAGACGGTCCAGGGCGGCGTCGGCGCCGTCCGCGTCGGAAGCGAGCACGATCTCCTCGCCGCCATGAGCGCCCAGGCCGAGCACCGCGAGCATGGAGGCGGCATTGACCGGGTTGCCGTCAGCCTTGGCGATCGTCAACGGGACGCCGGCGGCCGTGGCGGCACGGACGAAGATGGAAGCGGGGCGGGCGTGAAGGCCCTCGGCCCAGCCGACATTGACGCGGCGCTCAGCCATGGTGTTGCCCTTCAAGTCTTAGCGGTTGTCTAGACCAGTCTCTCATGCGTTGCGGCGTGCTCGCACCGGCCTTCGGCCCGGGAGCGGCCGCCGATCGGATCTCCTCAGACTGCCCGCGGCCAACGGCCGCCGCTACTGGTGGGTGAGCCTTACGCTTTCGGCATGCAGACCGAGCCGGACCACGCCTACCCCGATCACTGGGAAGCAGACGTGGTGCTGCGCGACGGCGGCACCGCACGCATCAGGCCCATCACCACCGAGGATGCCGAGCGCCTGGTCAGCTTCTACGAACAGGTCTCGGACGAGTCGAAGTACTACCGCTTCTTCGCGCCCTATCCACGGCTGTCCGCCAAGGACGTCCACCGCTTCACCCACCACGACTACGTGGACCGGGTGGGTCTCGCGGTCACGGTAGGCGGCGAATTCATCGCGACTGTCCGCTACGACCGGATCAACGCGCAGGGCCGCCCCGCGAGTGCCCCTGCCGACGAGGCCGAGGTCGCCTTCCTCGTGCAGGACGCCCACCAGGGGCGCGGGGTCGCGTCCGCGCTGCTCGAACACATCGCGGCGGTCGCCCGCGAGCGCGGGATCCGGCGCTTCGCCGCCGAGGTGCTGCCGGCCAACAACAAAATGATCAAGGTGTTCCGGGATGCCGGCTACACCCAGAAGCGCAGCTTCGAGGACGGCTCCGTCCATCTGACCCTCGACCTGGAGCCGACCGCAGAGTCCCTCGCCGTGCAGCGCGGACGCGAGCAGCGCGCGGAGGCCCGCTCCGTGCAGCGCCTCCTCGCGCCCGGATCGGTCGCCGTCATCGGCACCGGCCGCGCGCCGGGCGGTGTGGGCCGCACCGTGCTGCGCAACCTCCTCGATGCCGGGTACACCGGGCGTACGTATGCGGTGAACCGTGCCTTTCCCGAGGGGCAGCGGGAAGTGGACGGCGTCCCCGCCTTCCGCTCCGTGGGCGAGATCGGGGAGCCGGTCGACCTCGCTGTCGTTGCCGTCCCCGCCGAACGGGTGCCGGAAGCGGTCGCCGACTGCGGCGAGCACGGCGTCCAGGGTCTGGTCGTCCTCACCGCCGGATATGCCGAGAGCGGCGCGGCCGGGCGGGAGCGCCAGCGCGAACTGGTGCGGCAGGCCCGCTCGTACGGCATGCGCATCATCGGCCCGAACTCCTTCGGCATCATCAGCACGTCGGACACCGTCCGCCTCAACGCCTCCCTCGCGCCTGAGTCGCCGGCGCCGGGCCGCATAGGCCTGTTCACCCAGTCCGGCGCGATCGGCATCGCCCTGCTGTCGGGCCTGCACCGGCGCGGCGCGGGCCTGTCCTCCTTCATCTCCTCGGGCAACCGCGCGGACGTGTCCGGCAATGACTTTCTGCAGTACTGGTACGAGGACCCGGACACCGATGTCGTCCTGCTGTACCTCGAATCGATCGGCAACCCGCGCAAGTTCACCCGCCTCGCGCGGCGTACGGCGGCGGTGAAGCCGGTCGTCGTGGTCAAGGGCGCCCGCCACAGCGGCAGCGAGCCGCCCGGGCACGCGGTGCCGGTGACCCGGATCCCGGACGCCACAGTCGGGGCCCTGCTGCGCCAGGCGGGCGTGATCCGCGTCGACACGGTCACCGAACTCGTCGACGCGGGCCTGCTGCTGGCGGGTCAGCCGCTGCCGGCCGGGCCGCGGGTGGCGATCCTCGGCAACTCCGAGTCCCTCGGACTCCTCACCTACGACGCCTGTCTCGCGGAGGGCCTGCGCCCGCTGTCGCCGCGCGACCTCACGACGGCGGCCACCCCGGCGGACTTCCGGGCCGCGCTCGCCGAAGCGCTGACCGGCGATGGGTGCGACGCCGTCGTGGTGACGGCGATCCCGTGGGTGGGCGAGAACGGCGTCACGGAATCGGGTGACGGCGAGGTCCTGGCGGCGGCCCTGCGCGACGCGGCGGCGACGGCTCCGGCAAAGCCCGTGGCGGTGGTCCACGTGGAAATCGGTGGCCTGGCGGAGGCGCTGGCAGCGGCCACGAGCACACGTACGAGCACGCGCCCGGCACCGGCCACCACCACGCCCCCGGCAGCAGCCACGAGCACGCGCCCGGCACCGGCCATGAGCACGGCCCCGGCTGCGGCCACGAGCATCCGCGCGGGCACGGCCCCGGCGACCGACGGTCCGGACTCCGGCGCCGGCCACAAGGCGCCGGAAGCTGCTACGCGGCCCGCAGCCACCCCCCGCCGTCCCCCGGGGCAGAGCGCGTCCCCCGTGTCCGCTGCCGCGCGCTATGGGGCCCCGGCCCCCGAGACCGCCCCGCACGACTACCGCATCCCCGCCTACCCCGCCGCCGAGCGCGCCGTCCGCGCGCTCTCCGAGGCGGTGAAGTACGCCCAGTGGCGCCGGCACGCCGCCGAGCCCGGCAAGGTCCCCGAGTACGAGGACATCGACGAGCCCGGCGCCGCCGCCCAGATCGACGCGCTGCTCGGCGAGCACGCCGACCCCCGCGGCATCACCCTCGCCCCCGACGCCGCCCATGAGCTCCTCCGCCGCTACGGCATCTCCGTACGGCCGACCCTCCCCGCCCCCGGCCCCGACGACGCGGCGCAAGCCGCCGCCCGCCTCGGCTATCCCGTCGCCCTCAAGACCACCGCCCCGCACCTCCGCCACCGCGCCGACCTCGGCGGCGTACGGCTCGATCTGGCCGACGAGGTCCAACTGCGGCAGGCATACCGCGAGTTGACCGAGGTCCTCGGCAAGCCCGAGGAGCTGCAGCCCGTCGTGCAGGCCATGGCCCCCCGCGGCGTCGACACCGTCGTCCGCGCCGCCATCGATCCCGCCGTCGGCGCCGTGCTCTCCTTCGGGCTCGCCGGCGCCCCATCCGAGCTGCTCGGCGACACCGCCCACCGGCTCGTCCCCGCCACCGACCGCGACGCGGCCGAGCTGATCAGGACCATCCGGACCGCGCCCCTCCTCTTCGGTTGGCGCGGCTCCGCGCCCGTCGACACTCCGGCTCTCGAAGAGCTGCTGCTACGGGTGTCACGACTGGTCGACGACCACCCGGAAGTGGTCGCAGTGAGCCTCGAACCGGTCGTCGTCGCTCAGCGCGGCCTCTCCGTGCTCGGCGCGTCCGTCCGCCTCGCGCCACCCCGCGCCCGCACCGACCTCGGCCCCCGGCGACTCCCCAGCTACTGAGCGCTCACCGCCCCCGCGGCCCCGTAGGATGGACCGCATGGCGAAGACCGGTACGACGACCCAGGGGCTGCGCGCGGCGATCGAGCGCAGCGGCTACTACCCGGCCCTCGTGGCCGAGGCGGTGGAGGCCGCTGTCGGTGGCGAGCAGATCGCGTCGTACCTGGTGCACCAGGAGACCACGTTCGACGCGAACGAAGTGCGCCGCCATGTCACCGTCCTCGTCCTGACGGCCAACCGCTTCATCGTCAGCCACACCGACGAGCAGGCCGCCGACTCGTCCTCCCCGACGCCGTACGCCACCACCTCCACCGAATCGGTCAAGCTCGGCCGGATCTCGTCTGTCGTGGTCAGCCGCGTCGTCGCCAACCCCGAGTCGTACACTCCCGGCACCCTGCCCCGCGAGGTCGTCCTCACTATCGGCTGGGGCGCCGTATCCCGCCTCGACCTGGAGCCCGCGGCCTGCGGCGACCCCAACTGCGAGGCGGACCACGGCTACACCGGCAACTCCACCGCCGACGACCTGAGCCTGCGCGTCAGCGAGGCCGGCGACGGCCCGGACGCCGTCCGCCAGACGCTCGCCTTCGCCCAGGCGCTCTCCGAAGCCACGGCAGCCACGCGCTGATGGCCCAGCCCGCAGCTCAGCCCCCGTGGCCGGACGACCCCGTTCCTCCCCCAGCGCCTTCGGCCTGGGGGTACCCCCATCTCGCTCCGCTCGCTCTCGACACCGCGCCCGTCCCCGATTACGGCACCGGATCGCTCGCCGATCTGCTGCCGACGCTCGCCGCGGGCCAGGGGGTGCCGGGCCTGACCCAGTCCATCCCCGAGCTCACCCCCGCCGACCGGAACTGCGTGTTCCTGATCGACGGCCTCGGCTGGGAGCAGATCAAGGCCCACCCGGACGAGGCCCCGTATCTCACCTCGCTGCTCGCCACCTCGCGGGGCGGCACGGGACGGCCGATAACCGCCGGATTCCCCGCCACCACCGCCACCTCACTGGCCTCTGTCGGCACCGGCCTGCCGCCCGGCGCGCACGGACTGCCCGGCTACACCGCGCGCAACCCGGAGACCGGCGAGCTGATGAACCAGCTGCGCTGGAAGCCGTACACAGATCCGAGGATCTGGCAGCCGTACCCCACCGTCTTCCAGCTGGCCCACGCGGCGGGCGTGCACACCGCGCAGGTGTCGTCGCCGACCTTCCAGCACACTCCGCTCACCAAGATCGCGCTGAGCGGCGGCAGCTTCCTCGGCCGGCTCTCCGGCGAGGAGCGGATGGACCTCGCGGCGGAGCAACTCGCCGCGGGAGACCGCTCGTTGGTCTACACGTACTACAGCGACGTGGACGGCAAGGGCCACCGCTTCGGCGTCGACTCCGATGCCTGGCGCGGCCAGCTCATGTACGTCGACCGGCTGGTGCAGCGTCTCGCCGAGCAGCTCCCGCCCCGCGCGGCCCTGTATGTCACTGCCGACCACGGCATGATCGACATCCCCTTCGACGAGCAGTCGCGCATCGACTTCGACGAGGACTGGGAGCTGCGCGCGGGAGTCGCCCTGCTGGGCGGCGAGGGCCGGGCCCGCCATGTCTACGCCGTGCCCGGTGCCGAGTCCGATGTGCTCGCAGTCTGGCGCGAGGTGCTCGGCGAGCAGTTCTGGGTGGCGAGCCGGGACGAGGCGATCGCCGCCGGCTGGTTCGGCGCGCGGGTCGACGAGCGGGTGTTCGGGCGGATCGGCGATGTCGTCGCCGCGGCCCACGACGACGTGGTGATCACCGCATCCGTCAATGAGCCGCACGAGTCGATGATGGTGGGGATGCACGGCTCGATGACCCCCATCGAGCAGCTCGTCCCGCTCTTCGAAGTACGCTCATAAGCGCCCGTGGACGCTCCTCTCCCGCAGACCCGAAAGGTCCTCAACTCCCCATGCCCGAGCTGGTGTTCTTCTCCGGAACGATGGACTGCGGAAAGAGCACCCTCGCTCTTCAGATCGAGCACAACCGGTCCGCGCGCGGCCTCCAGGGCATGATCTTCACGCGCGACGACCGCGCGGGCGAGGGCAAGCTCTCCTCCCGGCTCGGCCTGGTCACCGACGCGGTCGAGGCCGCGGAGGGCTTCGACTTCTACGGGTATCTCGTCGCCCATCTCTCCAAGGGCGGACGCTGCGACTACGTCATCGCCGACGAGGCACAGTTCCTCGCGCCGGAGCAGATCGACCAGCTCGCGCGCGTTGTGGACGACCTCGACCTGGACGTCTTCGCCTTCGGCATCACCACCGACTTCCGCTCCAAGCTCTTCCCCGGCTCTCAGCGGCTCGTCGAACTCGCAGACCGGGTCGAGGTGCTTCAGGTCGAGGCGCTGTGCTGGTGCGGCGCGCGGGCTACGCACAACGCCCGTACCGTCGGCGGGGTGATGGTCGTCGAAGGCGCCCAGGTCGTCGTCGGCGACGTCAACCAGTCGCCGGACGAGATCGGTTACGAGGTACTGTGCCGGCGCCACCACCGGCGGCGGATGACCGCCGCCACCGCCCGCGCCGCCGCGCTCTCCCCGGACGTCCTGCCGGTCGAGGTCGCCGACGTCAGCGACCAGCCGTCCGTACGATCGTGAAGACGGCACCCTCCGGGTCCGCGACGGTCGCGGTCCGCCCGCCGGCATCGTCCCTCGGTGGCTGCAGCACATGCCCGCCGAGCTCCATGACCCGGCGTGCGGCCTCGTCGGTGTCCTCGACCTCGAAGTACGTCATCCAGTGCGTGCCCCGGTCGCGCGGCAGGGCATGGCCCACGCCGTGCAGGGCGGCCACCGGATGCCCATCCAGGTGCAGCGTCACATAGTCGAAGTCGGCCGGGACGACCGGCTCCAGCTCGTAGCCGAAGACCGCCTGGTAGAACTTGCTGACCGAAGCGGTCTCCGTGGTCAGCAGCTCTTCCCAGACCGGTGTGCCGTGTGTGCCGTACACGGCGGTGCCGCTGAGGGCGCCCCGCTGCCAGATGCCGAAGACCGCGCCCGCCGGGTCGGTCACGATGGCCAGCCGGCCCGCGTCCTCTGCGTCCAGCGGGCCGACGCCGACCGTGCCGCCGTAGCTCCTGATCTTTTCGACGGTCGCGTCCGCGTCGTCGGTCGCCAGGTACGGCGTCCAGGCGACCCCGAGATGCCGGTCGGCCGGCAGCCGGCCGATGCCCGCGACCTCCTTGCCGTCCAGCAACGCGCGGACGTACGGCCCGAGCTGCTGCGGGCCGGGTGCGAACTCCCAGCCGAACAGCTCTGCGTAGAAGGCCTGGGTCGCGTCAAGGCTGTGCACCATCAAGCTCACCCAGCAGGGCGCGCCGGGTGTGTGCCGAGTCGCCTCGGTCATCGTCACTCTCTCCTCGGACCATCGTGGTGGTCGTGCGGGGGACCGGATACGCGCCGTTGTGCGGAACGGCGTGCGCCCCGTGCAGATGCTCGCACCACCCGGCGTCCGGTGCGCCCCGGCCGCGCCGCTTTTGGCCGGTTCCCGATGGAGGATGCCCGTTTTGGCATTAACCATCCGTTTCGGAGGCGCTACTCTCTGCCCGGCCGCTGCGCAAGGATGGGCACATGAACCCCATCGTTTCCGCGACCGATCTCGCGAGCGAGCTTGCCGGATTCCGCCCTCCGGTGCTCCTGGACATCCGCTGGCAGCTGGGCGGGCCGCACGGGCGGCCGGGCTACGAGGCCGGGCACATCCCCGGCGCGGTCTTCGTCGACCTGGACGCGGAACTGGCCGGCCCGCCCGGCGACGGCGGCCGCCACCCGCTGCCGGACCCGGAGGCCTTCGGCGCGGCGATGCGCAGGGCGGGCGTTTCGGCCGGCTCGCCGGTTGTTGCGTACGACGGCGGCCAGGGCTGGGCGGCGGCCCGCGCCTGGTGGCTCTTGCGCTGGACGGGCCACACGGACGTACGGGTCCTGGACGGCGGCCTCGCCGTGTGGACGGGACCCCTGGAGACCGAGACCCCCACCCCCGCCGAGGGCACCTTCACCCCCGCACCGGGCGCGCTCCCGCTCCTGGACGCCGACGCGGCGGCGGCCCTGGCCCGCTCGGGCATCCTCCTGGACGCACGCGCGGCTGAGCGCTACCGGGGCGACGTCGAGCCGATCGACCGGGTGGGCGGCCACATCCCGGGCGCGATCTCGGCCCCGACGACGGAAAACGTCGACCAGGAAGGCCACTTCCTCCCGCCCGGGGAACTCGCAGCCCGCTTCACCAAGCTGGGAGCCTCCGAGACCACACCCGAGGTGGGCGTCTACTGCGGCTCCGGCGTCTCGGGCGCGCACGAGGCACTGGCCCTGGCCATCGCGGGCTTCACCCCGGCGCTGTACGCGGGCTCCTGGTCGCAGTGGTCCAGGGACGAATCCCGACCGGTGGCGACGGGCCCCCAACCGGGCTGACGCCCGGGCGCCCCAAGAGGCCCGGCACCGTCGCGGTGCCGGGCCCCTGCGCGCAGTCGGTCGCGGCCGGAGCGCCCTAGTCCTGCTTCTTGCGGCGCGTGCCGAACACGATCTCGTCCCAGCTGGGCACCGCCGCGCGGCGCCCCGGGCGGACGCCGTCCGCCTCCGCCTGCCTGTCCGTCGTGCCGGTCAGGCGGTCGCGGTGGCCCGCCACCGAGCGCGGCATGAGCACGTCCGCGTACGCCGAACCCGCGCCCGCCGAGGCCGCCGGAGCGACCGGCTCTTCCGCCTCGGGCTCCTGGACGGGCTCGGTCGCAGGAGGCTCCGGCGGTGCGGGCCGCTCGGGCACGACCATGTCGCCCCGGAAGCTCGGCACCGCCTCCAGCAGGCTCGTCAGGGAGTCCCGCTCCCCGCCGCCCTCCTCCGGCTCGGCCGACGGCACGGGCGGGCGCTCCATCTGACGGTCGAGCGCGCGGTCCAGCGGACGGTCCCGCGGCAGCCGTGCGATGCGCGGTACGAACGGAAAGCTCGGCTCCTGCGACGCGATCGTGTCGTCCGTCTCGCCGATCAGCGCGCGCGCCTCGTCGTCGACTGCCTGGACGAGCCGCCGCGGCGGGTCGTACGTCCAGCTCGCCGAGTGCGGCTCGCCCGCCACCCGGTAGACCAGCAGCACTTCCCAAGTGCCGTCGTCCCGGCGCCAGGAGTCCCACTGCGCGGTGTCCTTCTCGGCGCCGCGCAGCGTCAGCCGTTCCTGCACCGCCTCGCCGAGCTGCGGCCCGGTGTTCTCGCCGGGACGGCGTACGGGAGTCTTGCGCGCCCGCTCCGCCATGAACGCGCGCTCGGCGAGCACGGGTCCTTCGAAGCGCCGCACCCGGTCGACCGGAATGCCGGCGAGCTGCGCGACCTCCTCGGCGGAGGCTCCGGCGCGTATACGTGCCTGGATGTCTCGAGGGCGGAGATGGCTCTCCACCTCGATCTCGATCTGGCCGAGGCGGGCACGGTCATTGCGCACGGCAGCGCGCAGCCGCTCGTCAATCGGAAGCGTGTACTCCGTGCTGTCCGCAGCCTTGAGCACCAGTCGTGTGCCGTCGTTGGAGACGGCCACGACACGCAGTTCGGGCATGGGGACCTCCCGGGTGGTGCCTGCCGACGTCACGTGCGTCGCTGCTTCCGCTAGTCGAGTGTGGCCTGCCCGGGTGCAGCCTGCCACAACCTTGCCGAGTTGCCCGGCGTGTCGGGCACAGGCCCTGGATCGCCGTTATGGCACGGTTACCTATTTGCCACTCTGAGTAACAAGTCGGTCACTCTGTACATCCAGTGCCCATGCGGTGCCGCGGCGCCGCCGGATCGAGCGCCGCTTTCGGCCCCCTACCTGGGGTCCGGACACCCGAGAGGGAGGCCGGGCCCAGGGCTCGCCACAGTACTCCATTCGGGCCACGGGGGTGGACCGCCGCGCCGCCGAACTTCTGCTCGAGCACGGGAGTTGGGCGTCTGGGGCATGGGTGATCAGGTGCCCTGGTTCACAGAACCTTCCCAAAGGGAACTATTCACTTCGTTCAACTGTCCCTGCCTGGTGCATGGTTGAGCCGATGGGCATGGTTGGGCGGATGGGCAAGCAGGCGCCCGCCGGCGAGGCCGCCCTCGGTCCTCAGTCGCCCAGAACTCGCCGCAGATAGTCATTGCCGAACAGCCGCTCAGGGTCCAGCCGGTCGCGCAGCGCCGTGAATTCACCGAACCGCGGATACACCTCCGTGAAGTACTCCGCGTCTCGCGTGTGCACCTTGCCCCAGTGCGGCCGGCCGCCGTGCGCGGTCATGATCCGTTCCACCGCGGTGAAGTACGACTGGTACGGCGTGCCCTTGTAGAGGTGCACGGCTATGTACGCGCTCTCCCGGCCCGAGGCCGTCGAGAGCGCGATGTCGTCGGCCGGGGCCGTCCGCACCTCCACCGGGAAGCTGACGCGCAGCGGCGAGCGCTCGATCATCGCCTTCACCTCGCGCAGCGCGCCGACCGTCGCCTCCCGCGGAAGCGCGTACTCCATCTCCACGAACCGCACCCGGCGCGGAGATGTGAAGACCTTGTAGGGGATGTCCGTGTACGTACGGGCGGAGAGGGCGCGGCTGGAGATCTTGGCGACCGTCGGGATGGTCGCGGGGACCGCCCGGCCGAGCGAATTGACCACCTGGAAGAGGCCGTTGGAAAGCAGCTCGTCCTCGATCCAGCCGCTGATCTGTCCGGGCGGGGCGGCGGGGCCCGCGCTGCGGTTGTTGCGCTTGGTGTTGCAATTGCCGGTGTGCGGGAACCAGTAGAACTCGAAGTGCTCGTTCTCGGCGAAGAGCGCGTCGAATTCGGCGGTGACCTTGTCGAAGGCCATCGGCTCCTCGCGGGCCGTCAGCAGAAAGACCGGCTCCACGGCGAAGGCGATCGCGCTGACGACGCCGAGCGCGCCGAGCCCGATCCGGGCCGCCGCGAAGACGTCCGGATTCTCCTTCTCGGAGCAGGTCAGCACCGAGCCGTCCGCCGTGACCAGCTCAAGTGCCCTGATCTGGGCGGCGATCGAGGCCGATTCGCGGCCAGTGCCGTGCGTGCCGGTGGAGGTCGCGCCCGCCACCGTCTGATCCATGATGTCGCCCATGTTCGTGAGCGAGAGCCCCTCACGGGCGAGGGCCGCGTTCAGCCGCTTGAGCGTAGTGCCCGCCTCGACGGTGACGGTCATGGCCGTACGGTCGATGTCCCGGATCCCGGCCAGCAGTTCGGGCCGTATCAGCACCCCGTCGGTGGCCGCGGCGGCGGTGAAGGAGTGGCCCGTGCCGACGGCCTTCACCTTGAAGCCGTCCTCGGCCGCCTTCCGTACGGCGGCGGCGAGTTCCTCGGCGGAGGCGGGCGAGACCTCCCGTACCGGACGGGCGGTGACATTCCCCGCCCAGTTACGCCACGTGCTGCGCCCCGTCTTCGTACTCCCGCTCACGCTGCCCCTCCCGCGTCGGCACCGGCCTGCGCAGCCGGCGGTACCCCAGGAACGCCACCGCGGCCGCGAGCGCTCCCGCAACGGCGGGCACCACGTACCCCGCGTCCGCTCCCGACGCGTCGACCACCCAGCCGGCGGCCGAGGAGCCGAGCGCCACTCCGACCGCGAGCCCGGTACTGGTCCAGGTCATGCCCTCGGTCAGGTTGGTGCGCGGTACGTGCGCTTCGATCAGGGCCATCGTGGTCACCATCGTGGGTGCGACGGACAGGCCCGCGACAAAGAGCGCCACGGCCAGGAAGGGAAGGTTCCCGGCCAGTTGGAGGGGGATCATACTCACGGCCATCGCACACACTCCCACCAGCCACCTTCGGGAGGCCGAGCCCTTGAGGTGGAGCAGTCCGAAGACCGCTCCGGCGAGGCAGGAGCCGAGCGCGTACACCGCGAGGACCAGGCTCGCCGCGGCCTTGTGCCCCTGCTCCTCCGCGAAGGCCACCGTGACGACGTCGACCGCGCCGAAGATCGCGCCCGTCGCCACGAAGGTGGCCACCAGCACCTGCAGTCCGGGGGAGCGCAGTGCGGAGCCGCCGGTGTGGTGCTCGCGCGGATGCGGCACCGGCTCGGTGGCGCGCTGCGCGGTCAGCCAGAAGACGCCGACGATCAGGAACGCGGCTGCGAGCAGCGGGCCCGCCTCGGGGAACCAGGCGGTGGAGAGCCCGATGGAGATGATCGGCCCGAAGATGAAGCACACCTCGTCGACGATCGACTCCCACGAATACGCGGTGTGCAGCTCGCGCGGCGAACCCCGGTAGATCTCGGCCCACCGGGCGCGGGTCATCGAGCCCACGCTCGGCACACAGCCCGCGGCCGCGGAGAAGACGAACAGCGTCCAGTCCGCGGCGTCTTGCTGGGCGCAGACCAGCAGGCCCGCGACGGCCGCCACCGAGGCGAGGGTGGCCGGGCGCAGCACCTTGGCCTGACCGTGCCGGTCTACCAGCCGGGAGATCTGCGGGCCGAGCACCGCGGCCGACATCGCGAGCGTCGCCGCGAGCGCGCCCGCGAGTCCGTAGCGCCCTGTGATCTGGGAAATCATGGTCACGATGCCGATGCCCATCATGGACAGCGGCATCCGGCCGAAGAAGCCTGCGGCGGAGAACCCCTTGCTGCCTGGGGCGGCGAAGATGGCGCGGTACGGACTGGGCAAGGAGAGCTCCGGTAAGGCGCCTCACCGGGGCCCGTGATGGACGTGGGCCGGGGGCGTTGTTGGTTCGCTGTGCCTGGGTGGCTTCGCCAGCGTAAGGCGTATGAGAGGCATTCGCAGATTACGCCGGTACCACTGCTCCGCGCACGGCGGTTTTCTCGCTGTCCGAGGCTGGTGGCAGGATCGGTTCCATGTCGGATCAGCGTGACCCAGTCCCTTACGACGCCCTGCTGCTGCTCTCCTTCGGCGGTCCCGAAGGCCCGGACGACGTCGTCCCGTTCCTGGAGAACGTCACCCGGGGCCGCGGCATCCCCACGGAACGGCTCAAGGAGGTGGGGCAGCACTACTTCCTGTTCGGCGGGGTCAGTCCGATCAACGACCAGAACCGCGCCCTGCTGGACGCCCTGCGCAAGGACTTCGCCGAGCACGGCCTTGACCTGCCGGTGCACTGGGGCAACCGGAACTGGGCGCCGTATCTGACCGACACCCTGCGCGAGATGGTCCAGGACGGCCACCGTCGCATCGCCGTCCTCGCCACCAGCGCGTACGCCTCGTACTCCGGCTGCCGTCAGTACCGCGAGAACCTCGCGGACGCGCTGGCCACCCTGGAGGCGGAAGGGCTGGAACTGCCGCGCGTGGACAAGCTGCGGCACTACTTCAACCACCCCGGTTTCGTACGCCCCATGATCGAAGGCGTCCTCAAGTCGCTGGTGGACCTTCCCGAGGAGGTGCGCGCGGGGGCCCATCTCGCGTTCACCACGCACTCCGTCCCGAAGTCCGCGGCCGACGCGTCGGGCCCGGTCGACCGGCACGGCGAGGGCGGTGCGTATGTACGCCAGCACCTCGAGGTCGCCCGGCTGATCGCCGACGCCGTGCGCGAGCAGACAGGCGTCGAGCACCCCTGGCAGCTCGTCTACCAGTCGCGCAGCGGGGCCCCGCACATCCCGTGGCTGGAGCCGGACATCTGTGACCACCTGGAGGAGCTGCACGGCTCCGGCGCGCCCGCGGTGGTGATGGTGCCCATCGGCTTCGTCTCCGACCACATGGAGGTCCTGTACGACCTTGACACCGAGGCCACCGCGAAGGCCAGCGAGCTGGGGCTGCCCGTGCGGCGTTCGGCGACGGTCGGCGCCGACCCGCGGTTCGCCGCCGCGGTGCGCGACCTCGTCCTTGAGCGGGCCGCGACGGAGCGTGGCCTGCCCGCCGAGCGCTGTGCGCTGGGGGCGCTCGGCCCCTCGCACGACCTCTGTCCGGTCGGCTGCTGCCCGGCCCGGGCGCCGAAGCCCGCGGCCGCCGGCGCCGACAGCCCTTACGCGTAAGGAAGCTCTGTGACCGATCCTCTCCTGCCCGAACTGCTCGACCTCGCCCTGGAGGCCGCCCGCCGGGCGGGGGAGCTGCTGCGCGACGGCCGCCCCGCCGACCTGGGCGTCGCCGCCACCAAGTCCAGCCCCATCGACGTCGTCACAGAGATGGACATCGCAGCCGAGAAGCTGATCACCGGCTTCCTGGCCGAGCACCGCCCCGACGACGGCTTCCTCGGCGAGGAGGGCGCCTCCACGGCCGGCACCAGCGGCGTCCGCTGGGTCATCGACCCGCTCGACGGCACCGTCAACTACCTGTACGGCCTGCCCACCTGGGCGGTCTCCATCGCCGCCGAGCGCGACGGCGCGACGGTCGTGGGGGTCGTGGCGGCCCCGATGCGCCGCGAGACCTACCGGGCGGTGCTCGGCGGCGGTGCGTACGCCGACGACAAGCCCCTCCGGTGCCGCCCTGCGCCCCCGCTGGACCAGGCCCTGGTCTCCACCGGCTTCAACTACGTCGCGGCCGTACGCACCCACCAGGCGGACGTCGCCCAGCGGCTGATCCCGCGCCTGCGTGACATCCGCCGCAGCGGCTCCGCGGCCGTGGACCTCTGCGACGTCGCCGCGGGCCGCCTGGACGGCTACTACGAGCGCGGCCTCAACGCCTGGGACCTGGCGGCGGGCGACCTGATCGCCCGCGAGGCGGGCGCCCTGACCGGCGGCCGTCCCGGGCAGGCACCTTCGTACGATCTGGCGGTGGCGGCGAGCCCGGGCGTCTTCGAGCCGCTGCAGGCGCTCCTGGAAGAGTTCGGCGCCTGGCACGACTAGGGCCGCGCGACTGGAGCGAGCCGTACGACTGGAACGAGCCCGTACGCCTGGAACAAGCAGCACAGAAGGGCCCCGGCGCCGTCCCGCGGCGTCGGGGCCCTTCTCATGTCCGGTACCTGTACGGCCCGGCGCTACGCGGCGCTGACCTCCACGCCGTGCTCCGCGGCCAGGCGGCGCAGGTCGTCCAACTCTGCCTGCTCGACATCCGCAAGGAAGTCGTCACCCGTCTCGCGAGCCAGCGTGAGGTCTGTCTCCGCGGCCTTTATGCGCTGCAGCAGTCCTGCGGTGAATGCGTCCATGTGCGCCCCCTCGTCGTGGGTCGGTGGCACGGGGGTGTGCCGACGGTGGGTTGATCAACCCGGGAACAGGTCGTGGCGTGCCACATACAGGGCGTGATCTCGGGTGTGCAGTCGTCTTCCCCAGGCCCTCCCTGAGAGAAACCTCAACTGCCCCGGGAATCCGGATATTTCCTTGACGCCCCGGCCGGTCGTCACGGACTGCACCGCCTTACAGCCGGTTTACGCGCGTAACGGGCAGGATGGATGCGCACAGCCAGTGCTCACACACCGCCCTGATCACGGGGTGACGGGCCCAGAGGAAGGATCACGACGTGCGCGTACTCGTCGTCGAGGACGAGCAGCTGCTCGCCGATGCGGTGGCCACCGGACTGCGCCGGGAGGCCATGGCCGTCGACGTCGTGTACGACGGCGCGGCGGCCCTGGAGCGCATCGGGGTCAACGACTACGACGTGGTCGTCCTGGACCGCGACCTTCCGCTGGTCCACGGCGACGACGTGTGCCGCAAGATCGTCGAGCTGGGAATGCCGACCCGGGTGCTGATGCTGACCGCGTCCGGCGACGTCAGCGACCGTGTCGAGGGCCTGGAACTGGGCGCGGACGACTACCTCCCCAAGCCCTTCGCCTTCAGCGAGCTCACCGCCCGTGTACGGGCGCTGGGCCGCCGTACGACCGTGCCGCTGCCGCCCGTCCTGGAGCGTGCCGGCATCAAGCTCGATCCGAACCGCCGTGAGGTCTTCCGCGACGGCAAGGAGATCCAGCTCGCCCCCAAGGAGTTCGCAGTCCTGGAGGTCCTGATGCGCAGCGAGGGCGCTGTCGTCTCGGCCGAGCAGCTGCTCGAAAAGGCATGGGACGAGAACACCGACCCGTTCACCAATGTCGTGCGCGTGACCGTGATGACCCTGCGCCGCAAGCTCGGCGAGCCACCCGTGATCGTCACCGTCCCCGGCTCCGGCTACCGGATCTGATCGATGGCCACCACCCCGGCGCCACCGGCGGCGCCTCCGAAACCGACCTGGGACCCGCGGGAGCCTGTGCGGCCCTGGCTGCGCCCGACCATCCGGATACGGCTCACGCTGTTGTACGGCGGGATGTTCCTGATCGCCGGAATCCTGCTGCTGTCGATCATCTATCTGCTCACCGCGCAGGCGCTGCAGGTCAGGGTCGGCGACCTGCCCTTCAAGATCGTGACGGGACAGGTGCAGCCCACCACCGAGTGGTGCCGGCTGCCGGAGCAGGGGACCGGCGAGCAGTTCAACGAGGCCGTCGCGGGGTGCCTCCAGCACCAGCGCGAGATGGCCCTCGACGACCTGCTGCGCCGCTCGCTCTTCGCGCTGCTCGGCCTCAGCATCATCGCCTTCGCCTTCGGCTACGCCATGGCGGGCCGCGTCCTGTCCCCGCTCGGCCGGATCACCCGCACCGCCCGTCAGGTGGCCGGCTCCGACCTCTCGCGGCGGATCGAGCTGGACGGCCCGGACGACGAGCTCAAGGAGCTCGCCGACACCTTCGACGAGATGCTGGAGCGCCTGGAGCGGGCCTTCACCGCGCAGCGGCGGTTCGTCGCGAACGCCTCGCACGAGCTGCGTACACCGCTCGCGATCAACCGCACGCTGCTGGAGGTCCACCTCTCCGACCCCGGGGCGCCCGTGGAGCTTCAGCAGCTGGGCAAGACCCTCCTGGCCACCAACGAGCGCAGCGAGCAACTGGTCGAAGGCCTGTTGCTGCTCGCCCGCAGCGACAACCAGATCGTCGAGCGCAAGCCGGTGGACCTCGCCGAGGTCGCAACGCGCGCCGTCGACCAAGGGCGCGCCGAGGCCGAGGCGACAGGCGTGGAGATCCGCGGGAGGCGCGCGCCCGCCGTCGTGCAGGGCAATGGCGTCCTGCTGGAGCGGATCGCCCTGAACCTGGTGCAGAACGCCGTGCGCTACAACATCCCGGAAGGGGGCTGGGTGGAAGTCACCACCGAGACCCGGCAGAGCCAGGCGGTGCTGGTGGTCTCGAATACGGGGCCGGTGGTTCCCGCGTACGAGATCGACAACATCTTCGAGCCCTTCCGGCGGCTGCGGCAGGAGCGCACCGGCAGCGACAAGGGCGTCGGCCTGGGGCTTTCGATCGCCCGCTCGGTGGCCCGCGCTCACGGAGGCCGTATTATCGCGGAGCCTCGGGAGGGCGGAGGCCTCGTGATGCGCGTCACCCTCCCGGTCTGAGATGCTGAGCGACGCGCCTCGCTTCGTTCGCTTTACGCGGAATTTTCGGGACGCGAGCCCGAGAGGCCCGTGTGTGATCGATCACAGAGGCGAATTTCAGGCCATCAACTCTCCGTGATCAAGGATCTGCCGGAAAACCAGGAAAAGTCCGGGTTTCCGGGGGCCGAGATCACGGGAAGTACACGGGGTGGCGCCCGTGAAGTGCGACATTCGGACCGTGTACGGTCCCGATCGCCATCCAACCAGAGCACTCTTGAGGAATCCGGTTGGGTGTCGATTGAGTAACAGACCTTGATGTGAGGCAAAATCTCCGCCTCGGGTCGGGCACAAGTCCGGCCTCTCACGCGTTACGTGCGCTGGAGACACCGCAGACACCCAGAGGGGGAGAGCGACATGGCAACGGACTACGACACCCCACGCAAGACCGACGACGACGTCGATTCGGACAGCCTTGAGGAACTGAAGGCTCGCCGGAACGACAAGACGACGTCGTCCGTCGACGTCGACGAATTCGAGCAGGCCGAAGGCCTGGAGCTGCCCGGAGCGGACCTTTCCAACGAGGAACTGTCCGTTCGCGTGCTGCCCCGGCAGGCTGACGAGTTCACCTGCATGAGCTGCTTCCTGGTGCACCACCGCAGCCAGCTGGCCCGAGAGAAGAACGGTCAGCCGATCTGCCGCGACTGCGACTGAGGTCCGGCGGCCGTGGCAGGCGATACACCGTCCAGGAAGCGGCGCCTTCGGCGTCACAAGCCGCCGGAGGCGCATCAGGGCGGTACGGGCCCGGCACACGACGCCAAGGCGTCTGCCGAGCACTCGGCCGCCTTGCTGCCCCACGGCGCAGCAGACGACGACGGGCGGGGCCTGCCGGCCTCGCTCGAAGCAGCCGGTCAGGCGGGGTCCCCGAGCAGGGCTCCACGCCTGGCCGCCGTAAGGCACAGCGTCCGGAAGGGTGGCGAGAGCGCCAGAGCGGGGCTCACGTACATCGCCGACCGGATCATCGAGAACGCACCGCGCGTGCCGGTGCGCGATCTCGCGACGCTGCGCAAGCAGTTCCCCGGCCTCGCTCCCGAGCAGCTTGCGGACAAGCTGGTCGCGGGCGCGGCCAACGGCACATCCACGGTCGGCGCGGGTATCGGCGCGGCCGCGATGATGCCTGTACCGCCGGCGATGCCGGCCGAGCTGGCCGCGGAGATCATCGGCGTCGCCGCGATCGAGCTCAAGCTCATCGCCGAGCTCCACGAGGTCTATGGCATCAGGCCGCCGGGCACCCTCACGGAGCGCAGCGCCGCCTATCTGACCTCCTGGACGGAGGAGCGCGGGATCGACGTGACCAAGCCGTCCTCGGTGAATGCCGCACTCGGCGGCCGTTTCAAGCGCGAGCTGCGGCAGCAGATCATGAAGCGCATGGTCCGTAATCTGCCGAACCTGATGCCGTTCATGGTCGGCGCGGCCGTCGGAGCCGTGCTGAACCGCAGGGACACCAAGAAGCTCGCGGAGCGCATCCGCAAGGACCTGCGCAGCAAGCAGGTCCCCTGGGACGCGCTGCCGCCACTCCCGCCGCTGGAGCAGCCCAAGGATCCGCTGGAGACGCGTCAGGGCCCCCGCGAACTGGGCCGCTGACGCCCCGGGCCGTCAGGCCGTGGGCACCGCCGTCAGGGCGGCGGCCAGCGCCTTCGGTTTCCGGGTCGAGAGATAGACGTACGGCGTCGGGTCGGCCGGATCCGTGATCTCGATCCGCAGGGCCGTCGGGACATAGCTGCGCAGCAGCATGAAGGCCCGGGGATCCGCCTTGTACGAGCGCCAGGCGCGCGCCTCGTCCGCGTCCAGCACCTCGGCCTCGCCGAGCGCCGTCAGCGGGATCCGGGCGTCGCCCGCGACCAGTGAGTCCGCCACCACGCGGATGCGTACCGAGCCGTACGAACTGACCACGACCGCCGCCATCGCTGCCGCGCCGATCAGGCCGCCGAGCATCGGCAGCGTCCCCAGCGGCAGCATCAGCAGGCCGCCCGCGACGCCCACGAGGGCGGTGATGACCCACCACGAACGGGGTGCGGTCAGACGTTCTTCGTAGTGCGGGACGGAAGGCTGCATGAAACCAAGCTTGGCACGGTGCGGCCCGCGGGTAGCCGCGCGGGTAAGGTCTGCGCCTGTGAGCACTGCGAAATCCCGGGGGGCGACCCCCGGATCCTCGGGCCGGGCCGCGGCTATGACCCCTCCGGCCGACGCCATACCGCCAGTGAGGCACCCCGAAGCCCCGGCGCCCGGTGAGCTCCTCGGCGCGCACTACGAGCACTGTTTCGGCTGCGGCGAGGCTCAGCCGCAGGGACTGCACCTTCAGGCGCGGGCCGGCGAGGGTGTACGCGTCACCGCCGAGTTCACCGTCAAGCCAGCGCACCAGGGCGCGCCCGGCCTCGCGCACGGCGGCGTACTCGCCTCGGCCCTGGACGAGACGCTCGGCTCGCTGAACTGGCTGCTGCGGACCATCGCGGTCACCGGCCGGCTCGAGACCGACTTCGTACGCCCGGTGCCCGTGGACACCGTGCTGCACCTCCAGGCCGAGGTGACCGCGGTCGCCGGACGCAAGATCTTCTCCACCGCCGTCGGCCGGATCGGCGGCCCCGACGGACCCGTCGCCGTCCGTGCCGACGCCCTCTTCGTCGAGGTCAAGGTCGACCACTTCATCGACAACGGCCGCCCGGAGGAGATCCAGGCGGCCATGGCCGACCCCGACCAGATCAGGCGCGCCCGCGCCTTCGAGGTGAACCCCTGATGCGCAACCCTGTCGATGTGCTGATCCGTCGTGTGGACCCCGAGGTGCCGCTCCCGGCGTACGCACACCCCGGCGACGCCGGCGCCGATCTCGTGACCACCGAGGCGGTCGAACTCGCCCCGGGTGAACGGGCCGTGCTGCCCACCGGGGTGTCGGTCGCCCTCCCCGATGGGTACGCGGCCTTCGTGCACCCTCGGTCCGGTCTGGCCGCCCGCTGCGGAGTAGCCCTCGTGAATGCCCCGGGGACGGTGGATGCCGGGTACCGTGGGGAGATCAAGGTGATCGTGGTCAATCTCGATCCGCGCGAGACCGTGCGGTTCGATCGGTTCGACCGGATTGCCCAACTGGTCGTCCAGCAGGTCGAGAAGGTGCGCTTCCACGAGGTGGCGGAGCTTCCCGGCTCGGCGCGGGCCGAGGGGGGCTTCGGGTCCACCGGCGGTCATGCCGCCGTGGACGGCTCAACGGGTGGGAATCGATACGCTTCGGTCGTATCCGACCGGGAAGGACAGTGACGTGTTCGGACGTCGCAAGAAGAGTGGTTCCGCCAGGGACGCGGCGGACGCAGCGGGCGAGGCCGAGCAGGTCGTCGACGAGCGTGACGCTCGGTACTCCGACGAGGCAGCCGAGTCTGCCGAGGAGGGGACGCCCCGCCGGACGAACCTTCCGCCGGCGCCCCGGCCCGACGGCCCCTGGGACGTCTCCGAGGTATCCAAGCCCGGCGAGGGCCGGGTCGATCTGGGCGGACTCTTCGTGCCCGGAGTCGAGGGAATGGAGCTGCGCGTCGAGGTCGCGGGTGACGCGATCGTCGCCGCCACCGTCGTGCTGCGCGACAGCGCCGTACAGCTGCAGGCCTTCGCGGCGCCCAAGAAGGAAGGCATCTGGGGCGAGGTCCGCGAGGAGATCGCCTCCGGCATCACGCAGCAGGGCGGCATCATCGACGAGGTCGAGGGGCCGCTCGGCTGGGAGCTGCGGGCCCAGGTCCCGGTACAGCTGCCGGACGGCACGGGCGGTGTGCAGCTGGTGCGCTTCGTCGGCGTCGACGGGCCGCGCTGGTTCCTGCGCGGAGTGATCTCCGGGCAGGGCGCCGTGCAGCCGGCGGCCGCCGGGCTGCTCGAGCAGATCTTCCGGGACACCGTCGTCGTACGGGGCGACGGGCCGATGGCGCCGCGCGACCCGATCGTCCTCAAGCTGCCGGACGATGCGCAGATGGTGCCCGAGGGCGTTCAGCAGGAGGAGCAGGGGAGCTCCCGCTTCTCCGGCGGCATGGGGCAGCTGCAGCGCGGCCCCGAGATCACCGAGGTGCGCTGACACCTCGGGCGGAAATCGACCGGGCCGGTGGGCCGCGCTCCTTCACGGGAGTGCGGCCCACCGGTCTGTCCGGCCCCGGCGGGAACGGGCTGCATCAGAATCGCGTCAAATGCGCAGCTGAGGCCTTCCTCATGCCCGGAATGTCGGAAACTCTGGCCGTAGGGTCGAGGCAGTGTGAACAGCTGTCTGAAAGACAATGGGGCCATGGGACGCGGCAAGCTACGGGTCTATCTCGGCTCGGCACCGGGCGTCGGCAAGACATACGCCATGCTGTCCGAGGCGCATCGCCGTGTGGAGCGTGGCACCGACTGCGTGGTCGCCTTCGTCGAGCACCACGGACGAGCGCGCACCGAGGTGATGCTGCACGGCCTGGAGCAGATCCAGCGCCGCGAGATCGAGTACCGCGGCACGGTCTTCACCGAGATGGACGTCGACGCGGTTCTCGAGCGCCGTCCGGCCGTCGCGCTCGTGGACGAACTGGCTCACACGAATGTGCCGGGCTCCCGTAACGCCAAGCGCTGGCAGGACGTCGAGGAGCTGCTCGCGGCGGGCATCGACGTCATATCGACGGTCAACATCCAGCACTTCGAGTCCCTGGGTGACGTCGTCGAGTCGATCACGGGCGTACGACAAAGGGAGACCGTCCCGGACGAGGTCGTCCGCCGGGCGGACCAGCTCGAACTGGTCGACATGTCGCCACAGGCGCTGCGCCGTCGCATGGCCCACGGCAACATCTACACGTCGGACAAGGTCGACGCGGCCCTCTCCAACTACTTCCGTCCCGGAAACCTCACAGCGCTGCGGGAGTTGGCCCTGCTCTGGGTCGCGGACCGGGTCGACGAATACCTCCAGCAGTACCGCGGCGAGCACAACATCCGCTCCACCTGGCAGGCGCGTGAGCGCATCGTCGTCGGCCTCACCGGCGGCCCCGAGGGCCGCACCCTCATCCGGCGCGCCGCCCGGCTCGCGGAGAAGGGCGCCGGCGGCGAGGTGCTGGCCGTCTACATCGCCCGCAGTGACGGGCTGACCTCGGCCTCGCCCAAGGAACTGGCCGTCCAGCGGACCCTCGTCGAGGACCTCGGCGGCACCTTCCGCCACGTCATCGGCGACGACGTCCCGTCCGCGCTCCTGGAGTTCGCCCGCGGAGTCAACGCCACCCAGATCGTGCTCGGTGCCAGCCGCCGCCCGACCTGGCAGTACATGTTCGGCCCCGGCGTCAGCGCGACGGTCGCCCGCGAATCCGGCCCCGACCTCGACGTACACATCGTCACGCACGACGAGGCGGGCAAGGGCCGGGGACTGCCGGTGGCCCGTGGCGCCCGGCTCGGCCGGTCCCGGATCGTCGCGGGCTGGCTCGTCGGCGTCGCCGGTCCCGTACTGCTCTCGCTGATACTGACCAGCCTCGACGACAGCCTGGGGCTCGCCAACGACGTCCTGCTCTTCCTCTTCCTGACCGTGGCGTCAGCGCTGCTCGGCGGACTGCTGCCGGCGCTCGCCTCGGCCGCCGTCGGCTCGCTGCTGCTGAACTACTACTTCACGCCGCCAACCCACACCCTGACCATCTCGGACCCGAAGAACATCGTCGCCATCGTGATCTTCTTCGCGGTGGCCGTGGCTGTGGCCTCCGTGGTGGACCTTGCGGCCCGCCGCACCCATCAGGCGGCCCGGCTGCGTGCCGAGTCCGAGATCCTGTCCTTCCTGGCCGGCAGCGTGCTGCGGGGAGAGACCACCCTGGACGCGCTGCTGGAGCGGGTCCGCGAGACCTTCGGTATGGAGTCCGTGGCGCTGCTGGAGCGGCTGAGCGACGTCGAGCCGTGGACCTGCGCGGGCAGCGTCGGCCCCAGCTCCGTCCAGCGCCCCGAGGACGCGGACGTGGACATGCCGGTCGGCGACCATATGGCGCTCGCCCTGTCCGGCCGCGTCCTGCCCGCCGAGGACCGCCGGGTGCTCGCCGCCTTCGCCGCCCAGGCCGCCGTCGTACTGGACCGCCAGCGACTGGTCGGCGAGGCGGAGGAGGCCCGCAGGCTGGCCGAGGGCAATCGCATCCGTACGGCTCTGCTCGCAGCCGTCAGCCACGATCTGCGCACCCCGCTGGCCGCGATCAAGGCAGCCGTCTCCTCGCTCAGGTCCGACGACGTCGCCTGGTCCGACGAGGACGAGGCGGAACTGCTCGAAGGGATCGAGGACGGCGCCGACCGCCTCGACCATCTCGTCGGCAACCTTCTCGACATGTCCCGCCTCCAGACCGGCACTGTCGCCCCGCTCATCCGGGTGACCGATCTCGACGAGGTCGTCCCGATGGCGCTCGTCGCGGTGCCCGCGGAGAGTGTCGAGCTCGACATACCCGAGACGCTGCCCATGGTGGCCGTCGACCGGGGACTGCTGGAACGTTCCGTCGCCAACATCGTCGAGAACGCCGTTAAGTACAGCCCCGACGCCACACCCGTCTCCGTCTCCGCGAGCACCCCCGGCGACCGCGTCGAGGTGCGGGTCGCAGACCGCGGCCCCGGTGTCCCGGATGACGAGAAAGAGCGGATTTTCGAGCCCTTCCAGCGCTACGGTGACGCTCCACGCGGTGCCGGTGTGGGCCTCGGTCTCGCGGTCGCCCGCGGCTTCGTCGAAGCCATGGGCGGCACACTCACCGCGGAGGACACCCCCGGCGGTGGCATGACCATGGTCCTCACCCTCAGGGCAGCACCCCGAGCCGCTCCGGTCAGCCCCGAACTTCCCGCCCGGGTCATCTCGTGACCGGGACGCCAGCGATGGCAGTGCAGAGCAGAGATGTCAGTGCAGAGATGTCAGTGCAGAGCAGAAAGGCAGGCCCGCAATGACCCGGGTGCTCGTGGTCGACGACGAGCCGCAGATCGTACGCGCCCTCGTGATCAATTTGAAGGCGCGCAAGTACGAGGTGGACGCGGCCCCCGACGGCGCGACGGCGCTCCAGCTGGCTGCGGTCCGCCACCCCGACGCCGTCGTACTCGACCTCGGTCTGCCCGACATGGACGGCGTAGAGGTGATCAAGGGCCTGCGCGGCTGGACCCGCGTCCCGATCCTGGTCCTCTCCGCCCGCCAGACCTCCGACGAGAAGGTCGAGGCGCTGGACGCCGGTGCCGACGACTACGTCACCAAGCCTTTCGGCATGGACGAACTGCTCGCCCGGCTGCGCGCCGCGGTCCGCAGGGCGGAGCCCGTCGGCGGGGACGACGACGCCGTGATCGTCGAGACGGAGGGCTTCACAGTCGATCTCGCGGCGAAGAAGGTGCACCGCGACGGGCGTGATGTGCGGCTGACCCCGACCGAGTGGCATCTGCTGGAGGTCCTCGTACGCAACACCGGTCGGCTGGTCAGCCAGAAGCAGCTGCTCCAGGAGGTCTGGGGCCCGTCCTACGGCACCGAGACCAACTATCTGCGGGTCTACATGGCGCAGCTGCGGCGAAAGCTGGAGGGCGACCCCTCACACCCCAAGCACTTCGTCACCGAGCCGGGTATGGGATACCGCTTCGAGCGCTGATCCAGAATCGGATCACCGGCCGGATCTGGTGTCTGTGGCGGCCGGTACGCTTTCTTGTATGAGTGCCGTACCCCGTTCCGAGAAGGCCGAGAGGCCGGCGAAGCCCGCCGGCCGATTCCGCCGCATGCTCGACCGGCTGTCCACGTCCCAGCAGGACCTTGAGTCCGAGGAACTGCAGGAGGACGCGGAGGCATCGGGGTGTACCCGCATCGCCGAGTGCAACGACCGCCAGATAGTCCGGGTGACTGGTACCTTGCGCACGGTCACCCTGCGTCCACGGGCCGGGGTGCCCGCGCTGGAAGCGGAGCTTTTCGACGGTACGGCCCCGCTGGACGTCGTCTGGCTCGGCCGCCGGTCCATCGTGGGCATCGAACCGGGCCGCAGGCTCATAGCCTCGGGCCGGATCTCGATGAGCCACGGCCGCCGGGTGCTTTTCAACCCCAAATACGAACTCCGACCGCTCGGACAGGAGTAGCCGGTGACGTCTCTCGACAAGCCGACCACCACGACGAACGACCAGAAGCAGCAGGACAGCGACGCCAAAGCAGTCACGGAGGCAGCGCTGTTCGAGGCCTTCGGCGGCGTGCGCGGAATGGTGGAGACGGTCCTTCCCGGACTGCTGTTCGTCACGATCTTCACGATCAACAAGGACCTGCACATCTCGGCCATCGCGGCCCTGGCGCTCTCGCTGCTGCTCGTCGCGGTCCGGCTGATCCGCAAGGACACCGTCAAGCACGCGTTCAGCGGGGTCTTCGGTGTGGCCTTCGGCGTCGTCTTCGCGATGATGACGGGCAATGCCAAGGACTTCTATCTGCCGGGCATGATCTACACGCTCGGCCTGGCGGTGGCATACATCGCGACGACGATCGCGGGCGTCCCGCTGATCGGCCTGATCCTGGGCCCGGTCTTCAAGGAGAACCTCTCCTGGCGGACGCGTAACCCGGGCCGGAAGAAGGCGTACGCGAAGGCGAGCTGGGCATGGGGCCTGATCCTGCTCGCGAAGTGCGCGATCCTCTTCCCGCTCTACTGGTGGGCGGACACCGAGCAGCTCGGCTGGGTCCTGGTCACCCTGAAGATCCCGCCGTTCCTCCTCGCGGTGTACCTGACCTGGGTCTTCCTGGCAAAGGCGCCGGCGCCGATCGACGTCTTCGCGGAGATGGAGGCGGAGGAACGCGCCGAGAAGGAACGCAAGGCGGCGTCGGCGGCGCAGCGCGAGGCGTAGCCGCGACCGGACACGTAGCGCCACGGCCGGACACACGCGAAGGGGCCCGGGGAACCGATCAGGTTCCCCGGGCCCCTTCGCGTACGGAACCCGTCAGCTCGTCGCGTCCTCGCGGCGGACCGACAGCAGGTCCTCCAACTGTTCCTCGCGGGCCTGCGCCGCCACGAACAGCAGCTCGTCGCCCGCCTCCAGCGTTTCCTCCGTGCCCGGCGTCAGCACCCGCGAGCCGCGGATGATCGTGACCAGTGAGGTGTCCTCCGGCCAGGCCACGTCGCCCACCTGCGTGCCGGCGATCGCCGACTCCGGCGGCAGCGTCAGTTCGACCAGGTTCGCGTCGCCATGGCTGAAGCGCAGCAGCCGTACGAGATCGCCGACGCTCACCGCCTCCTCCACCAGCGCCGACATCAGGCGCGGCGTGGAGACCGCGACATCGACGCCCCAGGACTCGTTGAAGAGCCACTCGTTCTTCGGGTTGTTGACCCGGGCGACCACCCTCGGCACCCCGTACTCCGTCTTCGCGAGCAGCGAGACGACCAGATTGACCTTGTCGTCACCCGTCGCCGCGATCACAACGTTGCACCGCTGCAACGCCGCCTCGTCCAGCGACGTGATCTCGCACGCGTCCGCCAGCAGCCACTCGGCCTGCGGCACCCGCTCCACCGAGATCGCGGTGGGCGCCTTGTCGACCAGCAGTACCTCGTGCCCGTTCTCCAGCAGCTCGCCCGCGATGGAACGGCCCACCGCGCCGGCGCCCGCAATAGCGACCCGCATCAGTGACCGCCTTCCTCAGGGCCCTCGGCGAAGGCCGCCTCGACCTTCTCGATCTCGTCCGTACGCATCATCACGTGGACGAGGTCGCCCTCCTGCAACACGGTCTGCGACGTCGGCAGAACCGCTTCCCCCAGCCGGGTGAGGAAGGCGACGCGCACGCCCGTCTCCTCCTGCAGCGTGCTGACCTTGTGCCCTATCCAGGACGGCGAGGTGTGCACCTCCGCCAGCTGCACCCCGCCGCTCGGGTCCCGCCACAGCGGCTCCGCGCCGGACGGCAGCAGCCGCCGCAGCATCTGGTCGGCCGTCCAGCGGACAGTGGCGACAGTCGGGATGCCAAGGCGCTGGTACACCTCGGCACGCCGCGGGTCGTAGATACGAGCCGCGACGTTCTCGATGCCGAACATCTCGCGAGCCACCCGCGCGGCGATGATGTTGGAGTTGTCGCCGCTGCTGACCGCGGCGAAGGCACCGGCTTCCTCGATCCCCGCCTCACGCAGAGTGTCCTGGTCGAAACCGACTCCGGTGACGCGGCGGCCGCCGAACCCGGAGCCCAAGCGGCGGAAGGCCGTGGGGTCCTGGTCGACGACGGCGACCGTATGCCCCTGCTGCTCCAGGGTCTGCGCGAGAGCGGCTCCCACTCGCCCGCATCCCATGATGACGATGTGCACGACCGTCCTTCCGGCTGTCAATGGTCTAGCTCAGGCTTAACAGGGTCTCAGACCGCGGCCCAAGCTACACACGCGCGGTCCGCCCCGGGACCCCTTTGTGCTGCGAGAACGGAGATTCCGGGGGAGAGCGGGGTAGTGGGTGGGCATCGTCGATACGGAACGCTTACGATCCTCTGCGTGTCCAAACTGACCGACGTGCCCAAACGGATCCTGATCGGCAGGGCGCTGCGCAGCGACAAGCTGGGGGAAACGCTTCTCCCTAAGCGCATCGCACTGCCCGTCTTCGCGTCCGACCCGCTGTCCTCGGTGGCGTACGCACCGGGCGAAGTCCTTCTGGTGCTCTCCATCGCGGGTGTGTCGGCCTATCACTTCAGCCCGTGGATCGCGGTCGCTGTCGTGGTGCTGATGTTCACGGTGGTCGCCTCCTACCGGCAGAACGTGCGCGCCTACCCCAGCGGCGGCGGCGACTACGAGGTCGCCAACACCAACCTCGGCCCCAGGGCCGGCCTCACCGTCGCCAGCGCCCTGCTCGTCGACTACGTCCTGACGGTGGCCGTGTCGATCGCCTCCGGAGTGGAGAACCTCGGCTCCGCGATCCCCTTCGTCGTCGAGCACAAGGTCCCCTGCGCCATCGCGATAATCGTCCTGCTGACGCTGATGAATCTGCGCGGCGTGAGGGAGTCGGGCAAGCTCTTCGCCATCCCGACGTACGTCTTCGTCGCCGGCGTCTTCATCATGATCGCGTGGGGCGCCTTCAGAGGCATCGTCCTCGACGACACCATGAGGGCCCCGACCGCCGACCTCGAGATCAAGCCCGAGCACCAGGGGCTGGCAGGCTTCGCGCTGATCTTCCTGCTGCTGCGGGCCTTCTCCTCCGGCTGTGCCGCGCTCACCGGCGTCGAGGCGATCAGCAACGGCGTCCCCGCCTTCCGCAAGCCCAAGAGCAAGAACGCCGCGACCACCCTGCTGCTCATGGGCGCCCTGGCCGTCACCATGTTCTGCGGCATCATCGGCCTGGCCATGGCAACCGATGTGAGGATGGCCGAGACGCCCGCGCACGACCTGCTCCGAAACGGCACCCCGGTCGGCGGCGACTACGTCCAGAACCCGGTGATCTCCCAGGTCGCGGCCGCCGTCTTCGGCGACGGCACGTTCTTCTTCGTACTGCTCGCCGCGGCCACCGCGCTGGTCCTGTTCCTGGCCGCCAACACCGCGTACAACGGCTTCCCGCTGCTCGGCTCGATCCTTGCGCAGGACCGCTATCTGCCGCGCCAGCTGCACACCCGCGGCGACCGGCTCGCCTTCTCCAACGGCATCGTGCTGCTGGCCGGCGCGGCCATCCTGCTGGTCTGGCTCTACGAGGCCGACTCGACCAAGCTGATCCAGCTCTACATCGTCGGCGTCTTCGTCTCCTTCACGCTCAGCCAGACCGGCATGGTGCGGCACTGGAACCGCCATCTGAAGACCGAGAAGGACCCGGCCAAGCGCCGCGCCATGATCCGCTCCCGCGCGATCAACACCTTTGGCGCGTTCTTCACGGGCCTGGTGCTGGTCGTCGTGCTCGCCACCAAGTTCACACACGGCGCATGGGTCGCGCTGCTCGGCATGGTGATCTTCTACGGGACGATGTCTGCGATCCGGAAGCACTACGACCGGGTCTCGGAGGAGATCGCCGCGGAGGAGGAGCGCCCCGACGACTATGTGCGCCCCTCCCGCGTGCACTCCATCGTTCTGGTCTCCAAGATCCACAAGCCGACTCTGCGCGCCCTCGCCTACGCCAAGCTGATGCGCTCCGACAAACTCGAAGCCGTCAGCATCAGCGTCGACCCTGCCGAGACGAAGGCGCTCAAGGAGGAGTGGGAGCGGCGCGGCATCAATGTGCCGCTGAAGATCCTCGACTCCCCGTACCGCGAGATCACCCGGCCCGTCATCGACTACGTCAAGGGGCTGCGGCGCGAAAGCCCGCGGGACGTGGTCAGCGTCATCATCCCCGAGTACGTGGTGGGGCACTGGTACGAGCATCTGCTGCACAACCAGAGCGCCTTGCGCCTCAAGGGGCGGCTGCTGTTCACACCCGGTGTGATGGTGACCTCGGTGCCGTACCAGCTGGTGTCCTCCGAGGCCGCGAAGAAGCGGGCGAGGAAGCGCCAGGAGTGGAACGCGCCGGGTTCGGTGCGGCGCGGGCCGGTGGACCAGCGCCCCAAGGAGCCCAGCGGCAAGAGCTGAGCCATATGAGTGGCGGGCGGCCGGACGACGCGCACGTAGACTGGTGGGCTGGTCGTCCGGCCGTTTTCCGTTGCACCCCTTGATCTCTGGAGTCACCCCGCCATGCAGAACGCATCCGAGTCTTCGCTGGTCGGGGAGGAGTACGAGGTCGAGGTCGGCCCCGTCGCGCACGGCGGTCACTGCATCGCCCGCACCGAGGAGGGGCAGGTGCTGTTCGTACGGCACACGCTGCCCGGCGAGAAGATCGTGGCCCGCGTCACCGAGGGCGAGGTGGACTCCCGCTTTCTGCGCGCCGACGCCGTACGGATCATCGAGGCGTCCAAGGACCGTGTCGAGGCTCCCTGCCCGTACTCCGGCCCGGGCAAGTGCGGCGGCTGCGACTGGCAGCACGCCAAGCCGGGCGCGCAGCGGCGGTTCAAGGGCGAGGTGATCGCCGAACAGCTGCAGCGGCTCGCGGGTCTCACTCCCGAGGAGGCAGGCTGGGACGGCACTGTCATGCCGGCGCCGGGCGACAAGCTGCCGGCGGGCGAGGTGCCCGCGTGGCGCACGCGCGTGCAGTACGCGATCGACACGGAGGGCCGCGCGGGCCTGCGCAAGCACCGCTCGCACGACGTTCAGCCGATCGACCACTGCATGATCGCCGCGCCTGGCGTCACCGAGCTCGGCATCGAGAAGCAGGACTGGCCGCAGATGGCCACGGTCGAGGCGATCGCGGCGACGGGTTCGAGCGACCGCCAGGTCATCCTCACCCCGCGCGAGGGCGGCCGGCTGCCGCTGGTCGAGCTCGACAAGCCGGTCTCGGTGCTGCGCGTGGACGAACGCGACGGCGGGGTGCACCGGGTGCACGGCCGCGCCTTCGTACGGGAGCGGGCCGACGAGCGTACGTACCGCGTCGGCATGGGCGGCTTCTGGCAGGTCCACCCGCAGGCAGCCGACCTCCTTGTGAAGGCGGTCATGCAGGGCCTGTTGCCGCGCAAGGGCGACATGGCGCTCGATCTGTACTGCGGTGTGGGCCTGTTCGCGGGCGCGATCGCCGACCGGGTGGGTGAGAAGGGCGCGGTACTCGGCATCGAATCGACCAAGCGCGCCGTCGAGGACGCCCGCCACAATCTCCAGGACTTCGAGCGTGTACGCATCGAACACGGCAAGGTCGAGCAGGTCCTGCCGCGCACCAAGATCACCGAGGTGGACCTGATCGTCCTCGACCCGCCGCGCGCGGGGGCGGGCAAGCAGACGGTGAAGCACCTCGCGGCCCTGGGCGCGCGGCGCATCGCGTACGTGGCCTGCGATCCGGCGGCGCTGGCGCGTGACCTGGCGTACTTCCGCGAGGGGGGCTACAAGCCGAGGACGCTGCGGGCGTTCGATCTGTTTCCGATGACGTCGCATGTGGAGTGCGTGGCGATTTTGGAGCCCGCCACGAAGAGCCTCTGACGCGTAAATAGATACAGGTCAGGGTGGGTGTGGGCAGCACTGGATGCCCGGCGGCCGTGGGATCGCCGAGGTTCTGGGGCTGCCGGTCAGGCCGCGGTCTCGATGGGGTTGAGGGTGACGGTGTAGCCGAGTTGGTTGAGCTGGTTGATCGCTCGGCGGGTGGCGCGTTCGGGGTCGCGCTGGGTGAAGTAGGTGCTGCCGAGTTCCTGGTAGGGGACGTTGTCGGTGAGCATGTGCCAGATCGCGGTGATGATCGAGTGCTCGACGGCGACCAGGGCCCGCAGCGGGCCGCGGCGGGCGGTGAGCCGCTTGTAACGGGCCTGCAGGTAGGTGTCCTTGGTTCTCACCGCGCCGAAGGCGGCCAGTCCGAGGGCCGCCTTGAGGTAGGGGTTGCCGGGGCGGACCCTGGTGTTCTTGGTGCGGCCGGCGGACTCGTGGTGTCCTGGGCAGACCCCGGCCCAGGAGGCGAGGTGTTTGGCGGAGGCGAACCGGCTCATGTCACCCCCGGTCTCCGCGAGGATCACCTCGGCGACTGCCTGGTTGATCCCGGGGATGGTGTCGAGCAGTTCCAGCGTGGGGCGAAAGGGGGCCATCGCCTCCTCGATCCGTGCGGTGAGCTGGTCGATGGCACCGGTGAGCTGGTCGTACTGGTCCAGATACAGCCGGGCCAGGAACGCGTGGTGGTTGCGGAAGCGGCCGGTCAGGGCCTCGGTGAGTTCGGGAATCTTGTTGCGGAGCCGTCGCTTGGCCAGTTCTGCGAGGGTCTGTGGGTCGCGTTCCCCGGCGATGAGGGCTTCGAGCATGGCCCGGCCGGAGACGCCCGTGATGTCGGAGGCGACCGCGGCGAGTTTGATCCCGGTGTCCTCCAGCAGCTTCTCCAGCCGCTGGACGACCTGTCCGCGCTCGCGGGTCATCTGGGTGCGGGCCCGGGTCAGGTCCCGCAGTTCGCGCACCGGCTGCGGTGGTACGAACGAGGGACGGACCAGGCCGTGGGCGCCGAGCTGGGCCAGCCAGGCGGCGTCGGAGACGTCGGTCTTGCGGCCGGGCAGGTTCTTGACCTGCCGGGCGTTGACCAGGATCACGTTCAACTCCTCGGCCAGCAGGTAGTAGAACGGCTTCCAGTAGTCCGAGGTCGCCTCGATCACCACCAGGGTGACGTTCGCGGCCAGCAGGTGATCGCGCAGGGCGAGTACTGCGTGCGTCGTCGATCCCCACGTCGTGGTCTCGTTGGTGAACGAGCCCCGGCGTTTCGTGCTCGGCGTGCGCACGCACGCCTTGGCGTCCTTCTTGCTGATGTCCAGCCCCGCGCAGCGTTCATGCAGCACGTCCATGGATTCCACTCCCTCCCCGGCGGCCAGTACCTCGTACGCCGTTCCGGGAGGGCCAGGGTGAAACAGGAATTCTGACGCCCGTGCTCACAGCAACACTCCACGGTGCCCGTGGACGGCCCTCAGCACCATGCTGACCTGCGAGCTCACCGGCATCACAGAAGCCTCGGTTTCGGCCGGAACGAACCACTTCAGGGTCCCGGACCGGCATCAGCCCACGTCAGGGCAGACAGAAGCACCTTCGGCGCACGCCACAGGATTTACCACGCCCCCGGCGCGCACCGAAGGTGCGCTGGGTCGCTGACCTGCGAGTTCTCGGATTCCTGAGGTTACGAGCGGGTCGGCCCGACCTGTTTTCATGGGCGCATGACGTGGAGCAGGCCGCATGCCGGACGGACGCTGGCTGACCTGCGGTTTCGATCGGTGACGGGAAGGCGGACGCGTGGTGCCCCCCGGTCTTCGCTGAGGCCGTGCCGGGCTGTTCTGACGCTCATGTGACGCTCGCCCTGATGGTGTGTCAGGTTGTGTAGGTCAGGGCTGGGTGATGCGGTTCGTGCCCGGACTGCCGGTCACCTCCTTGATACGGGCGCCCATTCCCGCACTCGGAGGTGGCCCGGTGGCGCCGAGCGAACTGCTCATCCGCCGGTCACGAGCCGGTGTGCACCATGGTCGGCGGTAGGGCCCCGGGCAGGTCCCAGTGCCCGGTGGGATCCCAGCCGGATGCGGTGGTCAACCGGCCGAGGCAGGCGCGGAGCGGACGCGGAATCCGTCCCGCACCCCGGCACCGTCAGCGTTGTGACGCGGCGATCCGTGCGCGCAGTGCCTTTTTGTCGACCTTCCCCATCGGTGTGCGCGGAAGCTGCGGCATCGGAATCAGCCGGTCGGGGATCTTGTAGGTGGCCAGGCCGCGGCCTCTGAGGAACTCCTTCATGGCGGACGGGCGGACGTCCGCCTCGTTGAGGACGACGAAGGCGTACGTCCGCTCGCCGAGCACGGTGTCCGCCACGCCGATCACGGCCGCGTCCTGCACGGCGGGGTGGGTGCGCAGTTGCTGCTCCACCTCCTCCGCGGAGACCTTCTCGCCGGCCCGGTTGATGACGTCCTTGATCCTGCCGACGATCATGATGTTGCCGTCCGGCCTGCGCCGGACGAGGTCGCCGGTGCGGAAGAAGCCTTCCGGTGTGAACGACCGGGCGTTCTCCTCGGGAGCCCGGTAGTACCCGCGGATCGTGTACGGACCGCGCACCTGCATCTCGCCGGCCTCCCCGTCGGGCACCGGGTTCCCGGACTCGTCGACGATCCGGACCTCGTCGCCCGGTGACATCGGGCGGCCGTCCGTGTTCACGGCCACCTCCTCCGGGTCGTCGAGCCGGGTGTGGGTCAGCAGCCCCTCGCTGATGCCGTACCACCGCTGGATCCGGCAGCCCAGCTCCTGGGCCGCGCGGCGCGCCAGGGCCGGGTCGAGCGGGGCACTGCCCACCTGGATCAGCAGGCGGGACAGTTCGCCGGGCGGTCGTCCGGAATCGGCCCACAGCCGCAGCACCGAGGGCACGACCGTGGTCACGGTGACTGCCTCGCGGCGGATCAGCGAGAAGACGTCGTCGGGCCGCACGCTCGACGTGAGTACCGCCTTCCCTCCCATCAGGAGACTGCCGAACACGCCCGGACAGGCGAGGGCCGCCTGGTGCGCGACCGGGTTGACGGCGAGGTACACCACCTCCGGGCCCACCCGCATCGCCTCCGCGCTGGCCCGCATGACGTACTCGTAGTCGTCGTGGGTCCGGGGAATCAGCTTCGGCAGTCCGGTGGTGCCCCCGGAGAGCAGGAACAGCGCGGGGTCGGACGCGTCCACCCTGGGCAGCGCGACGTCCTGGGCGTCCAGCGACTCCAGCGAAACGAACTCCTGGGCGTCGCCGCTGACGATCACGTGCGGGACCGACGGGATCTCCCGGGCGATCGTACGGAAGTCGAACCCGCCGAACTCGTCCTTCACCACATAGGCAACAGCCCCGGAGTGAGCGCACAGATGCGCGATCTCGGCCCTGCGGTGACCGGGCAGCGCCAGCACGGGGATCGCTCCGGCCCGCAGCAGCGCGAAGACCAGGACGACGAACTCCGGGATGTTGGGGAGGTGCACCACCACCCGGTCCAGGGGCCTGATGCCCAGTCCGATCAGGCCGCCCGCCAACCGGTCCGCCCGCCGGGACAGCTCCGCGTAGGTCATCCGGCGTTCGCCGCACACCACGGCCACGCGATCGGCGTTCCGTTCGCACGACTCGTGCAACAAGTCACCGATCGGCCGGCCGAGCCAGACCCCTGTCCGGCGCAGGTCCGCCGCGAGCTGTTCGGGCCAGTGCACAAAACCGTCAAGCATGATCGCGTTCCCTTTCGGCGGGTCGGTCGAGGCGTGGATCGAGGGGGCGCGAAGGTCCGGGTGGAGCTGCGGGTGCACTCCGTCCGTCCGGGCCGCGGGACGGCGGCGACGCGGGGTGGAGGGCGCGTGCCTTCTCACGGTGGCGGGCGGTGTCCGGTGTGGTGGTGCGCTGCGTCCGCGTGCGAGGTGAGCCCGGTGCCGTACGGCGGCCTGCCCGCGGTCCTTGTGTCCCTTGGCATCGTCGGCGCCGCGTTCCACCGCGCCCCGATCTCTTGCCGACATCTGTCGAGGGCCCCGCGAATCGGCGGCGAGTGGAAAACATGGTGCGGACGGAACGACGGCCGGCCAGAAAGGCGGAGTGGATGAGCCGGATACGGGAACGCGGCTGGGTGCGGTCGATGATCGCCGGTGACCCTGCCGGCGTCGGGGTGGTGTGCTTCCCGCACTCGGGGGGATCGGGAGTCGCATTCGGCGAGTGGTCCGCCGCGGTGCCGCCCGGTGTGTCGCTGATGGCCGTCCAGTACCCGGGCCGCGGCGACCGCTTCGGAGAGCCGCCCGTGGACGACGTGGCCGCGATGGCCGGCTGCGTGGCGGCGGAGCTGCTGCGGTTGCCGCCGGGCGACCACGTGCTGTTCGGGCACAGTCTCGGGGCGCTGGTCGCCTACGAGACCGCTCTGCTGCTGCGGGACGCCGGTGAGGAACCCCGGGCGCTCTGCGTGTCCGCCGCACTGCCGCCCGGATCCATGACCAACAGGGGTGTCCACCTGGCGCCCGACGACGAGTTCTGGTCGACCCTGTGCGCGCTGGGCGGCATCGAGCCCGCGGTCGCCGAGAACGCCGAGCTGCGCGACCTCCTCCTGCCCGTCATCCGCTCGGACCTGCGGGCCCACGCGACCTACCGGCCCCGCCCCGGCACCCGTCCGCTGTCCTGTCCCGTGCGCAGCTACCACGGCGCGGGCGACCCGCTGGTGGAGCAGGACCAGCTGGCGGGGTGGGCGAGCGTCACCTCCGGCGGCTTTTCGGGGACCGTGCGGCCGGGCGGGCACTTCCACGTGACGACCGACGTCGCGGAACTCGTCGCGGACGTGCTGAGCCAGGGCCCGAAGTGAGGCGGCCTTGACCACCATCGCCGTGATCCCCGGTGACGGCATCGGTCCCGAGGTGATCGAGCCGGCGCTGGACGTCCTCGACGCCCTCCGCCTCGGGACGCGTACGGACGTCCTGGACCGCGTCAACGCGGAGACGTACCTGCGCACCGGAACCGCGCTGACCGGAGCCGACCTCGACCGGATCAGGTCCAGCCAGGCGGCGCTCCTCGGCGCGGTCGGGGACCCCCGGCTCAGCGACACCGCGTACGTGCGTACGGTCCTCACCACCCTGCGCCTCGAACTCGACCTCTACGTCAACTACCGGCCCGCCAGGCTCCTGCACGACAGGCTCAGTCCGCTGCGCGACCCGGCCCGCCGGGCGATCGACTGCGTGATCGTCAGGGAGAACACCGAGGGGCTCTACAGCGGCATCGGCGGCGGTACGCGCACCGGGACCCCCCAGGAGATCGCCATCGACGTGGACCTCAGTACCCACCAAGGCGTCTCACGGGTGCTGGAGTTCGCGTTCTCCGTGGCGCGCAGGTCGGTGTGCCTCGTCGACAAGGCCAACGCCGTCCGCAACGGCGGACAGCTGTGGCAGCGGTGCTGGAGCGAGGCGGTCGCACGGCACCCGTACGTCGAGACGTCCCACCTCTACGTGGACACCGCCGCCCTGCGACTGGCCACCGATCCGACCGCCTTCGACGTCGTCGTCACCAACAACTCCTACGGCGACATCCTGAGCGACCTCACGGCCGCGCTGGCCGGCGGCCTCGGCGTGGCGGCTTCGGCGAACCTCAACCCCGTGACCGGACAAGGGCTCTTCGAGCCCGTGCACGGCAGCGCCCCGGACATCGCGGGTACCGGCACCGCCAACCCGTTCGGCGCGATCCTCTCCGTGGCCCTGCTGGTCGAGCACCTGGGCCGGACCGAGGAGGCGGACGCGGTCCGCCGGGCGGTCGCCGCGGCCGTCGCGGCGGGCCGCGTCACCCCCGATCTCGGCGGGTCCCTGAGTACGAAAGAGGCCGGCACCGCGGTCCTGACGGAACTGCGGCGGCCATAGCGAGGTGCGGACGCGGACACGACCCGACAACCGCCGGCGGAGCAACGGACGAGGGGCAAGGACGGTATGAACGGGAACGGCACGGACCGCACGGACGGGAACCCGGAGACCGTCATCGTGGGGGCCGGTCTGGTGGGCGTGGTCACGGCTCTCTACCTGGCGCCCCGCTTCGGACCGGTCACCCTGCTGGAGAAACGGGCGGACCCCAGGCGGAACTCCGGTGGACAACGCCGGTCACTGGTCGTGATGCTGTCGGCGCGCGGCTGGCGCGCCCTGTCGGACCTGGGCGTCGCGGACGCCGTGCGCCGCATATGCGTCCCCCTGCATGGACGCTGCGGGCACCTGCCCGACGGCCGGACGCGCATGACCCCCTACAGCCGGGACGGACAGCCCATCTGGGCGGTGGAGCGCCGGCGGCTGCACCACATCCTGCTGGACGCCGCCGAGGCGACCCCCGGTGTGCGCCTCCGCTTCGGGCAGCGCGTGGGCTCGGTGGACCCGGACGAACCCGCAGTGGTGGTGGAGGACCGGCACGGCTCGCACCGGCTGACGTGCCGCCGCGTCCTCGGCTGCGACGGCGCGCATTCCGCCGCCCGGGCCGCCCTGGAGGCGCGCGGCACCCGGGCCGAGGTGCGCACGCTGGACCTTGCCTACCAGGAGATCGACGTACCGGCCGGCCGGCTGGACCCGACCATCACGCACTACTGGCCCTCCGGGAAGGCGATGTTCGCCGCGCACCCCCTGCCGTCGGGGAAGCTCTCGGGCTCCTTGTTCATGCGCCTCGACGGCCCCGCCCCGTCCTACGCGGCGGCCCGCGGCGGCCAGGACCTGTACGAGACGTTCGCCGCCCACTTCCCCGAGCTGACCGGGATCATCCCCGACATCGCGGAACAGCTCGCCACCAAGGCCGTCTCGACCCTCACGGCCGTCCGCTGCGACCGATGGGTCTGGCGAGACACCTTCGCGCTGCTCGGTGATTCCTGTCATGCGATGGCGCCCTTCATGGGGCACGGCATGAACTGCGGTTTCGAGGACGCCCGGGTCCTCGTCGACTGCCTCGACGCCTCCGCGGACTGGGCGGCGGGCCTGGCAGCCTACGAGAAGTCGCGGACCGAGGACGCCGACGCGATCTCCCGGCTCTCCTACCGGCACTACTTCACGATGGCCGGCCCACCGCGCGAGGAGACCGCTGCGGAGGTGCTGCGCGGGCGGCTGACGGTGCTGTTCCCCGACTGGTTCGTTCCGCTGTACGAGCGGTGCGCCTTCACCGAGGAGAGCTACGCCT
Source organism: Streptomyces sp. V1I1 (assembly GCF_030817355.1). Classification (NCBI taxonomy): domain Bacteria; kingdom Bacillati; phylum Actinomycetota; class Actinomycetes; order Kitasatosporales; family Streptomycetaceae; genus Streptomyces; species Streptomyces sp. V1I1. The sequence goes on along the minus strand of NZ_JAUSZH010000001.1, from coordinate 1,934,707 downwards.
CCGTACTGCGTGACGACCAGCGTCTGGACCGGCTCGTGGCGGATCTGTTGGCCCGGTACGGCACCGAGCTGGTCTCGGCGCCCGACGACCGACTGCGCGCCTGCATCCCTTCCCCCAACCCGACCACCGCCACCCCGGAGGACTCCGTATGTTCGTGATCCTGTTCAAGTCGCGCCTGTCCGAGCAGGCGGGCGAGGACTACTACGCCACCGAGGAGCGGATGCAGGAGCGGGTCCGCGCCATCGCCGGGTCCGACCCGGTGGAGGTCAAGCACTACACCGGGGAGGACGGCGAACGTCTCGCCGTCATGATGTGGCGGGACGGGGAGACGCTAGACAAGTGGCGCTGCGACCCCGAGCACCAGGTGGCGCAGCGACTGGGCAGGAAACACTGGTACTCCGCCTACGAGCTGACCGTCGCCGAGGTGGTCCGGACCAGCGCGCACGACAACGAAAGCCCGGCCGCAGCGGCGGAGGGGCCGCGCTAGCAGGCGGACTACGGCCGTTGGAACGCGTGGAACGCGCGGAACGCGCGGACCCGTGACCGAAAGATGTCCGAGGGCAGTTTGAAGCGGGCCGGACGGACGTTGGCCGGGGCGGTTTGGCGGAGTTGTTTCGGGTGTTGGCCTATTCCTTTTCGATCTCTGGCGAACATCTTTCATGCCAGTTGTTCGAGCGCATGGGCCGCGACAAGTATCGGCACGGCGAGGCCGTTGACCGGGAAACCACTTTTGCTGGGGGCATCTGGATGGGTTGTACCGGCGTCACATCCGCGCAGGAAGCCATGTGGCTCGCGCAGGAATTCACTCCGGACGTACCGAACAACGTGGCCACTCTCTGGGACATCGACGGTGACCTGGACACCGCCCTGCTCGCCGCGGCCCTGGGGGCGGCGGTGGCGGAAGCCGACGCGCTGAAGGTGAACTTCCGCCGCGACGACCACGGGCTGCGGCCGGTCGCCCGGGACCTCGGGGCGTGGGAGCCGTTCCGCCTCGATGTCGGCGACGCCGCCGACCCCGCCGGCGCGGCCCGCGCCGTCGTCGCCGATCTCGTGCGCCAGCCCTTCGACCTGACCGATGACGCGCTGCTGCGGATCGGCTCGATCCGGCTGGCCCCCGGCCGCCACCTGCTCGTGCTCGTCTTCCACCACATCCTCACCGACGCGTTCGGCGTTCTCACCCTGCTGTCCCGGCGGATCGCCGAGATCTACCGCGCGCTGCGCGCCGGCTCCGCGTTGCCGGAGGGCGCCCCGAACCCGCCGGGGGACGCCGCGGCGAAGGACGCCGTCTACCGGGAGTCGCAGCGGTTCGCCGACGCCGAGCGGTTCTGGCGCGACTACCTCGCCGAAGACCTGCCCGCCGCCCGTCTGCCCGCCGGTGTCCGTCCGGGCACCGACGCCCCCACCGGCGGGCCCGGCTACTGGGACGGCCTCACCGCACCGCAGGGGATGGCCACCCGCACCGCGACGGTCCCGGCCGTCGAACTCGCCGCCTGGGAACACGCCTCCGCCGCGGCGGGTACCTCGGTGCCCGACCTGATCGCCTCGGCCGCCACCGCGTTCCTGGGGCACATGTGCGGTCTGTCCGAGCAGCTGCTGACCATCACCGTCAATCACCGCGTCGGCGCACTGCGCCGCTCGCTCGGCCTCCTCTCCAACCGGGTGCCGCTGTGCTCGCGGGTGGACCCCGCGGCCGACTTCGTGGAACTGGCTGAGGCGCTCGGCCGGGAGCGGCGCCGTGTCCTGCGCCACGCCCGGCACGACATATCCCTGATCAAACGGGCCTCCGGCCACGCCGGCGACGCGCGCAGCCCGTTCGGCGCCGTCGTCAACGTGCTCCCCTCCGTCGAAGCACTCGACCTGGCGGGCGCCACAGCCCACTTCGCCGGTGGCACCTTCGGCGTGATCGACGAGGTGATGGTCTGCGTCTACACCGACGGAAGGGCCGACAGCGACCTGTACGTCCGCTTCGACGCGCCGCGCGCGGAGTACGACGACCAGGACATCGCCGGGCTCGCCGAGCGGTTCGTGACGTTCCTGCGCAGGGCCCTCGCCGACCCGCACGCCCTGGTCGGGACCGTCTCCGTGCTGCACCCCGCCGAACGCCGCGCGCTGCTCACCGAGTACGCCGGACCCACGGTGACCCCACCGCCGACGACCCTGACCGAACTGCTGGACCGACAGGCCCGCGCCACCCCGGACGCCGGCGCGGTGACCTTCGAGGACACCCGGGTGACCTACCGGGAACTGGCCGAGCGGTCTGGCCGGCTGGCCCGCCTGCTGACCGAGCGCGGCGCCGGGCCCGAGCGGTTCGTCGCGGTCGCCGTGCCCCGCTCCCTGGAACTGGTCGTCGCCCTGGTCGCGGTGCTCAGAGCGGGCGCCGCCTACGTCCCCGTCGACCCTGACTACCCGGCCGCGCGGGTCGAGTTCATGCTCGCCGACGCCGGGCCCGCGCTGCTGCTGACGGTCAAAGACACCGCGGACCGGCTGCCCCGGACGGACGTCCCCGTGGTCATGGTCGACGACGCCCCGCTCACCGAAGAGCCCGTCAGGTCCGCCCCGCACCGGGTTGACCACCCCGCATACATGATCTACACGTCGGGATCGACCGGACGGCCCAAGGGCGCCGTCGTCACGCACGCGGCGATCGTCAACCGGCTGCTCTGGATGCAGGATCGCTTCCGGCTCGACGGTTCCGACCGGGTCCTGCAGAAGACGTCCGCCTCGTTCGACGTGTCCGTCTGGGAGTTCTTCTGGCCGCTGATCACCGGCGCCACCCTGGTGGTCGCCCGGCCGGACGGGCACCGCGACCCGGACTATCTGGCCGAGGTGATCCGGCGGGCCGGCGTCACGACCGCGCACTTCGTCCCGTCGATGCTGGCCGAGTTCGTCACCGAGGAGACGGCTGCCGCGTGCACCGGTCTGCGCCGCGTCGTGTGCAGCGGAGAGGCGCTGCCGGCCGAGCTGGCCGCGCGGTTCCACCGGACCTTCGGCGTGCCGCTGCACAACCTGTACGGGCCGACCGAGGCAGCCGTGGACGTCACCGCGTGGCAGTACCGGCCCGGGGCGCGGACGATACCGATCGGCACCCCGATCTGGAACACCGCGCTCTACGTCCTCGACAGCCGGCTGCGACCGCTGCCGCCCGGCGTCTTCGGCGACCTCTACATCGCGGGCGCCGGACTCGCCCGGGGCTACTACGACCGTCGGGCCCTGACCGCCGAGCGCTTCGTGGCCTGCCCGTTCGGGGAACCCGGGCGGCGCATGTACCGGACCGGCGACCTGGCGCGCTGGAACACCGACGGCGAACTGGAGTTCGCCGGCCGCGCCGACCACCAGGTGAAGATCCGCGGTTTCCGGGTCGAGCCGCAGGAGATAGAGGACACGCTGACCGACCACCCGGGAGTGCTCAGGGCGGCCGTCGTCGCCCGGCCCGGCCGAGCCGCGGACGGAGCCGCGCAGCTCGTCGCCTACGTCGTCCCGGCCACCTCCGACGGCAACGGCGGGACCGGCACCGAATGGGACCTGCACGCCGGCCTGGACATCGCCGAGCTGCGGGGCTTCGTCGCGGCCCGGCTGCCCGCCCACCTGGTGCCCGCCGCCTTCGTCGCGCTGGACCGGATGCCGTTGACCGCGAACGGCAAGCTGGACCGGGCCGGGCTGCCCGAGCCGGAGGTCACCGGCCGTGCCCACCGGCCGCCCCGGACCGGTGACGAGAGCCTCCTGGCCGCCGCGTTCGCCGAGGTGCTCGGCCTGAGCCACATCGGAGTCGACGACGACTTCTTCACTCTGGGCGGCGACAGCATCCGGGCGATCCAGGTGGTGGGCCGAGCCCGCGCCGGCGGTCTCGCGCTCACCCCGCGCACCGTGTTCGAGTGCCGCACCGTCGCCGCGCTCGCGCAGGCCGCGACCCGCGACACCGCACCGGTGGCCCTCGCCGAGCTCGAGGGCGGGGGCGTCGGTCTGCTGCCGCTGCCCCCCATGGCCCGGCTGTACGCCGAGCGAGGCCCCGGCCTGGACCGCCTCGCCCAGTGGCTGGTACTGGAACTGCCCGCAGCCGTCGACCTCCCCGGCCTCACCGCGGCCGTGCGCGCCGTCCTCGACCGGCACGACGTCCTGCGCTCACGGCTGACGGACGACGGCCTGTTGGTGCAGCCACCCGGCACTCCGGACGCCGGCGGACTCGTCGACCGGGTCGACTGCCCCGGGGACTGGGGCGGCGAGGAGTGGCAGACCCTGCTGCGCGCAAAGGCCGCCGAGGCCGTACGGCACATCGACGCCCGGGCCGGGCGGATGCTCCGGCTGGTCTGGTTCCCGGGGGCCGCGGGCGGGCCCGGACGGCTGCTGGTCGTGGCCCACCACCTGGTCGTGGACGGCATGTCCTGGCGGGTGCTGCTGCCCGACCTGGCCGCGGCCTGGCGCCAGGTCCAGGAAGGCCAGCCCCCCGCGTTGCCGCGGGTGGGCACCTCCCTGCGCCGATGGCTGCACGCCCTGGCCGACGAGGCGGCCCGCCCCGGACGGGTGGCGGAGGCGTCGTTGTGGCGCGACCTGCTCGAGGCACCCGTGGCACCCGTGGGCTCCCGGCCGCTTGACCCCGGGCGAGACCTCACCTCCACCACGGACACCGTCCGGGTGGAGCTCCCGGCCGACCTCACGGACGCGATACTGACCTCCGTCCCCGCGGCCTACCGCAGCGGCGCGGACGAGGTCCTGCTCACCGCCCTCGTCCTCGCGCTGGCCCGGGAACGGCAGGGTCTCACCGACGGCACGACGGTCGTACGGCTGGAAGGGCACGGCCGGCAGGAGGAGCTGGTGCCGGGCGCGGACCTGTCCCGCACGGCCGGCTGGTTCACCACGGTCACCCCCGTACGCATCGACGTCTCGGGGATCGACGTCGACGCCGCGATCACCGGAGGAGCCGCCGCCGGTGACGCCCTCAAGCGGGTGAAGGAGCAGCGGCGAGCCCTGCCCGACCAGGGCATCGGCTACACCCTGCTGCGCTACCTCAACGACGACACCGCGGCGCTGCTGAGCCCGTATCCGGCGGACGACATCGGATTCAACTTCCTGGGCCGTTTCACCTTCGAACGCCCGGAGCCGGCGCCCGGCGAGGACCCCACCCACGGCTCCGGATGGACCCCGGCGCCCGAATGCGCCGAGTTGGTCGCCGCACCCGCCGCGGACATGCCGGCGCCCAGCGCGCTCGAACTGAACGCCCTGGTGACCGGCACCGGCGACGACGCGCGCCTCACCGCCCTGTTCACCTTCGCCACCGGAGTGCTGACCGCCGACGAGGTCCGCGCCCTGTCCGGCACCTGGTGCGCCGCACTGCGCGGCCTGCGGAGCCTGGTCGCGTCCGGCGGGCGGGGACTGACCCCGTCCGACGTCCCGCTGGTCACCGTCGGCCAGGAGGAACTGGACGGCTGGCAACAGCGCTTCGGGCGCGTCAGCGACGTATGGCCGCTCACGCCGTTGCAGGACGGGCTGCTGTATCACACGATGCTCGCGCAGAGCGCATCCGAGGCGTACCAGACGCAGTTCGTGTTCCGGCTCGAAGGCGCGGTGGACCCGGCGCGCCTGCGGGCCGCGGGCCAGGCCCTGCTCGACCGGCACCCGAACCTGCGGGTCGCGTTCCGGCCGAGCGCCACCGGTGAGCCCGTGCAGGTCGTCGTGGACGACGTCCCGCTGCCCTGGCGGCACCTCGACCTCACCGGCGAGGCCGACGCCGCCACCCGGCTGGAGGAGATCCTCGCCGAGGAGCGGGACACCCGCTTCCGCCCGGAGAGCCCGCCGCTGCTGCGCCTGACCCTCGTCACGCTCGGCCCCCAACACGCCGAACTGGCCCTCACCGCCCACCACGTGCTGCTCGACGGCTGGTCGGTGCCGCTCGTCGAGCGCGAGCTGATGCAGCTATACGGGGCCGACGGCGTCGACACCGCGCCGGCGCGCCCGCACGGCTACCGGGACTTCCTGAGCTGGCTGTCACGGCAGGACACGGCACGCTCCGCCCGCGCGTGGGCCGAGGAACTCGCCGGTGTGGCCGAGCCGACCCTGCTGGCCCCCACGACGCCCGGGGCCCGGCCGGCCGGCAGCGGCAGCGGGCAGATCGACGTGCCGCTCACCGGCGAGGACACCACCATGCTGGCGCGCCGGGCCGCGGAGTGGGGCGTCACCCCCAACACCCTGGTGCAGGGCGCCTGGGCCATGGTGCTCGCGCAGCTCACCGGCCGCGAGGACGTGCTGTTCGGCGCCACGGTCGCGGGCCGGCCCTCCGGGCTGCCGGGCGCGGACACCATGATCGGCCTGTTCATCAACACGGTGCCCGTGCGGGTGCGATGCACGCCGGCCGACCCGGTCCCGGAGGTGCTCGGCCGGCTCCAGGACGCCCAGGCGAGGCTGTTGGACCATCACCATCTGGGGCTCGCCGACATCCAGCGAGCGACCGGGCTGAACTCGCTGTTCGACACGCTGGTGGTGTTCGAGTCGTTCCCCGTCGACCGGTCCGGCCGCTCGGCGGCCGCCGCGTCGGCGCAACCGGTGGTGAGCGGTATCCGCCCGTACGCCCCGCCGCACTACCCGCTGACCGTGATCGCGGCGGCCGACCCGCTGTTGCGGATCTCCTTCCAGTACCGGCGCAACGCATTCGAGCAGACCGCCGTGGAGGCGCTCGCCGACCGGCTGGTGCGGGTGCTGCGGCAGATCGCCGCCGGTCCGCGGACCACCGTCGGCGCGCTCGACGTGCTGTCCGACGCCGAACGTGAACAGGTGCTGCACGGCTGGAACGACACCACGGTCCCGCCCCCCGAGCGGACCGTCCCCGAGCTGATCGCGGCGCGGGCGGCGGCGACGCCGGACACGGTCTGCGTCGAGTTCCGCGGGCACCGGCTGACCTTCCGGGAGCTGGACGAACGGGCCGGCCGGCTGGCGCACTGGCTGGCCGGACAGGGTGTGGGCCCGGAGTCCCGGGTCGTGGTGCTGCTGCCCCGTTCGGCCGACCTGGTGGTGGCCCTGCTGGCCGTGTGGAAGGCCGGCGGCACGTATGTGCCGGTGGATCCGGAGTATCCGGCCGCCCGGGTGCGGGCCGTGGTCGAGGACAGCGCACCGGTGCTGGTCCTCGACGAGGAACGGCTGGCCGGGGTGGACCTGTCCGACCGGTCCCCCCACCCTGCCCACGGCCCGCGCGTTCCGGTCGGCGCCGACCACGCCGCCTACGTCATCTACACCTCCGGCTCCACTGGCACACCCAAGGGCGTGGTGGTCCGGCACGGTGCGCTGGCGATCCTGCTGACCGGTATGCAGGATCGATTCTCCTTCACGCCGGACGACCGGCTGCTGGCCTGCGCCACCGTCGCGTTCGACATCGCCGCGCTGGAACTCTTCCTGCCCCTGCTCGCCGGCGGGCGGGTGGTACTGGCCGGCAAGGACGACATCACCCAGCCGACGGCACTGCTCGACCTCGTCGAACGGTCCGGCGTCACCGTCATGCAGGCCACCCCCGCGCTCTGGCAGAGCCTGGTCACCCACGCGCCGGCCTGTCTGACCGGGCTGCGGGTGATCTCCACCGGCGAGGCCCTGCCCCTGGCGCTCGCCGAAACCCTGTGCCGGCACGCCACCGAGGTCACCAACCTCTACGGCCCGACCGAGACCACCGTCTACGCCACCGCCGCCCGTCTGCTCCCCGGCCACTGCGGCATGCCTCCCTCGGTCGGCGGCCCGGTCGCCGGCACCCGGATCCTCGTACTGGACCGCACACTGCGCCCGGTGCCGCCCGGCGCTGCCGGTGACCTCTGGATCGCCGGCGAGGGCCTGGCCCGCGGCTACCACGACAGGCCGGGCATGACCGCGGAGCGGTTCGTGGCCTGCCCGTTCGGGCCACCGGGCGAGCGGATGTACCGCAGCGGGGATCTCGCCCGCTGGACGGTCACAGGTGAGGTGGAGTACCTCGGCCGCTCCGACCACCAAATCAAACTGCGCGGCTTCCGGATCGAGCCCGCCGAGATCGAGCACACCCTGACCCGCCACCCCGCGGTCCGCCGGGCGGTCGTCATCGACCGTGAGGACCGGCCGGGCGACCGCCGGCTGGTGGCGTACGTGGTCCCGGAGACCGGCACCGAGCCGCCCACCACGGAACTCCTGCGGGAGGCGGTCGGAGAGCGGTTGCCGGCCTATATGATCCCGGCCGCGTTCGTGACGCTCACGGAACTGCCGCTGACGCCCAACGGCAAACTCGACCGTTCCGCCCTGCCCCGCCCGGAGTTCGGCGGGGACGAGTACCGGGCTCCGCGCTCGCCCCGGGAACAGGCGCTGTGCGCGCTGTTCGCCGAGGTCCTGGGCGCCGAGCGGATCGGTCTCGACGACGACTTCTTCGTCCTGGGCGGCCATTCACTGATGGCCACCCGACTGGTGGCCCGGGTACGCGCCGAAATGGGCGTGGAAATCCCAATGCGCGTTCTGTTCACCGCCCCGACCGTCGCCGAACTGACCGACCGCTGGAACGAGATGTCGGCCTCCACCCGAATGCCGCTGCGGAGAATGACCGAAAGGTAGGAAACACCATGACCCCCCTGTCGTACGCGCAGCGGCGAATGTGGTTCATCAACCGCTTCGAAGGCCCTTCCTCCACCTACAACATCCCGCTGCTCCTGCGTTGCCACGGCCCGCTCGACACGGTCGCGCTGCGGGCGGCTTTCCGTGACGTGATGATCCGCCACGAGGTCCTGCGTACCGTCTTCGCGGAGACCGACGGCCAGCCGTACCAGCGTGTTCTCGACCCTGACGAGATCGAACTGCCCTGGCAGGACTGGGGCCGGGTGGCCCCCGAGCGGATACCCGGCGTGGTGGCGTCGGTGAGCGGCAGCTGGATCGACCTGTCGACGGACGTGCCGCTGCGCGGCTGCGTCCTCCAGAGCGGCGACGAGGAATTCCTGGTCGTCCTGGTGATCCACCACATCGCCGGCGACGGCGGCTCGCTGGCCCCGCTGGCACGTGACGTGTCGACGGCCTACCGGGCCCGGGTGACCGGCACGGCACCGGACTGGTCCGAACTGCCCGTGCAGTACTCGGACTACGCGCTGTGGCAGCACGAAATGCTGGGCGACGAAAAGGATCCGGACAGCGTTGTCGCGGTGCAGAGCGCCTATTGGCGCGAGGAACTGGCTGGTGTGTCCAAGCCTCTTCCCCTGCCCCTGGACCGGCCCCGTCCCGAGGTGGCGAGTTTCCGGGGCGGATCGGTTCCGGTCGGGTTGCCCGCCGAACTGCGCGCCGGGGTCGAAAAGTTGGCGCAAACCCATGGCGTCACGACGTCGATCGTGCTCCAGGCCGCCTTGGTGACGTTGCTGCATCGGCTGGGAGGAGGCAAGGATGTGACCGTCGGCTCGCCGATTGCGGGCCGTACGGAGGAGGCACTGAATGAACTCGTGGGGTTCTTCGTCAATACCTGGACGCTGCGCGTGCAGGTGACCGCGGACCAGCCTTTCGAGTGGGTGCTGGAACAGGTACGGAAGAAGGCGCTTGCCGCCTATGATCATCAGGACGTGCCGTTCGAGCGGCTCGTAGAGCTGTTGCGGCCGGAACGGTCGACCGCGCATCACCCCCTGTTCCAGGTCGTGCTGGCGTGGCAGAACAACACCCCACCGCACTTGGACCTGCCGGGTCTCACCGTGACGATGGAACCGCTGCCCACCGGCAGCGCGAAGTTCGACCTGTTCTTCAACCTGGCGCCGGACGAGTCCACCGGCTCCGTCGTCGGTGAGATCGAGTACGCCACCGACCTCTTCGACCGCTCCACGGTGGAGGAGATCGCGGCACGGTTCGTGGCCGTCGTCGAGGAGGTCGTGGCCGACCCGAGGACCCCCGTCGGCGCAGCGGGCGAGGCCGGGCCCGGTCGGTCCGGCGGCACTCTCGACGCCGCCGAACGCCGGAAGATCCTCGTCGAGTGGAACGACACCGCCCGCCCGGTCCACTGTCCGGGACCGGTCCACCTGCTCTTCGAGGAGCAGGCCGCACGCCGCCCGGACGCCACCGCCCTGCGCTGGGCCGGCGGCACCATGACGTACGGCGAGCTGAACCGGTGGGCGAACCGCGTCGCCTGGGACCTCAAGGAACGCGGCGTCGGCCCGGAGACCGTCGTCGGCGTCGGCGTCCCCCGCGGCCCGGTCATGATCGCCGCCGTCCTGGGCGTGCTCAAGGCGGGCGGCGCCTATCTGCCGCTCGAACCGGCGCTGCCCGCCGACCGCGTGGCCGGCATGCTCGCCGACGCCGGGTGCTCCCTCGTGCTGTCCACGCCGGACACCGAACGCTGGGCCCTGCCGGACGGCGTCCGCCTCGTCGAGCTCACCGACGCCCGGTCGCCCGGCCCCGACCACGATCCGGAACCGGCCGCGGGCCCGGACAACACGGCGTACATCATCTTCACCTCCGGCAGCACCGGGAAGCCGAAGGGCGTCGCGGTCACCCACCGCCCGGTGCACAACCTGCTCGACTGGTGCTACCGCACTTTCGCGTTCGGCCCCGACGACGTCGCCCTGTGCGTCACGTCGCTCGGCTTCGACCTCTCCGTCTTCGACGTCTTCGGCCTGCTCGGCTGCGGCGGCGGCGTCTACATCGCGGACGCCGTCCAGCAGCGAGACCCCCAGCTGCTCCTGGACGTCCTGCTCACGGAACCGATCACCTTCTGGGACTCGGTGCCCACCACCCTCAACCAGGTCGCCTCCTTGCTCACGGAGGACGGCGGGTACGAGGGCACCGACGACCTGCGCCTGGTGTTCCTCTCCGGCGACTACACCCCGCTGTCGCTGCCCGACGAGGTCCGCCGGGTGTTCACCGGCGCGGAGATCGTCAGCCTCGGCGGTGCCACCGAGGCGACGGTGTGGTCCAACTACTTCCGGGTCCGGGAGATCGACCCGGCCTGGCGCAGCATTCCGTACGGCCGTCCCATCGACAACGCCCGCTACTACGTGCTCGACGAGAACATGGAGCCGTGCCCCGTCGGCGTCGAGGGCGACCTGTACATCGGCGGGGACTGCCTCTGCGTCGGCTACGTCAACCGGCCCGAGCTGACCGCGGAACGTTTCGTCCGCGACCCGTTCAGCGCGCGTGAGGGCGACAGGCTGTACCGCACCGGCGACCGCGCCAGTTTCTTCCCGGACGGCAACATCTGCTTCCTCGGCCGCGCCGACAACCAGGTCAAGCTGCGCGGATTCCGCGTCGAGCCCGGCGAGATCGAACACACCCTGGTCCGGCACCCGGCCGTCCGCCAAGCCATCGTCACCGCCCGCGAGGACCGGCCCGGTGACCTGCGGCTGGTCGCCTACGTCGTCCCGGACACCGGCGCCCTGCGGCCCGACGACGACGCCGACGAACAGGTGGGGGAGTGGCAGGAGGTATACGACCAGGCCTACTCCCACGACAACGGACACGGATTCGGTGAGGACTTCACCGGCTGGAGCAGCTCCTTCACCGGCGAGCCGATCCCGCTCGACGAGATGCGGGACTGGCGCGACGCCGCCGTGGAACGCGTCCTGTGCTGGTCGCCCGAGCGCGTCCTCGAACTCGGCGTCGGCACCGGACTCCTGCTCGCGCACATCGCCGGCCGGGTGGAGGAGTACTGGGCCACCGACTTCTCCCAGGCCGTGATCGACCGGCTCAGCGACCAGGTGACCCGGGCCGGCCTGGCCGACCGGGTCCGGCTGCGCCGCCAGGCCGCCGACGACCTCACCGGACTGCCCCGGGGCACATTCGACACCGTGGTGCTCAACTCGGTCGTGCAGTACTTCCCCGACGAGCGCTACCTCGCCCGGGTCCTGGACGGCGCCTGGGAACTGCTCGCGCCGGGCGGCCGGATCGTCCTCGGCGACATCCGGCGGGCGTCCTCCCTGCGCACGCTCCAGACGGGCGTCCAGCGGACGAAGCACCCCGATGCGGCACCGGCCGTACTGCGCACCACGGTCGACCAGGCCGTCCTGCTGGAGAAGGAACTGGTGGTCGACCCCGAGTGGTTCCTGCGCTGGGCAGACCGGGCCGGGGCGACCGGTGCCGACATCCGCGCCAAGAACGGCATCCACCACAACGAGCTGACCCGGCACCGCTACGAGGTCGTGCTGCACAAGCCGGGCACGGCACCGGCGGACGCCCCGCGACGGCTCGACGTCGTCCCCACCCTGACCTGGGAGGGCGACCTCGGCCGGCTCGCCGACCGGTTACGTGACCGGTCCGAGCCGGCGGTGCGGATCACCGGAATCCCGAACGCCCGCCTCACCGAGGAGGCCGCGGCAGCCCGCGCCCTCGGCCTCGACGACTCCGCGCCGCCCGAACTGCCCCCGCTCGACCCCGCCGAGATCCGCGCCTGGGCCGCCCGGCACGGCTGGGACGCGGTGCCGACCTGGTCGGCCGACGCGGTCGACCTGCTCGACGTGATCGTGCTGCGCGACGGCCCGGCCGCCGGCACCACCCTCACCGGCACGTACCTGCCGGCCACCGACGGACGCACCCCGGCGAACGACCCCGCGGCCGCCGCCGCCGTCACGGCGCTGCTGCCCGCCCTGCGCGGCCATCTGCGGGAGACCTTGCCCGAGTACATGGTCCCGGCCGCCATCGTGCCCATCGCCGCCGTGCCGCTGACCGACAACGGCAAGCCCGACCGGCGCGCCCTGCCCGTGCCCGACTACGTGGTCGGCGGCGGCCGGGCTCCCTCCACCCCGGAGGAGGAGTCGCTGTGCGCGCTGTTCGCCGCGGTACTCGGACTCGACCAGGTCGGCGTGGACGACAACTTCTTCACCGTCGGCGGCCACTCGCTCCTGGCCACCCGGCTGGTCAGCCGTATCCGTGCCGAGCACGGTGTGGAGATCCCCATCCGGGTCGTCTTCCAGTCGCCCACCGTCGCCGAGCTGGCGGCCCACCTGAACACCCTGAGCAACGTCCGCCCGCCGCTCCGTCCCCAGGTCCGGCCCGAACGGCTGCCGCTGTCGTACGCCCAGCAGCGGCTGTGGTTCATACACCGCTTCGAGGGACCCTCGGCGACCTACAACGTCACGCTGGCTCTGCGCATGCGCGGCGAACTCGACGCGGCGGCCCTGCGCCGCGCCGTGCACGACGTCGTCGTGCGGCACGAATCGCTGCGCACCGTCTTCGGTGAGGCGGACGGACAGCCGTACCAGCGCATCCTGGAACCGGCCCTGGTCGAGGTCCCGTGGGAGGAGCGCGAGATCACCGAGGCCGAGCTGCCCGGCGCCCTGCGGGCGGCGGCGCGCCGCCCGTTCGACCTGGCGGCCGAGATCCCCATCCGCTCCTGGCTGCTGCGGACCGGCGAGCGCGAGGCGGTGTTCCTGATCGGCGCACACCACATCGCCGCCGACGGCTGGTCCGCCCTCCCGCTGGCCCAGGACCTCACCACCGCGTACGAGGCCCGCCGCGCAGGCCGGGCGCCCGAGTGGGAACCGCTTCCCGTGCAGTACGCCGACTACACCCTCTGGCAGCGGGAACTGCTGGGCGACACCGACACCCCGGGCAGCCTCTACCGGCGGCAGCTGGACTACTGGACCACCCAGCTGGCCGGCCTGCCCGAGACCGTCTCGCCGCCCGCCGACCGGCCCCGGCCCGCCGCGGCGTCGTACGCCGGCGACCTGGTGCCGCTCGCACTCGACCCGCAGCTCACCGACGGCGTGCGCAGGCTGGCCCGGGAGACCGGTGCCACGGTGTCGATGGTGCTCCAGGCGGCCCTTGCCGCGCTGCTCACCAGGCTCGGCGCGGGCACGGACGTGTCGATCGGCTCGCCCATCGCCGGACGCACCGACGAGGCGCTCAACCGGTTGGTCGGCTTCTTCGTCAACACGTGGGTGTTGCGCGCGGACACCTCGGGCGACCCCTCCTTCGCCGAGCTCGTCGGCCGGGTCCGCGAGAGCAGCCTCGCCGCCTACGACCACCAGGACATCCCCTTCGAGCACCAGGTCGAGAAGCTCAACCCGGTCCGCTCGCCCGCCCACCACCCGCTGTTCCAGGTGTGCCTGGCGCTCCAGAACAACGCGCGGCCGGAGTTCCACCTGGCGGGCCTGACCGTGACCGAGGAGCCGTTCTCCCCGGGCACCTCCCGCTTCGACCTGTTCATCAGCGTCACCGAACAGGACGAGGACGGCGCGCCGGCCCGTATCGAGGGCTTCGCGGAGTACGCCACCGAGCTGTTCGACGCCGGGACGGTCAGCACGCTGCTCGACCGCTGGCTGCACTTCCTGCGCCAGGTGGTCGCCGCGCCGGAGACGCCCATCGGATCCGTCGGCGTCCTGGCCGAGCACGAGCGCGCCGCGCTCAGCGGCTGGGGCGGCGGAGGCCGGGACGCCCGGTTCGACGCCGGCACCCTTCCCGAGCGGTTCGCCGCCACGGCCGCGGCGACCCCGGACGCGACCGTGCTGGTCTCCGCGGACGGCACGCTCGCCTGGACCTACGCCGAACTGGACCGCTGGGCCAACCGCCTCGCCCACCACTTCCGGGCCCGCGGCGCCCGCCCGGACAGCCGCGTCGCGCTCGTGCTGGAACGCTCGCCGCTGCTGGTCGCCGCCGTCCTCGGCGTCCTCAAGACCGGCGCCGCCTACGTGCCGGTCGACCCCACCTACCCGCCCGAGCGCATCGACTACCTGCTCGCGGACCTCGCCCCGGCCGTCACCGTGTACGAGGACCTCGCCGAGGAGGATCTCGACGGGCTGCCCGACTCGCCGCCCGAGACGGAGGGCGTCGGCGAGCACGCTGTCGCCTACGTGATGTACACCTCGGGTTCCACCGGCCGACCCAAGGGCGTGGAGGTGACCCACCGGAACGTCGTCGACCTCGCGCTCGACGGCTGCTTCGGCACCGGGGCCCACCACCGCGTCCTCCTCCACTCGCCGCACACCTTCGACGCGTCGACGTACGAGATGTGGGTGCCGCTGCTCGGCGGCGGCACGGCCGTGGTGGCTCGCGCCGGCCGGCCGGACACCGCGGAACTCGCCCGGGTGATCACCGAGCGGGAGGTGACGGGGCTGTGGCTGACCGCCGGACTGTTCGCCGTGATGGCCGAACAGCACGCCGAGTGCTTCGGCGCCGTCCAGGAGGTGTGGGCGGGCGGCGACGTCCTCTCGCCGACCGCCGTCCGCGCGGTGCTCGACGCCTGTCCCGGCGTCACCGTGGTCAACGGCTACGGCCCGACCGAGACCACCACGTTCGCCTCCCGGCACCGGGTGGCCTCTGCGGCGGAGTGCACCGACCCGCTGCCCATCGGCAGCCCGATGGACGGCAGCCGGCTCCTCGTCCTGGACGACCGGCTGCTGCCGGTGCCGCCCGGCGTGGTGGGCGAGCTGTACATCGGCGGCGACGGCGTGGCGCGCGGTTACGCGGGCCGGCCGGGCCTGACCGCCACCCGGTTCGTGCCCGACCCGTCCGGACAGTCCGGGGCGCGGATGTACCGCACCGGCGACCTGGTGCGCTGGAACACCGCCGGCTGCCTTCAGTACATCAGCCGCAGCGACGAGCAGATCAAGCTGCGCGGCTTCCGCGTCGAGCCTGGTGAGCTGGAAACGGTCCTGCGCGAAGAGGACGGCGTGGCGAACGCGGTGGTCACCGTGCGTCAGGACCGGCTCGGTGAACGCCGCATGGTCGCCTACGTGGTGCCCGACGGCTCCGTGTCCACGGGCCGCGACGCCGCCGAACAGGTCGGCGAGTGGCGCGAGATCTACGACACCATGTACGGCGGGACGGAGGTCGACACCGACGAGTCCGAGGACTTCACCGGCTGGAACAGCTCCTACACGAGCCGCCCCATCCCGCTCCCCGAGATGCGGGCCTGGCGCGAGGCCGTGCTGCGACGGGTACGGTCTCTGCGCCCGCGCCGGGTGCTGGAGATCGGTGTCGGCTCCGGCCTGCTGCTCGGCCCGCTCGCACCGGAGGCCGAGGAGTACTGGGGCACCGACTTCTCGGCCCCCGTCGTCGAACGGCTGCGCGCCCGGACCGGCGCCGACCCGGTGCTGTCGGACAAGGTGACCCTGCGCTGCCAGCCCGCCGACGACGCCGAGGGCCTGCCCACCGGGTACTTCGACACGGTGATCCTCAACTCGGTCCTGCAGTACTTCCCGGACGCCGACTACCTCACCCGGGTGCTCGACCTCGCGATGGACCGGCTCGCACCCGGCGGACGTGTCGTGATCGGCGACGTCCGCAATTACCGCACCCTGCGCACGTTCGCCGCCGCGGTCCACCGCTGCCGGCAGCCCGACGACGGCCCGGCCGCCGTACAGGCCGCCGTCGAGCGCGCGGTGCTCGGCGAGAAGGAACTCGTCGTCGACCCGGGCTTCTTCACCCGCTGGGCCGAGACCCGGCCGGACGCCGTTGCCGCCGACATCCGCCTCAAGCAGGGCACCCACCACAACGAGCTGACTCGCCACCGCTACGAGGTCGTGCTGCACAAGGCGCCCGCGAGGCCATTGCACCTCGGTGACCTGCCTGAGGAGGTCTGGGGAGCGGAGGTCCGCGAACTAGCCGACCTGGAGACCGCGCTGGCCCGCCAGGGCGGCCGGCTGCGCCTGACCCGTATCCCCAACACCCGCCTGGCCGGCGAGGCCGCCGAGTGGGGCGCCCCCGCCGAAGTGGGCGGCACCCTCGACCCCGCCGACCTGGAGGCATGGGGAGCCCGGCGCGGGCTCGCGGTGTACTGCACCTGGTCGGCACAGGCGGGTGACTGCTTCGAAGCGATCGTCATGCCCGAAGTCGACGCCGTCTGCTGCGACGGCCTCTACCGGCCCGCCGGCGCCAGCTCGGCCCGGCTGGCGAACGTGCCCGCGGTCTCCCGCCGCGTCTCCCGGCTGCCTTCCCTGCTGCGCGAGCGGCTCGCAGGCCGGCTCCCGGAGTTCATGATGCCCGCCGACATCGTCGTCCTCGACCGGCTGCCGCTCACCGAGAACGGCAAGGTGGACCGTGCCGCGCTTCCCGAGCCGGACCCGGTCGGCGGCGAACACCGGGCCCCGCGCACCCCGCGCGAGGAGGAACTCGCCGCGCTCTTCGCCGAGGTGCTGGGCATGGACCGGATCGGCATCGACGACGACTTCTTCGCCTGTGGCGGCCACTCCCTGCGGCTGACGCGCCTCGTCTGGCGGATCCACGAGAAGCTGGGTGTGGACGTCCCGATCCGCACGGTATTCCAGTACCCGACCGTAGCCGCACTGGCGGCACAGCTGTCCGCCGACACCGAGGCCGACTTCGAGGACCCGTTCGCCGTCCTGCTGCCGATCCGCACCGAGGGGCACCGGCCCCCGCTGTGGTGGCTGCACCCGGGTGGCGGGTTGAGCTGGCCCTACCTGGGATTCGCCCGCCACGTCGAGCCGTCCTGGCCGCTGTACGGCATCCAGGCACGCGGCTTCGACGGCACCACCCCGCCGGCCGGCTCCATCGAGGAGATGGTCGAGGACTATCTCGGGCAGGTGCTCCAGGTCCAGCCGAGCGGCCCCTACCACCTGCTGGGCTGGTCCTTCGGTGGCACTCTCGCGCACGCCATGGCGGCCGAACTCCAGCGCCGCGGACATGAGGTGGCACTCCTGGCGCTGCTGGACGCTGCGCCCTCCAGCCACTTCGCCGACCTGGAAGCGCTGGACGAGGCCATGGTCCGCCGCTACCTCGCCAACTACATGGGACACCTGGCGGGGATGGAGGAGTACCCGTCGCTGGTCACCACCGCCTCCTCGATCTTCATCGGACAGATGGAGCAGATGCGGCGGTTCACCTCACCGCTGTACCGCGGTGACGTCGTCTTCTTCAACGCACTTCTCGACCCGGAGACCCACGACAAGCGGGAACTGGACGAGGAACTGGACGTGCTCTGGCAGGAGCACGTCGACGGTCGTGTGCAGCGCATCGACATCGCCTGCGCTCACAGCGAGATGTACTGGCCGCGGAACGCGGCTGAGATCAGCCGCGCCATCAACCGGTATCTGCGGGCAGCGCATTGATCCTGTTTCGAAGCCCCAACTGGTGGAACGAGTTCTGGAGGACACAGGTGAGCACCAATCCGTTCGACGATGAGAACGGCCAGTTCCACGTGCTGGTCAACGACGAGGACCAGCACTCCCTCTGGCCGGCATTCGCCGAGGTGCCCGCCGGGTGGCGCAGCGTCTTCGGCCCCGCCGCAAGAGCGGAGAGCGTCGCCTACGTGGAGGAGCACTGGACCGACATGCGGCCGCGCAGTCTCCGGGAGGCGATGAACGGCTGAGGCCGTGCGGTGAGGCGCCGTCGCGGATGCTGACCTGAGGAAGCGCGGCGCCTCTGCGGTCGAGGCCGTGGAGACCGAACCAGACCACCACGGCTCAGGCCCTTTACGCGTGCTCGGCCGACACAAGAACGCCGTCGGCCGGCGATGACAGTGACCATCTCTTTGCGTCGACGGGGAGGCGTGTGCTGTGGGGTGCACAACCAGCGATGTCATGTTCGTCCGATGGCCGGCACAAATAGACCTTCGGAACCGATGTAAGAGGGACGGCGTACCCCGTCTCCTCGTAGTGGAGGCGGGTGCCCGTCCGCCAGTCTGCAACGATCCGTTCGAAGACTGGGTCCGAGCGCCCATCTCCCGGGAGGATCTCGACGCCCGGGTCAAAGCTCTCCAGAACCGGCTCGACGACCGGCAGATACCAACCCTCGACTCCGCCGGAACGCTCAGCTACGGACCGCACTCGATCACTATCTCGAATGTCCAGACCGAATTGATGGAACTGCTCATCGAGCACTTCGGGGAGGTGGTGTACCGGCATGAACTCACTCAACGGCTGGCGGACTGCGTGCAGAGGCCGACGAGGAATTCGCTCGACCTCCACATCATGCGGCTTCGCCGCCGTCTCTTACCGACCGACCTGGTCATCCGCACGGCCTGGGGGCGCGGTTATGCGCTGGAGACCGAGGCCGGCTAGGCGGTGCGGCGAAAGCGGGTCTTGAGCCCTCAATGATCACGCTCATGACGCGGGGTGATCGCACGGGACGGCACGTGGCCCGTTCCGCATCGCGCCACCCCAGTCCGTGGCGGTGGGCGAAGGCACCGACGTGATCACCGTCGGCGCGGGCGGCACCCGCGACCCCGCCCCGAGGAGCCGGCCGTCGTCCACCCCGACGCCCAGGACGACATGCCCCGCCCGCGAACCGGCCCCGGCACGATGCCGGGGGCGGTTCAGGACGAGGCGGAACCGACGGGGGTGCGGCCCGTTCCGACATCGCTGACCGCGGCCCGCGAAAGCCGGGCAGACTGCCTCGGCGCTGTGGACACGCCCTGGCCGGCGGCCGAAGGCTATGGGTGGTGCACCTTCCCGCGCAGCCGGCGAAGTTCGGGGAAGGGCCGGGTGACTCGGCGGGCGAGGAAGTCGACACCGCTCGACCCGCCGGTTCCGCCCTGCTCCCCGACCATCTTGGACACCAGTGCCAGGTGTGCCACTTTCCAGTGCCAGTACCCGTTCCCCAGGTCCACCAGCGCTTCCGCGAGGCGGTGCAGCACGCCGGACTCCACGCCACGTCGGCAGACGTCGTCCACGGTCTGCCCGTGGTACTCGACCGCCGCCGCGAACACCTCGTAGAGACTGCCCTGGTGGTGGCTGTTGCCCAGCAGCGTGGTCAGCCGCCGGAACTGCGCGGACTGCGCGCCGCTCGCCGTGTCCAGGTAGGACCGGAACTCGGCGAAGTAACGCAGTGGCAGTTTCTCCAGCACCAGAAGCTGCTGCTGGAGCACCCGTATCAACTCGCCGGACCGCAGCAGGAATTCGAGCCCGAGCTCCAGATCGTGCGTGTCACAGGGCGGCAGGAGCGCCTCGGCAGCGGCGTCCAGATCAGCCCCGAGCTGCTTCAGCCACAGCTCGCAGGACTGGTGGGTGATGATGAAGAACTGCTCGGCCAGGACGACCGCACGGCCGGCCGTGTGTGGGGTCCGCGGCTCCTGGAGCGAAAGCAGACTCTCCATTCGGAGATAGTCCGCATACGTCAGACTGCTCAAGACGCCGCCTCCTCGTCAAAGGTGATCTGCCGGCCGCGCCGGACAGTCCGGCGCGGCCAACGACCCATATGCCTGAGCGTGACACGGAAACGAACCAGCTGATCAACAATCTGTCGTCTCTCATTCAAGTAGAAATACCTGAGCAAGAAATACCCGGCGTCGGCGCCGCCGTTGGCACGCTTCCGGCATGACCATCCCGACCGAGCTGGACCTGACCGACGCGACCGCCTTCGTACGGCACGACGCATACGAGTTCTGGCGCGACGTGCGGAAGTCCCGGCCCGTGTACTGGCACCAGGGGGACCCCGGCTTCTGGGTCGTCGCCCGCCACGCCGACGTGCTGTCCTGCTACGCCGACGTACGATCCCTGAGTTCCGCTCGCGGGACCGTGCTGGACGTCCTTCTGAGCGGCGGTGACTCGGCAGGCGGCAAGATGCTCGCGGTCACCGACCGGCCCCGCCACCGCGAACTGCGCAACCTGATGCTGCGCGCCTTCTCCCCGCGCGTCCTCGGCGCGGTCGAACAGAAGATATGGGAACGGACGTCAGGGCTCATCAAGACCGTCACCGGGCAGGGCGAGTTCGACTTCGCGGCGGAGGTCGCCGAGCACATTCCGATGAACACGATCTGTGATTTGCTCTCCATTCCGGAGGCGGACCGCGAGAAGCTGCTGCGCTGGAACAAGCTGGCCCTCTCCTCGCACGACGCCGAGTCCGACAGGCTGGACTCCCTGGAGGCCCGGAACGAGATCATCGGTTACTTCATGGACCTCGCCCGGCACCGCCGCGGCGACCCCGGCGACGACGTCATCAGCATGATCGCGACGGCGGAGCTGGGAGACCGCCCGCTGACGCTGGAGGAGGTCGCTCTCAACTGCTACAGCCTCGTGCTCGGCGGCGACGAGTCCTCCCGCGTGTCCGCGATCTGCGCGGTGAAGACGTTCGCCGAGCACCCCGCCCAGTGGCGGGCGCTGCGCGAAGGGTCGGCCGCGATCGACACGGCGGTCGAGGAAGTACTGCGCTGGGCCACGCCAGCCATGCACTTCGCCCGCACCGCGACCCGGGACATGGAGATAGGCGGCCGGCGGGTGCGCGCGGGCGACATCGTGACGCTGTGGAACACCTCCGCCAACAACGACGAGGAGGTGTTCGACCAGCCGCGCCGGTTCGACCCGGCCCGCTCGCCCAACAAGCACCTCTCCTTCGGCCACGGCCCGCACTTCTGCGTCGGCGCGTTCCTCGGCCGGACGGAACTGCGCGCACTGCTGAGCGCGCTCACCGAGTCGGTCAACGAGATCGAGGTGTGCGGCAAGCCCACACCGATCTACTCCAACTTCCTGAACGGCTACGGCAGCCTGCCGGTCGCCTTCCGCTGACGGCCGTCAGCCGGACAACCGGCTCTCGACGGCCGCGGCCAGCTCGCCGATCGTCGCCGCCTCCAGCACGGTCCGGATCGACAGCGCGACCTCGAACCGCTCCCGGATCCGGGCGGCCAGCCTGGTCGCCTGCACCGAGTGCCCGCCGAGCTGGAAGAAGTTGTCGGAGAGCCTCGCCTCCGGGACCCCGAGGATGTCCCGCACGATCGCGCAGACCACGGCCGCGCAGCCATCCGCCTCGGCGGCGTCCGGCGCTCGGCCGCCGTCCGGGAACCCCTCTGCCCCCGCGTCCGGCTGCGGCAGGGCCCCCCGGTCGATCTTGCCGTTGGCCAGCGTGGGGAACCGCTCCAGCACCGTGACCCGTGCGGGCACCATGTGCGCGGGCAGCGACTCGGCGACATGGGCGCGCAGGTCATCCGGCTCGACCGGCGCCGTGGTGGTGACGTAGCCGACGACATGCGCCTCGGCCAGTTCACCCCGCACCACGGCGACGGCGACGTCCACCGCCGGATGGGCGGCGAGCCGGGTTTCGATCTCACCGAGTTCGACGCGGAAACCGCGCAGCTTCACCTGGCCGTCCGCGCGGCCCGCGAAGAACAGCTCGCCGTCCGGCCCCTTGCGGCCCCGGTCGCCCGTGCGGTACATCCGGCTGCCGGGCGGCCCGAACGGGTCGGCCACGAACTTCACCGCGGTCGCCCCGAACCGGTTGAGATAGCCGCGCGCCAGTCCGCTGCCCGCGATGTACAGCTCGCCCTCCGTGCCGGGCGGCACCGGGCGCAGGCTCTCGTCGAGCACGTGCACCTCGTTGCCGATCCACGGCATGCCGATCCCGACGTCACCGGCGTCGCGCACCGGCCCGCCGATCGTCGCCCCGACGGTCACCTCGGTCGGGCCGTAACCGTTGAACATCCGCCGTGCCCGCGACCACTTGCGCACCAGCGTCGGCGTACAGCTGTCTCCCGTGGACATGACGGTCCCGCCGAGCAGAATGTCCTCGGCGTCGGTCTCGCTGAGCGCCACCGGGGGCAGTACCGCGTGCGTGATGCCGTACTTGAACAAGGTGTTCCACAGCGGATGGCCCGGCAGCAGGTCGTCGGCGGGCACCATCACGAGTGCCGCCCCGGACAGCAGCGCCAGGGACACGTCCCAGAAGGCGGCGTCGAAACTGATGGACGCCCACTGGAGCACGCGGTCGCCCGGGCCCGCGCGCAGGACAGCCGCCTGGGTGGCGGCCATGTCGCGCACACCGCTGTGCGGCACGGCGACGCCCTTGGGCGTTCCGGTCGACCCCGAGGTGTAGATGACGTACATCAGGTGCTCGGGGCGCAGTACGGCACGGCGCTCATGCTGGGCGACGTCGTGCCCCGGCAGAGCCGCGCACGCGGCGCGGAACGCCGGGTCGTCAAGGACGAGTTCCTTCGGACCCGCGATGAGGGGTGCCACCGAGGAGGAACGCAGCAGCAGCACCGGCCGCGAGTCGGCCAGCATGAACCGCAGGCGTTCTGCCGGATAGCCCGGATCGAGCGGGAGGTAGGCGCCGCCGGCCTTGAGCACCGCCATGATCGCCACGATCAGTTCGCTTGACTTCGGCATCGCGACCGCGACGAGCGAGTCGGGGCCGACACCGTGCGCGATGAGCCTGCGGGCGAGCCGGTTGATCCGGGTGTTCAGCTCCGCGTAACCGAGGGTGCTTTCCCCGTCGATGAGGGCGGGTTCTCCGCCCCGTCTGGCGACCGTTGACTCGAACAGTGCCGGAACCGTGTTCAAGCGCGGTCAGCTCCTTCGGGGGGCTCCCTGATCGACGGCGAATCTAATCTCCGGCGACCGGGGAGCCCGGCGAATCCTTCCCGTCTCTGTCAGTACCCGCTCCCAGCACCGGCGGGTACGCGCAGGAGGTCCCGGCTGACGGCGGCGCCGTCGCTGACGTGCAGGACCGCGTCGGCGGTGTCCAGCGTGGCCCGGTCGAGCGGGAAGTAGCCCTGCTGCGGGGTGGTGTCCGTCCGGGTCCGGGCGGAGGCGACCTTGCCGGTGGGGGCCATGGCCCAATCGGTGACGCGGTCCTGTAGGCGGCTCTCGTAGGTGCCCGGCTCGGGATCGCCCAGCCCGACGGCCTCGCTGCGCCCCAGGCTGCCGACGATGAAGACGTACTGCTCGCCCAGCAGCGGTGCCACGACGGTGCCCGCCCCGGGCCAGTTGACGGACAGGTCTCCCAGGCTCCAGGTGCTCGGGGTCCGCTGGAGGTGCACATTGTGGGCGAAGACCAGGGTCGCGCCCCGGCGGCCCTCGATGCTGCGGATGTCGAGGAGGTTCTGCGCCATGAGCGCGTCCCGGGTGGCGAACAGCCGGGACAGCCGGTCGTTGTTCTCCAGGCGCTGGGCCGCCTGCCGGTGGTAGCGCAGCAGACCGAGGCCGGCGGTGAGGTGTGCCCTGGCCCGGAGCCACTCCGCGCGCGAGGTCTGCGCGATCCGCTCGGCGGCGTTGGAGTGGAGCAGGGTGAGCATGTCGTCGGCGAGGGACCACAGCCGCTCGGCCTCGGGCGTGGCGCCGACCGACATGGCCGGGTCCATCACCGCCTCCGCACGGCTCCACTGCTCGTCCGCGCCCAGCAGCCCGGCGAGGTCGAGGTCGAGCCGCAGATACTCCCGGGCGAATTCGAGACAGCGCCGCGGGCTGGGGGCACTCGTCGTCTCCGTAGGGACGTCGAAGCCGTGAAAGCTCAGCCGCTCCTCCGGCGGCCGGCTCGTGTTGTGGTCGCGCATCCAGGCGACGAGGCACCGGTTGGTCTCCAGGTTCCCGAAGTCGTGGGAGAAGCCCTCCCGCGTCACCTCGCCGAGATCCCCGTCGCCGCCCTTGACGAAGTCGTCGACGCGCAGCGCGGCCACGCGGTCGGTCTCCAGGGCGATCGAGCGGAAGCCGATTTCGGCCAGTCGGGCGAACAGCTCGTTGCGCACCCACCCGAAGGCGGGCTCCCGGTGGGTGGGTTCGCCGAGCGCCAGCACAGCACACGAGGCCACGGGAAGGTCGTGAAAGTCCTTGCTCATGTCTGTCAATCGAATCATTGAAAGACCCGTTGAGGCTTACTGCGATGCCGCGGTGCAGCGGTCGGACACACCGGGCCGCGAGGTCTCAAACCGTCGGCGGGGGCCCCGGCGCGGGAGCCGGTTCCGTGGTGGCCGGCGGTCCGGCTGGGACGCCCAAATGGGCCACGTACCCGCCGAGCTGGGCCGCCGCGCCGAGCATGGATACGCCGCGTGCTGTGAGCCGTCGCCGCCAGTCGTCGAGGGCGGCGGACAGCGCCTCGGTGCCGCCGGCCGTGCGGATCTGCCGGACCACCGTGCGGATGTGCTCCAGCGGGTAGCCCCCGCGCCGCAGGAGATGGGTCAGCTCGGCGTCGCGTACGTCCGGGGCGTCGAACGAGCGGTGGCCGGTGACTGGCTCGCGCGCCGGGGTCAGGATGCCCACCGCTTCCCAGTTCCGCAGGGTCGCCGCGGTCACCCCCAGACGGCGCGCGAGTTCGCCGATGCTCAGCGGCTCGCTGCCGGCGGACGTGTGCTCGGCGAGGCCGGGGGCGGAGGTGAGGTGCTCCACCGCCCGTCCCACCGCGTCCAGCGTGCTTCGGTCGCGGAGCAGTTGGGCGTGGCCGCGGTCGACGGCCGTCAGCGCGGCGTCGAGGTCGCCGGTGTTGAGCGACCGCATGATCTCTCCGCCCGTGGCGTACCCGTACGCCTGGACGAGCGCCAGATAGGCGCGCAGGGCCGCCGCGTGGGTCTCGGTGTAGGTGCGGTAGCCGGACGGGGTGCGCTGGGCGAGCGGGATGAACCCGTCCCGCTCGTAGTTGCGGACCGCCTGGGTGGAGATGCCGTGCTCACGGGCCAGGTCGAACGGACGCAGGTGCTTCACGGTTTGAGACTTTATCCTAAAGAATCCGCGTAGCTCCCCCAAAAGCCTCAACCGACTTTGCAGGTATACGCTTGAGTCCCATGAACCGGGACGTTCAGGAACTCGTCACCACGTCACCTGACGAAGGCATGCCGCGTCCGACAAACGGGAGGGACAACATGACCGCTGGCAAGGAGACGGACACCCAGCCTTCTGGGCTGTGTGCCGCCGACGGCCACGATCTGATCCGTGTGCACGGGGCTCGTGAGAACAACCTCAAGAACGTGCATGTGGAGATCCCCAAACGGCGGCTGACCGTGTTTACCGGGGTCTCCGGCTCGGGCAAGAGCTCGTTGGTGTTCGACACGATCGCCGCGGAGTCGCAGCGGCTGATCAACGAGACGTACAGCGCCTTCATCCAGGGCTTCATGCCCACCCTGGCGCGGCCCGAGGTTGATGTGCTCGACGGGCTGACCACCGCGATACTCGTCGACCAGCAGCCGATGGGCAGCAGTCTCCGCTCCACGGTCGGCACCGCCACCGACGCGGGCACACTGCTGCGCATCCTCTTCAGCCGGCTCGCCAAGCCGCACATCGGCTCGCAGAAGGCGTTCGCCTTCAACGTCGCCTCGGCCGACGCCTCGGGTGTCCTCGTGGTGAACGGCAAGAAGATCGAGAAGGGCTTCAGCGTCGTCGGCGGCATGTGCCTGCGCTGCGAGGGCATGGGCACCGTCTCGGACATCGATCCCGCCCAGCTCCTCGACGACTCCAAGTCGCTCGCGGACGGCGCGGTCACGGTCCCCGGCTGGAAGCCCGACGGCTGGGTGGTGCAGTCGTTCACCGAGTCGGGCTTCCTCGACCCGCACAAGGCGATCCGCGACTACACCGAGCAGGAGAGGTACGACTTCCTGCACCGGGACCCGGTCAAGGTCAAGTTGAAGGGCGTCAACACCACCTACGAGGGCCTCCTCGCGAGGGTGCGCAAGTCGTTCCTGTCCAAGGACAAGGAGACGCTCCAGCCGCACATCCGTGCCTTCGTGGAACGGGCGGTGGCGTTCTCCGTCTGCCCCGAGTGCCACGGCACCAGGCTCAGCGAGACCGCCCGGTCCGCGAAGATCGACGGCCTCAGCATCGCCGACGCCTGCGCCATGCAGATCAGCGACCTCGCGGCCTGGGCCCGCGGTCTGACCGACCCGTCGGTCACGACACTGCTCACCGTGCTCGGCCAGACCCTCGACTCGTTCGTCCAGATCGGCCTGGGCTACCTCTCGCTCGACCGGTCATCGAGCACGCTCTCGGGCGGTGAGGCCCAGCGCGTCAAGATGGTCCGCCACCTGGGCTCCGCGCTCACCGACGTCACCTACGTCTTCGACGAGCCCACCGTCGGCCTGCACCCGCACGACATCCAGCGGATGAACGACCTGCTGCTGCGACTGCGCGACAAGGGCAACACCGTGCTGGTCGTGGAGCACAAGCCGGAGACGATCGTGATCGCCGACCACGTCGTCGACCTGGGACCGCACGCCGGCACCAAGGGCGGCGAAGTCGTCTTCGAGGGCACCGTCGAGGGACTGCGGGCCAGCGGCACCGTCACCGGACGGCACCTGGACGACCGGGCCTCGCTGAAGCCGTCCGTGCGCGAGCGGTCCGGTGTGCTGGAGGTGCGCGGCGCGAACGCCCACAACCTGCGCGACGTCGACGTGGACATCCCGCTCGGCGTGCTCACCGTGCTCACCGGCGTCGCGGGCTCCGGCAAGAGTTCCCTGATCCACGGCTCGGTAGCGGGCCGCGACGGCGTCGTCACGGTGGACCAGTCGCCCATCAAGGGCTCCCGGCGCAGCAACCCGGCCACCTACACCGGCATGCTCGAACCGATCCGCAAGACGTTCGCCAAGGTCAACGGGGTCAAGCCCGCATTGTTCAGCCCCAATTCCGAGGGCGCCTGCCCGACTTGCAAGGGCGCCGGTGTCATCTACACCGACCTGGCGATCATGGCCGGCGTCGCCACCACCTGCGAGGAGTGCGAGGGCAAGCGGTTCCAGGCCTCGGTGCTCCAGTACCGGCTCGGCGGTCGGGACATCAGCGAGGTGTTCGCGATGCCGGTGGCCGAGGCCGCCGAGTTCTTCCGCAGCGGTGAGGCACGGACGTCGGCCGCGTATGCCGTCCTCGACCGGCTCGCCGAGGTCGGCCTGGGCTACCTCAGCCTCGGCCAGCCGCTCACCACCCTCTCCGGCGGAGAGCGGCAACGGCTGAAGCTCGCCGGTCACATGGCCGGAACGGGCAGCGTCTACATCCTCGACGAGCCGACCAGCGGCCTGCACCTGGCCGACGTCGAGCAACTGCTCGCCCTGCTCGACCGGTTGGTGGACGCCGGCAAGACGGTCATCGTCGTGGAGCACCACCAGGCGGTCATGGCGCACGCCGACTGGATCATCGACCTCGGCCCCGGCGCCGGCCACGACGGCGGCAAGATCGTCTTCGAGGGCACGCCCGCCGAGCTCGTCGCCGACCGTCCCACCCTCACGGGCGAGCACCTCGCACAGTACGTCGGCGCCTGACACGACGCGGCCCGCCCGGCCCCCGCCTGGTGACAGGGGGCGTTGACCGTGGCCGGCCTGCGCCGGGCCGAAAGTCGACGTTGCTCACACCGCCGTACGCGCACGACTGTCTGGCTCACCTCTTTCGCCCGTACCTCTCCCGCACCGCGGCGGCGACCACAATGCGGGCCGACGGCCTCCGCCCGCTGACAGCCCGTTCCGGCGTTCCCCACCGCGCGCCTGCCGGACCGCACCCACGGTGGACGGACCCCGCTCACGCCGCCCGACGGAAGGGATCAGACCGATGTCCTCGCACGCCGACCACACCACCGTGATCGTGGGAGCCGGCCCCGCCGGGCTCACCGCGGCGCTCAGCCTGGCCAGATACCGGCACCCGGTGACCGTCGTGGACAGCCCTCGGGCACCGCGCAACAGCGCGTCGGCGGGTGTTCACGGCCATGTCGGAATGGACGGCGTCACGCCCGGCGAGTTCCGGGCGCGCGCCTGGCGGGAACTCTCCCGGTACGCGACCGTCGAGCGGCTGGAGGCCGACGCCGAAAGTGTGACCCCCGCTCCGGGCGGAGGCTTCCGGGTCGCCGTCGGCGGCGGTGAGACCGTCGAGGCCCGAACCGTTCTGCTCGCCACCGGTGTCGTGGACGTCCACCCGGCCGACGTGGACGGTTTCGCGGAGTGCTGGGGCCGCAGCGTGATCCACTGTCCGTTCTGCCTCGGCGAGGAGAACGCCGGCGGGCGCTGGGCGACCGTCGCCGACAACGCGGAACTCGCGGGACTGTCGGCCGTGGCCTTCCTCGCCTGGAGTGAGGACACCATCGCGATCTGCCAGGAGTCCATGCCCGGCCTGGAGACCGCTCGCGCGACGGCGCGGAGCAGCGGGGGCGAGGTCGTCACGGGAACGGTCCGCCGCCTGCACCACCGCCAAGGGGCTTTGTACGCAGTCGAGTTGGACGACGGCCGGGTCCTGGAGCGGGAGACACTGGTCTGGACGCCACGACAGCGGCAGCAACCCGTCGTCAGGCGGACCGCCGAAGAGCTGAAGCTGACGGTCGACGACGCCGGCTTCATCGGCGTCGACGCCTCCCAGTGCACCAGCGTTCCGGGCCTGTACGCGGCCGGGGACCTGACCAGCCGCTGGAAGCAGTCGGTCACCGTGTCGGCCGCGGCGGGCGCCGCGGCCGCCGACGCCATCCACATGTCGGCGTTGCTCGGCGCTGTGCGCCGCTGAACCGGTTGCCCCGCCACCACTCAATTCAGGGTTGCGTCGGATCCGGAAAGGAACCACGGCAGATGCCAGCAGCGATCAGAACGGCCGGACTGTGCAAGCGTTTCGGCTCGCTCACCGCACTCGACCACCTCGACCTCACGGTGTCCGAGGGCACGGTGCACGGCCTGCTCGGCCCCAACGGCGCCGGCAAGACCACCACCGTCCGGGTCCTGGCCACCCTCATCAGACCGGACGAGGGAGCGGCCGAAGTGTTCGGCGTGGACGTGCGTGACGACCCCGGGCGGGTCCGGTCGGTCATCGGCCTCACCGGCCAGTACGCCGCCGTCGACGAACTGCTCACCGGGCGCGAGAACCTGCACATGATCGGCAGACTGTTCCGGCTGTCGAAGTCCGACTGCCGGGCCCGCGCGAGCGAACTGCTGGAACGCTTCGGCCTGGACGACGCGGCCGACCGGCAGCCCAGGACCTACTCCGGCGGAATGCGGCGCCGGCTCGACGTCGCCGCCAGCCTCATGGCGCGGCCCAGGCTCATCTTCCTCGACGAGCCGACCACCGGCCTCGATCCGCGCAGCCGCATGGAGGTGTGGCGGCTCGTGCGCGAACTGGTCGCGGAGGGCACGACCGTACTGCTCACCACGCAGTACCTGGAGGAGGCGGACCAACTCGCCGACTCCCTGTCGGTCATCGACCGGGGCAGGGTCATCGCCGGCGGCACCCCGGACGAGCTGAAGGCTCAGGTGGGTCAGGGCCGGGTCGGCATCACGCTGTTGGACGGCGAAGGCATGGAACAGACGGTGCGGCTCCTGCGGGAGCGGCTGGGCGCCGACCCGGTCGCCGACCCGCAGAAGATGGTGGTCCACGCCCCGCTGCCCGACGGCGGCACCCTGCCCGACCTGCTCCACCTGCTCAGGGAGTCGGGGATCGCGATCGGTGACGTGGCGCTCCGCCGACCCACTCTCGACGACGTTTTTCTCGCCGTGACCGGCCGGTCCGCCGATCACGGCGTCGACCAGCAAAACATCGGGAAGGAAACCGGGCGCACATGACCTCCACCACCCTGACACGGGAGAGCGGCACGTCGTACACGCAGTCGCGGAACACCTTCGGGTGGTGGCTCTCCGACGTGTGGCAGATGACCCTGCGCAACGTGCGGCACGTGCTGCGCAGCCCCGATCTGGTGATGTTCTCGCTGGTCCAGCCGGTGATGTTCATCCTGCTGTTCACGTACGTCTTCGGCGGCGCCATGGACGTCGGCGGCGAACGCTACGCCCAGTTCCTACTGCCCGGCGTCCTCGTCCAGATGGCGCTCTACGGCTCCGCCGCCGGCACGACCATCGGGGTCGCCGCCGAGATGCGCGAGGGCCTCATGGACCGCTTCCGCTCGATGCCGATGAGCCGTACCGCCGTGCTCATCGGACGCACGCTGTCGGAGATCTTCCGCAACGTCGGCGTGGCCTGTGTGACCGTGGGAGTCGGCGTGCTGGTCGGCTTCCGGTTCCACAACGGCCTCCTGCCCGCGCTGGCCGACCTGCTGCTGTTGCTGCTGTTCGGCTACGCGGTGTCGTGGTTCGCCGCCTACCTCGGGCTGTCGGTGCGCAACGCGGAAGCCGCCCAGGCGGTCGGCGGCGTGTGGATCTTCCCGTTCACACTGATCTCCTCGGCGTTCGTACCTACCGACACGATGCCGGGCTGGCTCCAGGCGTACGCTGCCCACAGCCCCATGACGGCGGCCGTGAACGCCCTGCGCGCACTGTTCACCGGGGGCCCGGCGACGAGCTACGTCCTCCAGACCGTGGCCTGGTCGGTCGGCCTGATCGCGGTGTTCGCCCCGCTCGCGGTCCGCAAGTACGGCTCGCGCTGACCGGCGGGCGGTGCCTCCCTGACAGAAGTCCGCAAGAGACCGAGGACGCACCGGGGGGCGACGCAATCATGGCAGCCATGACTGAACCTGTCGCCGCACCCGACGGACCCGCCCCGATGACCGAGGTGTTCGACGCCGTTTACCGCGGGGAGAGCCCTTTCGGCAAACGCCCGCCGTGGGACATCGGGGCGCCCCAGCCCGCCTACGTCGCCCTTGAGGAAGCGGGACTCATCGGCGGCGCGGTCCTCGACGCGGGCTGCGGCACCGGTGAGGACGCCCTCCACCTGGCGGGCAAGGGGTACGCGGTGACAGGGTTGGACCTGTCCCCGACGGCGATCTCCCTCGCCCGGGACAAGGCGGGGGCACGCGGACTCGACGCCGTCTTCGAAGTCGCCGACGCCCTCGACCTCAAGGGCTGGGAAGGGCGCTTCGACACCGTGATCGACTCCGGCCTCGCCCACACCTTCGAGGGCGACACTCTGCGTTCCTACGCGGCGGCCCTGCACCGGGCCTGCCGCCCGGGGGCGGTGGCGCACATCCTCTCGATCAGCGACCGGGGGTCCGCGGAGATGCAGGCGCGGCTCGCCGAGGCCATCGAGGAGATACCGGCGCCGCTTCCGGACAACGACGAGCCGCCCGGCCTCAAGCGCTCCGCCGACCACTTGCGCCACGGCTTCGCCGACGGCTGGACGGTGGAGTCGATCGACGAGACCCACATACGGGGCATCATCCCGACCACGTCCGAACTCCTCGACGTGCACGCCTGGCTCGGACGCTTCCGCCGTAGCTGACCGCGACCACCGAAGACGGCCCTTGCGAAGGTGATGAACGATGAAGGTGCGAGTAGGCAAGTGGCTGCGGACCGTCGCGTCCTCACCGGCCGGCCGGGCGGCCCGACGGGTGGTCCCGTCGGCCGGCGCCTCCCCGGCCCCGCCTCCCTGGACCGGGGCCGCCCGCGCCGCCTACCGGTTCGGTTTCGCCTACGCCGGCCTGTACTGCCTGACCTCCCCTCAGGTCTATCTGGCCTTGCGCGGGGGCGGAATGGGGCGTCTCCAGGAAGCGGCCGACTCCTGGGCGAAGCTCTGGGAGGTACGCCCGGTGCGGAACTGGATGTCCCTCCGGGTCCTCGGCAGGGAGTTGGGTGACCGCTTCGACGGCGGCGACGACCCGCACACCTGGGCGGGGCAGCTCTGCTGGCTCGCGGGCGCCGCCGCGGCCACCCCGGTCTGGTCGGTGCTGGACCGGAACCGGACGGACTACGCGGCGCTGGACAAGTGGGTCCGCCTGGCCGCCCGTTTCTGCCTCGCGGGGCAGATGTTCTCCTACGGCGCGGCCAAGGCCGTCCCGCTCCAGTTCCAGCTGCCGCCGTCCAAGCTCGTCGAGCCGCTCGGCGACCTCAGCCCGATGGGCCTGCTGTGGGCGCAGACGGGGTCCTCGAAGCCGTACCAGATGCTGCTCGGCTGTGCGGAGATCGCGGGCGGGCTGCTGCTCATCGTTCCGCGCACGGCGTCGCTGGGCGCGCTGGTGTCGGCCGCGGAGATGGCCCAGGTGCTTCTCCTCAACATGACCTTCGACGTCCCCGTCAAGGTCCACTCCTTCCACCTCCTCCTGCTCAGCCTGCTTCTGCTGGCCCCGCACACGCCTCGCCTGGCCGAAGCCCTGCTCACGGAGCGCCGGGTCCCCGCGGCCGCCCCCGCGGACCTCTTCCGCTCCCGCCGGGCGAACCGGATCGCCACCGCACTGCAGGCCGGGGCGGGGCTCTGGCTGCTCGGCGCACAGCTGCGCAACGACTGGTCGTTCTGGAAGAACCACGGGGGCGGACGGGAAAAGCCCGAGTTGTACGGCGTCTGGGACGTCACCGACTTCTCCATCGACGGCGAGCGGCACCCGCCCATGACGACCGACGGCCAGCGCTGGCGCCGAGTCGTCGTGGACTCCGTCGACGCCGTGGCCATCCAGCACATGGACGACTCGCTCGACCCCTGCATGGCGGCGATCGACATGAACGCCCGTTCGGTCGCGCTGACCAAGATGGCCGACCCCAAGTGGCAAGTGACGTTCACCTTCGAGCGCCCGGCCGACGACCGCCTGATCCTGGAGGGCGACGCCGACGGCTACCACCTCCGCCTGCATCTGCGCCGCCGCGATCTCGGCACCTTCCCGCTGGTCGGCCGTGGCTTCCACTGGGTGCAGGACAACTCGTACCTGCGGTAGCGGACCAGTCGACCGGGCGGCACACACGGGACGGCGGCCCGCCGTCCACGGGAGGAGAACAACGGATGAGCGCGGACGTGGAGACGCTGGCCGCGGAGGTGCGAGGACCCGTCCTGCTGCCCGGCAGCCGAGGATACGACGAGGAACGGACCGGTTTCCAGACCGGCTTCCGGCACCGGCCCGCCGTCGTCGTCGGCGCCACCCGCCCCGAGGACGTGCGCGCCGCGGTCCGCTTCGCCGCCGAGCGGCGGCTGCCCGTCGCCGTGCAGTCCACCGGACACGGCATCGTCACGGCCCTGGACGGTGAGGGCGTACTCATCACCACCCGCCGGATGAAGGCCGTCGTGGTGGACGCGGAGGGCGGAACCGTCAGAGCCCAGGCCGGCGTGCTGTGGGGAGAGGTCATCGAGCGGGCCGCCCCGTACGGTCTGGCCCCTGTCAACGGCTCAGCTCCGCACATCGGCGTCGTCGGCTACCTCCTCGGCGGCGGTGTCGGCCTGCTCGGCCGCCGGACCGGTTACGCCAGCGACTACGTCCGCGCCATCGACATCGTCACCGCCGACGGCGCGCTGCGCCACGTCACGGCCGGATCCGACACCGACCTGTTCTGGGCGCTGCGCGGTGGCGGCGGCAACTTCGGCGCCGTCACCGCCATCGAGACCGCCCTCGTGCCGGTGACCAGGATCTACGGCGGCGGCCTCCACTTCGCCGCGGACCACCCCGTCGACCTGCTGCAGGCCTACCGCGCGTGGACCCTCACGCTGCCCGAGGAACTCACCTCCTCGATCGGCGTCATGACCTTCCCACCGTTGCCGTCCGTCCCCGAGCCGCTGCGCGGACGCTACGTCGCACACGTTCGGATCGCCTTCACGGGCTCCGCCGAGGGGGGCGAACGGCTCGTGGCGCCCCTGCGCGCTCTCGGCCCGCGTCTGATCGACACCGTCCGGGAGATGCCGTACACGGAGGTCGGCACCATCTACCAGGACCCGCACGTCCCGCATGCCTACTTCGGCGGGAACGTCCTGCTGAGCGAACTCGATCCCAGGGCCCTGCGGACCGTCGTGGAGGTGGCCGGACCCGATGCGACCGTCCCCTGCATCGTCGACATCCGTCACCTCGGCGGGGCCTTCGCCCGCCGGCCCACCGATCCGGGCGCGGTCGGGGGCCGTGACGCCGCGTACATGCTGCGAGTGATGACCGGCGGCACGGCCGCGCCGTCCACCGCAGCCCGGCCGGTCCACCAGCGCGTCTACGACGCCCTGAAGCAGTGGACCGTCGGCCGCAGCCTCAACTCCGTCTACAACGACGGCGCCCCGGTCCGCCAGGAGCAGGTGCGGGAACTCTTCGCGGCCGAGGACTTCGAGCGGCTGCGACGCGTAAAGACGCTGCACGATCCGCACAACCTGTTCCGGTTCAACCACAACATCCGACCGAAAGACAGCGATTGACTGAGCTTTGTCGCTTGCAGCGGGCACCATGCCGCTCGTCGTGCCCGTGGTCCCGCTGATCAACTTCGTCGTGGTGATCGTCGTCGGCTTGGTCATCGGTTCAGGTTCGTCGCCGGGCTGCTGCCGGCGCTGGGCGGCCTGGTGCTGCTGTTCTCCGCACCTCCTCGCGGGACTCTCGTCTTTGACGCTCGTTCGACGCTCTGGCCGTTCACACGAAGGACGATGAGCCGAGAAACCGGCTCTGACCAGGGAGTTTCTGGGATCTGTTCAGGCCGACATCTTTCCGATGACGCACCATGTGGAGTGTGTCGCGATTCTGGAGCCCGCCGCGAAGAGCCTCTGACCTGCTGGTTCTTCTTGCACCCAAGCTCTGGGCGGGTGGGGCCGACCTGTTTCCCAAGGCACACGACGTGGAGTGTGCCGTATCCCCGACGAACGTCTCTGACCTGCGGTTTCGGCCAGTGACGTGGGGGTGACGAAACGTCGTGCCACCGGTTCGCAAGGACGGCGCACGGCAGTCTCGACGCTCACGTGACGCTCATCCTGATGGTGCGTCAGGCCAGTAGTCCCAAAGCGCTGCCCTCCTGCCCGACTGCGGCGGCGACGTCTTCCCCGGGCAGCACGGGGAAGCGCTGGGGCAGACGGGCGGGTAGACAGTGAAACGGGACGGCAGATCTGACGGGGAGCGCATCCGGTCGGCAGATCTGCATATGACGTCCGGCTACAGCGTCGAACACGCGACCGGGCAGGGCGGTGGACTGGTCATGCGGTTTCTTTCGGGGGCGGTTCGGTTCACGGGTAGGGCTTGGTGATCAGTTCGATGGCGTGGCCGGCAGTGGTGATCCGGCCGATGCGGTCGACAGTGGACTCGGTGAACCAGAGGGCGCCGTCGGGTCCGGCGGCGGTGCCGAACGGTCCGCAGCCCGCGGTGGGCAAAGCGAACTCGGTGACGGTGCCGTGAGTGGTGAGTCGCCCGATGCGGTGTGCCTGGTACTCGGGTGGCCGCGACCCCGGTGTGGGCGTGGGTCCTGGCGCTCACGCTGTGCGGCATCGGCACCGGCTCGCTGTTCTCGCCCCTCGCCCATGTGGCGACCCGCGAGATTCCGGGCCCGGTGATGGGCGCCGCGTCCGGCGTCTACAACACCGCGCGCCAGGTGGGCAGCGTCTTCGGCAGCGCCGCGGTGAGCGTCCTGCTCCAGCGCGGGATGGCCTCCGCCGGGAACGGCTCCGACGCCGGGGCGGTGGCCGACGCCGTCTCCGGCGCCCTGTGGCTGCCGGTGGGCATGCTCCTCGTCGGCATGCTCGCCTGCCTCGCGATGCGCGACGGGACGGTGCGGGTCCGGCGGAGCGAGACCTGAGGAGCCGGGTGCGAGGAGGCGTCCGGCGCGCGGTCTCGGTACCGCGCGCCGGACGTGCCGTCTCTCAACTGTTCGGCGGCTCCACCGACTCCACCTCCGGATCCAGGCGTTGGGCGAACTCCCGCCACGCCTGCGCGCAGCCGAGGGCGGCCTGCACGGTCATCTGCCTGCTGTGCGGGGGCACGCTCGCCGCGATCCGTCGCCAGCCGTCCTCGCCTATAGCCTGGGCGTCGAGCAGCCGGAGCAGGGCCCGGCCGGTTCGCTGAGCCGCAGCGCCGGGTCGTTGCGCAGCCGCCGGAGCAGGCGGTGGGCGCCGGGGCGGGACGGGCACGCGGCGGACGCCGCCGGCGCGGCGGGTCTGCCCGTCCCGGCCGGGCCCGCCCTCCGCCCGTTCCGGCTCGACCTCGGAGCGGTTCACGGTCCCCCGGGGCGGCGTCGGGTCCTCGCCGCGCCGGATACGGTTGCGCACGTCACGCACCGTCTCCGGTGAGATGCCGGCCTGCCGGGCCACCGCGCGCAGTCACAGCTCCGGGTCCCCGGCGATCAACTCCCCGGTGATGCGGCGCCCTTCTGCGCTGCTGACCGGCCGCTCCTCGCCGTCCTGGCCGATCCGCCGGGTGCCGCCGGCGGTGCCGTCCACGCCGGTCTCCTGGCGCAGCGAGGCCACCGTCCGGGCGGCGAGGCCGGTGGCGGCCGCTATCCGGCGGTCGGACCAGCGCGGATGGGTGGCGACGATGCGCGCCGCGGCGGCGCGGCGGTCGCTCAGGGAGAGCGGCAGACCGTGCGAGACGTTGGTGCGCACCGCGAGGACGAATGCGTCCGCCTCGTCGCCCTCGAAGTACCGGGCCCGGATGCGCCGCGCTCCGCGCAGCTTGGCGGCACGCAGCCGGTGCATGCCGTCGATGACCCGCATGGTGGGACGGTGCACGATGATCGGCGGCAGCCGGTCCTCCACGTCGGTGAGCGCCTTGACATGCTCGTTGTCCTCGCCGCTGCTGCGGGGCGTGCCCGCCTCTCGTAAATGCTCCACCTCGATGGTGGTCTCCGCGGTCAAGGGCGTCTCTGGCGTGTGGGTGTTCAGGGGCGGCTGGGCCGGGTGGGACGAGGCACCGTCGTGGCGCACCGTGCATCTCCGGTCTCGATGAAACTGTGAACAGAGGTGGCGAGAACTTCGTCCTCGTGACCGCGTCGTGTCGGGCCGAAATCCGCCGGACGGTATTTGCTGCCATTTTGCCCGCGGTCGCATGCTCGGTCGCACCCGTCCAGCGCACCCTCAACTCGACTTCCCGCACACAAGGTTGGGTAGTCCCCGTGTCTTCCTCACCGCGCGTGAGAAGGCCCCCGGGCCCCGCGAGCCGCACTGTAGGCCGGTCGCTCACGGCCCGGGGGCCTCACCTCTCCTCGCTAGCCCCTCACTCGTCCCTCAGTCCGCTCAGCCGGTCGGTGTGACGAATTCGGGCTGGTCGAGCACGCGCAGCCAGCTTCCGTCCGGCTGCCGCCGCACCACCTGGGCGCGGGCCCCGGTCCCGTCCTTCGGCGGGGTCGAGGTGAGCGCGAGGTCGCCGCTGAGCAAGGTGGGCAGGGGTGTCTCGGGGGCGAACTCGGCCCCACTGGACAGCACCTTCTCCCACAGCGCGCGGATCGCCTCGCGGCCCATCGTCTGCTCGCCGGGCGGGTAGGCCAGCACGGCGTCTTCCTCGTAGAGGGCGGCGACACCGTCCACGTCGCCCGCATTGGCCCGCTCCACGAAGAGGCGGGTGATCTCCTCGGGGCGCATGGCCTTCTCGTGGTCCGACACAAGATCCTCCTCGGTTTCGTCGTGACTTCCTCCAGGTGGTCGTCACCGATGCGCCAGAAGTCCAACAGGTGGAAATTCTGCGATCTAGAATTTCTGCTCATGAACCTGAGGCAGCTGGAGTACTTCGTCGCGGTGGCCGAAGAGGAGAGCTTCACCCGGGCCGCCGACCGGGTGGGCATCAGTCAGTCCGGCGTGAGCGCGCAGATCCGCCAGCTCGAACGCGAACTGGGCGCCGACCTCTTCGAGCGCTCCGCCCGCCGCGTCATCCTGAGCGTGGCCGGACGGGCGGCCATGGGGCGCGCCCGTGCCGTCCTCGCTGCCGCCGAGGGCGTCGGACAGGCGGTGGACGAGGTGACCGGCCTGATCCGGGGCCGGCTGGTGGTGGGCATGGTCGTCGGGTGCACCGTCACGCCGCTCTTCGACGCGCTGGCCGCCTTCCACAACGAGCACCCCGGCGTCGAGATCTCCCTCTTGGAGGACCGTTCCGACCGGCTGTTCGACGCTGTGCGCGCCGGAAGCGTCGACCTGGCCCTGGCCGGAACCACCGGACCCACCGCACAGGACCTTCGGACGCTGACCGTCGTCAGCGAACGGCTGATCGTCGCTGTCCCGCCCGGGCACCCCCTGACGGCGTCGCCCCGGCCGCCCCTGCGTGACGTCGTCGGCTACCCGGTCGTGTGCATGCCGCCCGGCACCGGGGTGCGCGCGGCGTTCGACGACGCGTGCGCCGCCCAGGGGCTCACCCCCACGATCACGCTCCAGGCGAGCGCCGCGAACGCCGTCGCCGACCTCGCCGCCCGCGGCCTCGCCGTCGCCGTCCTGACCGAGTCGATGACCGCCCCGCAGCACGAACGCCTGCTGTCCCGCCCCATCGACGACGCCACGGACCCGGCCCTCCTCGTCCTCGCCTGGAAGGACACCGGCAACCCGGCAGTCCACGCCCTCCTCCGACATGCCGGACCCGCCTTCACCGGCAGCGCCGAGCGGCAGCCGGTGAAGGCGGGGAGGTGAGCCGAGGACGTGTCCGCACGGTCGGAGTGGGAGCGCAACCAGATCGAAGGCACGTCCACCGAGCGATGACCGCGAGGATTACCTGGAGCGGGTACACCCCGGAGGCACCCTGATCATTCAGGACACGGGCGGCCACATGCGCTGGTGGACCTGGGCGGGCCACCGCACGAACGCCACACTTGCCGCGACCCTCGGCACGGTCGCCGTGCCGGGCAGCACATCAACGACCGATGGATCCGGCTTCGGGAGGACAGCACCGCGCGCACCTGGAACGACGCGACGCGGGACGTGACGGACCGGTTGGGTCTGCCGGACGTCGACGAATGTGCGGTGCGCAGACTGAAGTTCGGCGAGGCCCTGCCTCCACGCCTCGCGGAGGCCACCTTGTCGGCCAGGCTGGCCGACACGCAGTCAGCTACCGCCCTGCTCGCGGAACCGGTGCGTTTTGTCCGGAGCTGACGTGACATCGTCGTGGTGCTCCGGCTGGACGAGGGCAAGGGCGGTATGGGCCTGGCGGACACACGGAAAACAGACATCCCGCTCAGCAGAGGGCGCCGGCCCGGAACAATGGATCGACGATGACCTCCGAGAGCTCAGAAACGCCCCAGTCCTCCCCGCCCGTCGACCCTGCCCCCTTCGCCCACCTCACCCGTTCCCAACGCCTCCCTCTACCGGCAGGAGATGCGGACCTTCCTGGTCGCCAAAAGCGGTTCGCGGTGCATCTGCGGCCGGAGGGCATGTACGCTCCGACTGCTTTCCTACCCGCTCATCTCTTGGCTCTTGCTCTGATCGCTTGCAGGCGTGATCTCATCCGGACGTGATCAGTCGATGTCCGGCTCATCGGCCTCTTCGAGGAGCCGGGTCGCGAGGTCGTCGGCCCACTCCACGGCCCAAGTGCGAAGAGCGGTGATGGTGGCGTCATCGAGTCCGTAGGCGGCGAAAGCTTCGTCGTCGGTCCACTCGGCGCCCGTCAGGTTCGCCTGCAGGTCCTCGCGCTCAAAGCGGCCTCGGGCATGGCGGCGCCCGAACTCCTCAAGCTCGGCATTGTTCCAGCGGCGGGAGGCCGCGAAAACGTCGATCAAGTCGCGAGGCGCTCCGCGATCGGCGAGGGCGCGGACCTTGGTCCCGATCACGTCCTCCTCCGCGAGGACGGGGCCGTACGGGCTCTGGGCGACAGGCCGCCAGAAGATCTCCTTGAGGATGTCGACTTCGCATTCCTGCCCGGTGGCCGGGTCGGTCACGGTGAAGCGGGCGGACAGCGGGGCGGTCTCCAGCGCGTGCACCTTCCAGCCGCGGGCTTCCAGGCCGACGCGGAGCGTGGCTGCGATGTCGGCCATGGGCGCCGGGTTCTCGGTGGCGACATCAAGGTCCTGGCTGGGGCGGTTCACGAGGCGGTGCGCCCGCACGGCATATCCACCGGTGAGAACCAGTGGATACGGGGAACCGAGCGCGATCACATCCGCCAGGAGCCGCGTGTGCAGCTCCGGCATGTCCGTCACGCGGCTGCCCGGTGGCGGGAGGCGAGCTGGGGGAAGGCGTCCTCCCATACGGCGCGCACGGTGCGACCGACGAGGGTGCGCAGCACCGGCCACAGCTGGAGGAGCAGGTCCTGGTTGAGGTACCGGGGCAGGTCATCGCGCAGACCCTCGTGCAGGACAGTGCGGTACAGGCCCATGCGCTGGCGAGGCTTGCTCATGTCGTACGAGGTCATCCCCGACCAGGCCATGTGCAGTGGCAGCTCCACGACCCCCTGGGGCGGGCCGTGCAGCTCGTCCAGCGACTCCGGCAGCCGGAGCCGGAACTTCTCCCGGTACAGCGCGAGGTCCTCGGCGACCGCGCCCGAGAGGTTGCTCGGCGTGGGTGCGGCAGACTGCGGGCTGGAGGGCATGACTCCATTATGGCGGTCTGAGAAGCGGTGCGGGTCGTTGATGTGCTGATGTGCGAGCCTGTGTCCGGAGTGAGCGGGAGCGGGCTCGTGTAGGTGAGCTGGTCGTGGCAGCCATTTCCGCCCGAAGAGGAGGGATGGACTGTTGGTCATGACGCTCGTTTGACGCTCCGGGCGCCCACACGCGGAACAGCGAGCCGATAATTCGGCTCTGACCTGGGCTTTTCCGTGACTCGCCCAGGCCGACACTTTTCCGATGACGCACCATGTGGAGTGCGTAGCGATCCTTGAGCCTGCCGCAAAGGGCGTCTGACCTGCAGGTTCGTGCCGTGTGCGTTATGTGCGCTGTGGGCGTTACGGGCGATATATTGACGCATATTCGACGCACGTGACGCACGTTTGACGCACGTTCTGAGGGGTCGTCACCACGCTGATCCTGCAGCTCACGCAGGATGGATGGCCCGGTTACGTTCGTTTAGCTGTCTCGGCACTGAACCCCCTTTCGTGCGAAGTGCTTACTGGCATGTTCTCAGCCGTTGCAGGGGGTTGGGGCATGCTGTCAACTTGGGAAGTCGAAGGTCTCCTGGACTCCAGGAGATCCAGCGGTTGGGCGAGGCGCTCGCGGAACCTTTGGTTCCTTGGTTGCGTAGGGCGGGACAGGAAGTACACGCAGGTCTTTGAGGTCGTCCGTTGTTATCAACGGGCCTGCGGTGACTTTGTCCAGGAGCTGGTCCTGCTTGGGCTCGAGGGCAACGAGCAGGCCAAGCACGTTGATGAGGTCCAGCAGCTCCACGGTCCATCGTGCAGGCCAAATTCCAGGCAGCATGTCGTTGAGAGGCGTCTGCCACTCGACATCGGGCTTGCGCTTCCGGAAGGCGAACCACTTGCGGATCACTTGCACGCCGCCGATCCGGTATTCCCAGATCTCCGGTGCGACGGGTGTGATGGGTGCCGCCTCCCAGCGTGAGGGTGCGGCACGCTGCGTCGTAGGTGCCCGCCTGGCGGCCTGGCCACCGAGCCTGCCGATCACGCCCTCGGCAGGTCCCGTGGCGGGCTGACCGCGAAGATCCACCTGACCTGCGAGCAGGGCCAGAAGCCGTTGGCCATCCTGGTCACGGCGGGCCAGCGCGGCGACTCGCCGCAGTTCACCGCGGTGCTCGAAGCCATACGCGTGCCCTGCGACGGGCCCGGCCGCCCACGCACCCGACCGGATCGGGTGCGAGGCGACAAGGCCTATTCCTCCTGGGCCAATCGGGACTACCTGCGCCGACCCGGCATCGCCTGCACCATCCCCGAGCCGGCCGACCAGATCCGCAACCGCAAGCGCCGTGGCCGCTCGGGCGGCAGGCCGCCGGCGTTCGACCGCGAGGACTACAAGGGCCGTCATGCCGTCGAGTGCGGGATCAATCGCCTCAAGCGCCACCGAGCCGTCGCCTGCCGCTTCGACAAGCTCGCCGTCCGATTCCAGGCGACCGTGCTCGTCGCCGCGATCGGCGAGTGGCTGTGAGGGGCCGCCGTCCCGTCGGCCCGGCATGCCATCCTGTCCCGCGACAGCAATCCGTGTCCCTCGGAGGTTCGTGGCCGCCACCTACCACCGCGCCGACAGCGAGAACGGTGACCACATCGACGACCCGTCCGAAGACGCCATCTACATGCTGATCGACGACCTAAACGACAGCGACAACACGTTCGTCGTCATCTAGCCCGACGAGGACGACCCCGCTTGGTACGTCTCAGTGGCCGTCCTCGACACGGGCGAGGGCTACGAAGTAGTCCGCCGTGACACCCGTAGCCGCGAGCACGATGTCACCACGGGCGACGACATCAGCGACATCGCGCACGAGATCGTCTCGCGGCTCAAGGGCCGGAGCCGCCCCAGGCCAACAAGCTGAGGCGGCAGCGTTCTAAGACACGGCCTAGCGCGCCACGCGGTAGCGGAGGTAGACGACTCTCGAGCTGAAGGTGCGGGTCTCGACGAGTTCGAGATCCATCCGGCGCTCGTGCTGGGGAAAGAACGGAATGCCACCGCCAACCAGCACCGGGTAGACCATGGCTCGGTACTCGTCGATCAGACCTGACGCGGCCGCCTCGGCGGCGAGAGTCGCGCCGCCGATCGCGATGTCGCCCTCCCCCGGCTCGGCTCGCAACCGCTCGATCTCCTCCGCCAGGCCGCCGGAGGCCAGGCGGGCATTGCCCTGCACCGCGGACAGCGTGGTGGAGAACACCACCTTGGGGAGCGGCTTCCAGAGCGCGGCCCACTCGAGCATGGAGTCGTCGAGCGATGGATCCTGGTCGGCGGTCTCCCAGTACAGCATCGTCTCGTACAGCCGTCGTCCCAACAGGTGGACGCCGACCTCTCGTATCTCGTTGATCCAGAAGCGAAAGACCTCCTCGTCGGGTGCCGTCCAGTCGAAGTCGCCGTCCGGCCCGACGATGTAGCCGTCAAGTGAGACGCTCATCGAATAGGTCACGCTGCGCATCAGAAGTCCTCCTCGGTAACGGGTTCGACAGTACGACCGCCGGACGCCGCAGGACTCATCGCGGCTCGCGGGATCCCCTGGGCTAAGGCGGTTCCTTCTGGGCCTGGCCGTCCCGGCGTGCCCCGGCGGCGTGCTGGTGAGTCCGGCAGATCGTGGAGTCGACGTTCACCGTCCACCCGATGCGACCGCGCGTTGGCTCGCGCCTGGAGCTTGGTGAGCAGCCCTGCCCACACTCCCAGGCGCTGCCAGCGGCGGAACAGTCCGTAGACCGTCTGCCAGGCCCATAGCAGGGCGGGAGGTCCCGCCACGGAGCCCCGGTCCGCACTCGCCACCGGATCCCGTCGATCAGCATCCGCTTCGACCTGGACGGCCTTTGATCGCACCCCGACCCTCGCCGGGACCAACGAGCGCTGCTGGGGCCTGGCGTATGGGACCCAGCAGAGCGACCCGGAACTGGCGCTAGAGCCGCCAGTTCCGGGCCGTGCTGAATGGAAGCTCAGGCCGCTGTGGCGGGGGTGGTGGCCGTCGCCCGCTCGGCGCGGACCTGGTGGAGCAGCTGCAGCACTTCGTTGTAGACGCCGTCAGGGTCGCCGGTCTCCAGGATCAGCACGGCCACCATGTCGAGGGCGTGGTTGATCTTCCCGCCGGTGTCCTTCTTCGCCTGCTCGATCCACTTCAG
Organism: Streptomyces sp. V1I1; assembly: GCF_030817355.1. Lineage (NCBI taxonomy): Bacteria > Bacillati > Actinomycetota > Actinomycetes > Kitasatosporales > Streptomycetaceae > Streptomyces > Streptomyces sp. V1I1. Next base: position 1,890,964 of record NZ_JAUSZH010000001.1, on the reverse strand, counting down.
GTTGCGGGCCACGAACTTGACGATGCGCCAGCTCGCGCCGCTGTTCGGCGTCTCCAAGTCGGCCGCGGACCGGATTATCGACCAGGTCGGTCCACTCCTCGTGCTCCAGCCCAGGCAGCGTTTCGCGAAGGACACCGTGCTCATCGTGGACGGCACCCTGGTCCCCACGCGGGATCACACGGTTGCCGAGCAGTCGAAGACATCTCATGTCGCTGGTGGGTCAAGTCGGCGTTAGGCGGCAAGGTCCAGAGGTACTGCGAAGGCGCGATCGGGGTCGTAGTGTGCCCGGTTCTGAAGACAGTGGTAGAGGCAGCCGAGCAACTTGTTGAATAGGTTCCTCAGCGCGGCTGTGTGACGTTCCCCGCCTGCTCGTCGTCGGTCGTAGTGGGGGCGTGGGGCCTCGGTGCGGAGGGCGGCGAAGGCCCACATGTATCCGGCGGCGGCCAGCCGCTGGTTCTTGACTGTTCGGGCCACGACGACGTGGCTGCGGCCTGATGCCCGGGTGACGGGAGCCGCGCCGGAGTATGCCTTCACCGCTCTGGCGTCCGCGAAGCGTTCGCGGTCGTCGCCGATTTCGGCGAGGACCCGCGCTCCGGACAGTACTGACAGGCCCGGGAAGCTGGTGATGATGCCGGCATCCGGGTGCGCGAGAAACGCTTCCTCCGTCGCTGCCGCAAGCTGGGCGACACTGTTGCAGGCGGCATCGAGCTGCTGGATGAGAGCCATCGCTTGGTGTCCCAGGGCCAGTTCGACCTGCGGCAGCTGGCGAAGGCTGTCCGCGCGGAAGATGTTCCGGAGCCGCTCGACCTCGGTGTCGATTCCGCAGCGCGGGCGGGCGGTGCGCTTGATCAGTGCACGCAGCTGGCTGCGGGTGAGATTGGCGGCGTCAGCCGGCGTGGGTGCGGCGGCGAGGATCACGCGAGCGCGTGGTGAGTCGAGTCCGGTCTTGCCCGGTCCGTGGAAGGCCACGAGGGCAGCCGGGTAGTACTCACGCAGGTGAGAGCGGAGCCTATTGATCATCTGCTGCCGGTCCCAGATCGCGTCTTGGTGGGCGCGGGCGAGAACCGCAACGGCCTGCACGGCCTCACTGTCTGCGGGCAAGGGCCGGTGGGCGTGCCGATCGGTGCGGAGGATGTTCGCCAGGATCCGGGCGTCGGCGGCGTCTGACTTGGCCCGGGAGACGCTGCCGCGGTCGCGGTCGCGGTAGCGGGCGGCGGCCAGGGGGTTGATCGCGTAGATCTTCCGACCGGTGGCCCGCAGGCTGGCAACCAGCAGGCCGCGCGGAGTCTCGATAGCAACCGGGATCGGAGTCTCTGCGGTATCGCCATGCCGAGCCAGTAGTTCCATCAGCGCGTGGAATCCGGCGCTGTCATCGCTGATCCGAAGCTTGGCCACCTGGGTGCCGTCCTGGTCGACAAGGGCTATGTCGTGGTGTCCTTCCGCCCAGTCGATGCCGCAGTAGATCGCGCTCAACTCCTGTACCTCCATGTCAACTTGCCAGTCCTTTCCCGAGCGGAGCACGCGGCGCTCTAATAGAAGTGCTCGGGGCACGCCATCTCATGAGCCGTTCGTGTCTCCAGCGACCGGCAGGGACCTCGGTCTGCTGAAGAGCTCCCGGGCTCGCGAATTACTGAGAGGTCGGCCCCTGCCAGCGGGCTGGTGACATGAAATCTGTGGTGCCCGTGCTTCCGCCGGGCGGGACCGGTCTTAGACAAGAGATCAAGGTCCCGAAACTACCGAAGGTCTCCGCCCGGCAGGGCGGGGCAGAGTGGAGCCGGTCTGACCACGGGGATCACAGTCCCTGAAGGGCGGCAGGCCTCCACCTCGCGATGGCACCCCTTGTGCTCATGCACCTGGGGTCACCGGTCACCTATTAGAACTACCGGTACTCCACCAACCACCAGGTCGTCATCGACGCCGACACCCGACTCGTCGCCGCCGTCGGCCGGCCCCTGCCGGGCAACCGCAACGACTGCAAGGCATGGGAAGAATCCGGGGCCAAGGCCGCCGTGGGCAAGACCATGACGATCGCCGACGGCGGCTATCCAGGCACCGGACTCGTGATGCCGCACCGCCGCCGGGCCGGCGAGGAACTCCCCGACTGGAAGCAGCAGCACAACCGCTCCCACAAACAGGTCCGCGCCCGCGTCGAGCACGCCTTTGCCCGGATGAAGACCTGGAAGATCCTTCGCGACTGCCGCCTGAAGGGCGACGGCGTTCACACCGCCATGCTGGGCATCGCCCGGCTGCACAACCTCGCCCTCACGGGGTAACTCCCGCCCCATACGAGACCAGAGAGGTCCAAGGGAGGTGACTCCCCACCTCGACGGCTCGGAGGACGTTCAGTCGATGCAGAACTCGTTGCCCTCGATGTCCTGCATCGGGATGCACGAATCATTGCCGTCATAAAGAGTTTGGACGTGTACCGCGCCGAGCGGGACCAGTCGTGCGCACTCGGCCTCAAGTGCGGCGAGGCGCTCTTCACCTACGAGTCCGGTGCCGACCCGCACGTCAAGGTGCAGCCGGTTCTTGGCGGCCTTCCCTTCGGGGACGCGCTGGAAGTACAGTCGCGGGCCCACGCCTGAGGGATCAATGCAGGCAAACCATGCGTCCTGCTGCTCAGGTGGCAGCGAGCTCTTGAACTCGTCCCAAGTGGCAAACCCCTCCGGTGGCGGAGGTAGGACGTACCCCAACACCTCACACCAGAAACGAGCGAGGCGCTCAGGTTCCGCGCAGTCGAAGGTGACTTGGAACTGTTTGATCGATGACATCGGCGCACCCTACCAAGGGGGCTCTGTTGCTCATTTCCCCAGGTGGATCCGCATGCTGTCGAGAGGACGGCCCCAACCCGGCCGAGTCCTGGGCCGCCTTGGGCACCAGGTGATCAGACCAACAGCCCACAAGAACGACGTAACCCTGGCGGCGTAGCCCACCGGTGGGGCCCAGGATCCTATCCCGACCACCCTCATGCCAAAGATCAGTTACGGGACAGCCCTTAGGGCTTGCAGATCATTAACACGTCGTCTTGATCACGCTGTTGGGGTTGTCGCTCTGGGCTCGAACCCGAGCTTGGAGGGCTGTGAGGGCGGCGGGCGGGGTGGCCGCCGGCGCGATGACGATGCCGTGTGCCTTGAGTAGCCTCCTGATCTTCAGCAGGGTGCGGTGCATGGCGGTCCGACTGCTGTCGAACAGCACGGCGAGGGGTTCTGCGGCCAGGGCGACCCGCAGGTGGAGCACGGTGGCCAGGACCTGGTCGGGGAAGGCGAGCCGGGGCGGGCGGCCGCGCTGGGTATCGCCGTCCGGGGCCAAAGTCTGTGCGAGGTCGGCCAGTTGCTGTGGGGACATTCCGGTCAGAGTGGGGTCGGACAGCAGGGCCTGGTCCCATTCCGGGCTCGGCATCTTCGGGGCCTTGGCCGCCGGGATGGCTGGGCATGGCTGCGGGTGCAAGACGTAGTTCCAGTCGCCGTGGAAGGCGTGCCGGGCCAGTGGCAGGGCGGCCATGTCCGCGTCGCCGATGTGGACTCCTGTCGGGTAGGTGTTGGTGTCGAGTTCTGCCCTCACGCGCAGTCCGGTGCGGGTGGTGGTCGCGGCGATGGACTGGACGATGACTTCGTGGCTGGTCAGCGGGCGGCCGCGCCAGTTCATGGTGATGTGGGAGAAGAGCCGGTGCTCGATCTTGTTCCACTTCGAAGTCCCCGGCGGCAGGTGATACACAGTGATGACCAATCCCGTTTCCGCGGCGAGCGTGGCCAGTTCGAGTTTCCAGGCCCGGGTGCGGTAGCCGTTGGAACCGCCCGCGTCAGCGGTGATCAGTAGTCGTGTCGCGCCTGGGTAGGTGCCCCGGCCCTGGTCGTGCCACCAGCGGCGGATCGATTCCACCGCGAACGCGGCGGTGTCGTGGTCGGTGCCGACGTTGACCCAGCCGGTGTCCGCCGCGAGATCGTAGATCCCGTAGGGGACGGCCTTGCCCAGTTGCGGGTCGGCGAAGTCATGGACGTTCACCCGTACCGGATCGGCCGCGGGCCGCCACTGCCGTCCGCTGTTCTTGAACGCGCCGACGAGCTCCTTCTTCTTGGTGTCCACGCTGATCACCGGCTGACCGGTGTCCCGGTGCTCGCGGGCCTGCTCGTTGAGATAGCAGAACTGGGCATCCCGATCCGGATGCTCGCTGCCCTCGATGGTCTTGGCGTTGGCCTGCAGACTGAAGCCCTCCTCGCGCAGCAGGCCGGCGACCGTGTCGGCACCGACCCGGTGTCCGGCCAGGGTCAGCTCCCGCGCCAGAGCGCGGGTCGACCTCACCGTCCACCGCAGCGGCGACATCGGATCACCCCGCACATCCGGCTCGACCAGCGCCAACAGCGCCGGCCGCAGCCCCGGATCCAGATCCGCGACCCGCTTGCGGCCTCCACCCGGACGCCGCACCCGCCCCAGAGGCTCCTCGCCGGACTCCAGCTCGAACACACCTTTGCGGACCGTGTCTCGCTGACCGCGGCCGCCCGCGCGACGGCCCGAACACCACCATGCCCCAGAGCACGCGCCTCCGCGGCCATCAACAGCCGCCGTTGCCGCTCGTCCAGATGCGGCAGCAACACGGCAAGCTTCACAGCGAGTTGGTCACGTGTCTCGTCCGGGATGCGCATACCACATCAACGACCCCGAGAACGGGAAGCAACACCTTGATTCCCTGCAAGCCCTTAATTGAGGGAGAGCGCGGCGAGCGCCGCCCCTGCCCAGGAGGTGTCCTTGTTGGTGTCCGGGTGGTCCGGGTCCATGGTGGCCAGCGCCCGCTTGATGAGGGGAAGTTGGTGCTGGCGCAGGCCGGGAGCACTGAGAAGATTCCATCCTGATTTCGCAGGCCACAGGGCTGGCGTGGGGCGGGAGTGACGTACTCGTGCTGGCCGTGGGCGTGATCGGCGGCAGGTGATCGTCTGTCACCTCTGGACCTCGGTGATCGCCAGGACGAGCAGGGCCCGCAGGAGAGTGGTCGCGTGGCGGGCGTTCATGCGGACCTTGGTCAGGACGCGCCAGGACTTCAGGTTCGCGAAGCCGTGTTCGTTCGCGGCGCGTTCGCGACTGATCAGACCGTTCATCTCTCTCTCGGCGTCGGTCAGTTGGTGGGTGCGGGTGGCTTTGCGGCCGGTGGTGACCACCGGGTTGTCGTCGGGGTCGTCGTCCAGGCCGACGAAGCCGAGGTCGGCCAGGGCGCCGAGCCCGGCCTCACGCAGATGGCCGGTGAGCTTGTTGTGGCGGGCGGTGGTGATCTCACTGGAGCGTCCGGGACGGGCCGCGGAGATCCAGATCAGGTTGCCCGTCTCGTCGGTGAGGGCGAGGAACAGCAGGCCATGGGCCTTGTGTTTCCCGGAGAAGTTCTCGCGGTTGTCCACCCCGGTGCGGCGGCGGGTGCGGATGAGGGTGCCGTCTTCGACTGCCGCCAGGCGGGTGCGGTCCCCACCGACTTCGGCGAACTGGTCCTTGCCCGGGCCCGGCCCATCCTGCCAGGCGTCGACGGCCCGCTCGCCGACACCGCCCGCGCCGCCCGCCGCGTGTCGGCTCCCGGACCGCGTCCGCCTGGGTCCGCCGACGCTCCCTTGCTGAGTCATCTCAGCCTGGCTGTACGGGAGTTGATGCCCCGTACCGAAGTGACATCCCGCTCCCGGCACTCCCCCGTACCGCTCCTGGACGACCGGGCGGCGGGCCGCCTGGAAGCCGCCGTCCGCGGCGACAACCGCGATCAGGAGCTCCAGCCCCCGGGGCGGCGTGGTTTTCGCCCCGCTCGTCACCGAGCCGGTCTGCGCCCTGCTCCCCACGGCCCATCCGCCGGCTTCCCAGAAGGAGGTGGCCCTGGCCCAGGTCCCGGAGGAGCCTCCACGTTCTCAGGGGATTGACAGATGAACCGGGACAGTTGAGAAGCCTGGTGTCCCGCGCACGAACGATGCGCGGGACACCAGGCTCTCCTGGCTCAGTTCTTGTCGGTGACCGAGGCCCCGGTCACCGGCCGCTCCGGGCCGGCAGTTGGCCGCAGTCGCCGCCGGCGCACTTGCTCAGCCAGTCGGCGAAGTCGGCGTCGTACTTGGTGCCGATGGTGTCGCGGAGCAGGCTGTGGGCCGCGTCGTACTCGCCTGCGCGGTAGTGGCCGAGCAGGGTGGTCACGTCCTCGGGGTGCGACTGGAGCATGTAGCGGACGCCCAGATAGCCCCACTGGTAGATACGGGTGGTATCGGCGTTGTCGTAGGTGGTCCCGAAGAGCTGGCTGAGCTTGTAGGTGTTCTTGCCCGCCTCCTCGATCGCCCTGTCGTAGGTGACGTCGCGGTACGAGTAGGAGACGTACTCGGCGAAACCCTCGATCCACATCACGGTCGGGGTGGTCTGCCCGGCTGCGAAGTCGCCGTACATGTCGTAGCGGCCGTCGAGGTAGTGGGTGTACTCGTGGTTGAGGTTCCAGATCTGGAAGGCACCGTCCTCGGCCGGCTGCTCGTAGGCGATGAAGCGCGGCTGGTTGCCCTCAGCGGCCGGGTCACCCTCCAGGTACATGCCGCCGTTGTTGGTGTCGATGCCGAAGACGACACCGGCGTAGGTCTTGTAGTCGGTACTGGAGTTGAAGGCGACGATCTCGATGTTGGTGTTGTTGTCGTCCTTGACCGGACCGTTGTCCTTGACGATGTTGTGGAAGACCGGGTCCTGCTTGAGGACGCTGTCACAGGTGGCCGACAGTTCGGCCGCGGTCAGCGCCTGTGCGAGGATCTTCGCGCTCGGACCGCATTCGTGCTTGACCGTCAGCACGGCGTCACGCACGCGGCTCTGCAGGTCGCAGGTGTCGTACTCGGCGCAGTTCTCCTTGTCGTGCTCGTCCGTCATCTCGGCAAGGCCGACCCAGAGCGGGGCGGTGCGTCCAGTGATCTCGCTGCGGTCGAGCAGTTCCTTGACCAGCGGCTTGACGGTGTCCTTGAGGTCGGCGTGCTGCAGGAAGCGGCCGAGTTCGCGTCCGGCGTTGCTGGCCAGGTAGGACTTGTCGGTGCCGAGTAGGTCGTCGTGGGCGACGGCGAAGTCGCGCAGTCCGGTGAGGACGCTCGGGTCCGCCTGCACGGCGGACACGAACTCCGGCAGCTGGTGGCCGCGGAAGAGCACGGTGTAGGTGTTGTTGACCGCCGCGACCATCCCGTAGAACTGGTCGTACGACGAGTTGTAGTCCTTCTGCAGACGCTTGACCACGTCGAGGTGGCCGGCGTTCTCTCCGGAGCTGTCGATCAGGGTGACCGTCTCGGCCAGGGTTTCGCCGTTGGCCTCGGTGACGTCGAAGGCGTGGGACGAGCCGAAGAAGGCATCCAGAGCGCCCTGGATGGCGCTCTTCAGCGTCGGGCCGTATTCGCCGACGTTCTCCGGCTGGTTGTACTGGATGTAGTAGCCGGCGCGCAGGTACAGCACCACCTGGGTTGTGAAAGTGCTGTTGTCCCCCGGGTAGTTGGTCGCGACATCCTTGAGTGCGTTCGCCACCGTGACCATCTGTTCCTCGCGGAAGAGGGCCTTGGAGTCCTCACCGGTCACGCTGAACAGCGTGTTGATGCAGGTGGTTTCCGACTGCTTGATCTGCTCGACCAGGGCAGCGCCGGTCTTCGAGGTGAAGTCGCTGACGTTGCAGTCCGCCGCGGTCTTCGCCGCAGAGTGGGCCTGCTTGCGCTGTGCGGCGTTCTGGGCCGCGGGGAGCGGAGGGCGTTGCGCGGGGTTCGAGGTCTTCGTGGCCGATCGCGCGGGGTCGGCGGCGTGTCCGGGTGCGAGATCGGCGGCAAGCACGGTGGCGGAGGCGGGCTGTGGGGCGGGGGCCGACCTCGGTGCGGACTTGGGTGCCCCGGAGCCGGCCGGGGCCGCCGCGCCATTGGGGGCGAGCATGGTGAGCCCCAGGCCGGCGGCGGCCACGGTAGGTATCAGCAGTTGGGCGAGTTTCCTGAGGGTGGGGGGTCTGCGCATAGCGATGGCCTCCAGGCCGGTCGGCAGCCGTGCGTGGGGCACGGCGGTGGGGGGTGCGGACCGTGATGGCAACGGAAGTTGAGCACTCCCGGAGCTGTCATGCCCGCGGAAAGTGTGACCGTACAATTTCACAGTTCACATGGCAGTGAAAGGGACTTGCAAGCAACGGAAGAAATTGATGAGCCGTCAGAGAGGGGTCCTGTCGGGGACCTTGGGGTTCCCGGACGGAAATACGTGATCGCTGGGCATGCTCATGCCGGTTTCGAGGGACGACCGTCGTCCCTGAGGTGAGCCGGTGCCCCTCCATCCCCACTCTGGTGCGCGGATTCCGCCCCGGACCGCGCGGGTGGCGCGGGCAAGCAATCCCGGTGGCACGACGGCGACATGGGTACGAGACCGGCTGGACGGGCCGTGGAGTGACGAGGACTTCGTCGGCTGGTCGCAGGCGAAGGTGTTCCGAGGTCACGGGTGCTGGCGTGGGTGGCGGGTGGCGTACTCGGGCCGGTCGGGGTCGTGTCCGGGCCGGGGGCCGGTGGGTTGCTGCTCGTGCCGCACCACGCCGAGGGCGTGACCATGGACGTGCTGCCCGCCGACTACCAGCGGATCCCGCGTGCCGCGGAGGGCAAGGGCAAGCAGGCGGTGATGATGCGGGAGGTGTGTGAGGCGCTGGGCATGGGGTGCAGCCGCAGCAGACCGAGCCGATGCGGGGAAAGCTCAAGCGGCTCGCGGACAGGGGCTGGCAGCACCGCACCCCCTCGGGCCGCTACAGCGCGCGCTGACACCGACCCGCCCAGCCGCGGACGCGCCGCTTCCTGCCGTAACACGAGGGCCCCGGCCGCGAGTTGGGGAATCTGTGAAACACCAGCCCACGGAAGGCCCTCATGATGCTGTCTACCAGGTTCGCCTGCCGCTGTCGAAGCGAACCATCGATCTCGTCGCCGACCTGATACGCGCCCGACGCAAGCGACTTGGCGCCCGCTGGCGCATGGCCACCCCGGGCACCCAGGCCCTGATCGTGCTCGCCGTCCTGCGCCACGACCAGCGGCTGGCGGAAATGGTCGGCGGCAACGACGTCTCCGCCTCCACCGTGCGCCGTTGGGCGATCGAAGTGATCAACCTGCTCTCCGCCCGCGCCCCGCGCCTGGACCGCGCGTTGAAGAAGATCGCCCGGAAGGGCGGGGTCGTCGTCCTGCTGGACGGCGCCCTCGTCAGGGCGGCACCGCCACCGGCCGGGCTGCAGCCCGGTGCCGCTCCCGCCAGCGCGCGTACGTCGGGCTGGCGGAGCAGGTGGACAGGTAACCATCGGCGACCCGGCGCAGGACCTCGGTGCCGCAGGCCGCGAGAGGGCCATCGTGGTGCCAGGCCAGAATGTGCCGGTACCACAAGGGGTTTTCGGCCAGAGGGCGGACCGTGACGCCGGGCACCTCGATGAACGTGGCCTGGCAGAGGCTGACGGCCAGGCCCGCCCTGACGATCTCGATCAGCTGCCGCCCCTCCGCTTCGTAAGGGGCGAACGGAGCGCGGTCCGTCAGGGCGCAGACGGAAGCCCAGTATTCGCGGGTCCGGTCGCCGTCGGGCCGGGGAACCGCCCAGTCCTCGTCCAGAAGCTCGGGCAGCGGGACCTCGTCCCGCGCGGCAAGCGGGTGGGTCGCCGGCAGGAGGACGAAGACCGGCTCCGTGACGATCGCGTGGAGTGCCACGCCCTCACGCTGCGGCAGCTCCAGGTCCGGGTGGTCACCGAGCACCGCCGCTTCCAGCCGGCCCGCGGCGAGGTCGTCGAGCAGAGCGACGGGCGAGTACTGACAGCGGGCGGTCAGGTGGGCTTCGGGCAGCAACGCCTTTACGGCCAGGAGGAGATGACCGAGCAGCGGAGCGCCGACCGAGCCGACGCGGATCCGGTCCGCGGCCGACATGCGGCGGGCGGCCCGGGCCGTGTCGGCGAGCAGCCCGTCGATGCCCGGCAGGACGGCGCGGGCCCGCCCGATGACGAGCTCGCCGAAGGGCGTGGGGACGGTGCCCTCCTGTCGCCGGGCGAACAGGGTCCCGCCCAGCATGGCTTCGATACGGCGCAGTTGGGCGCTGAGTCCTGGCTGCGTCATGCGGAGTGCGGCGGCAGCGCGGGTGAGGCTCCCCGCCTCGGCGATCGCGCACACCACCCGCAGGTGCCGTATCTCCAGATCCATGGCGCGGATGTTATGGACCGGCGACAGCTTTCGGACAGGGCCGTGCGTCATCAGTCTTATGTGAAATGTCACACGCCATTCATGGAAAGGTAGTGATCACGTGAGACCCCCACATCTCTCGTCGACCACCCGGCCGGCTCTTCTGCCGCTGCTGCTCGCTGCCCTGCTCCCGCTCCTCCTCCTCGGCACCCCTCCCGCCCGGGCTGCGACGGCCGCGGACAGCGTGTCGGCCTGTGCGCTGCGCGGCACCACCGGCTGGACGGACGAAGGACAGAACACGGACTACTCCGTGTTCAAGCGCCCGTCGGGGACCATCAAGGTCGCCATGATCTTCGTGGACTTCCCGGATGCACCCGCCACCGCGTCCCCTGCCGAGGACGCGGCACAGATCACACCCGGTGCGGACTGGCTGTGGAACGCCTCGTACGGCAAGGCCTGGCTGGCCATCACCCAGCACCAGCGCTGGGTCAGGATGCCGCACCGCTCCACCGACTACGGCTACGCGCGCGGGCTGTCGCACGAGGAGCACGAGGCGTACGTCAAGGACGCGGTCACGGCGGCCGACCCGTACGTGGACTTCTCGCAGTACGACATGGTCTACGCCGTGGCGACGAGGAACGCGTCGGCGATCTCCTTCACCCCCACCTATGTGTACGACCCTGGAACAGCGGGTGTCGTTGCCGACGGCAGCCGGATCAAGTGGGCGGTGACCTTCGGCCAGGACATGTGGCACTGGGGCAAGAAGCTGGTGGCCCACGAGACCGGCCACACCTTCGGCCTGCCCGACCTGTACGCCTTCGCCGCGGGCGACGACGCCCACCGCTTCGTGGGCGGATGGGATGTGATGGGCCTGATTGGAGGAGCGGGACCGCAGTACTTCGCCTGGCACTCCTGGAAGCTCGGCTGGACCCAGGACAGTCAGGTCGTCTGCCGGGCCTCGGCAGGCAGCGACACCGTGTATCTCACCGCCGTCGAGTACGGATCCGGCACCAAGATGGCGGTCATACGCACCGGTCCCACGACCGCGTACGTCGTCGAATCGAGGCGGAGCGTCCAGGCGGACACCGGCGTCTGCTCCACCGGTGCGCTGGTCTACGGGGTCGACTCCTCCGTACCGACCGGTGAAGGGGCGATCCGGGTCATGGATGCCAAGCCGACGGCCACGCCGGCGTCGGGCTGCCGCCCGCTGGACGACGCCCCGTACTGGGCCGGCGAGACGTTCACCGACACCGCGGCCGGTGTCCGGATCGACGTACTGAGCGCCGACGGGTACGGCGAGACCGTGCGGATCACCAAGTCGTAGCGTGACGCGGAGGGCTGTGCCCCGGTTCCTGCCCGAGGAGCCGGGGCACAGTCGTGGTCAGCGCAGGCCGGGCACCGGCTCAGGCCGCTTCGGGGAAGTGGCAGGCCACCTGCCGCGTCGCGCCCGGCACCGTGTTCCCCAGTGACGGTGCCTCGGTTCGGCAGATCTCCTGGGCCTTGAGGCAGCGCGGGTGGAAGGTGCAGCCGGGCGGGGGCGAGGCCGGGCTGGGCGGGTCCCCGAGCAGGGTGATCCGCTCTCGGGACCGTTCGGTGGCCGGGTCGGGCAGCGGTACGGCGGACAGCAGCGCGCGTGTGTACGGGTGGGCCGGGGCGGCGTAGACCTGGTCCTTCGGGCCGATCTCGACGATCCGGCCCAGGTACATCACGGCGACCCGGTCGCACACCCGCTTGACGACCGACAGGTCGTGGGCGATGAAGAGGTAGGCCAGGCCGAGTTCGTCCTGGAGACGCTCCATCAGGTTGACGATCTGGGCCTGGACGGAGACGTCGAGGGCGGAGACCGGCTCGTCGGCGACGACGAGCCGGGGGCCGGTGGCCAGTGCGCGGGCGATGCCGATGCGCTGGGCCTGCCCGCCGGAGAACTCGTGGGGATAGCGGTCGATGTGCTCGGGGATGAGCCCCACCAGCTCCATCAGCTCAGCGGCCCGCTTGCGGGCGTCCGCCGCCGGACTGCCCTGTACGAGTAGCGGGTCGGAGATGATCCGGGCCACCGTCTGGCGGGGGTTGAGGGAGGAGTGCGGGTCCTGGAAGACCATCTGCAGGTCCTTGCGGAGCGGCTTCAGTTCCCGCTGTGACAGGTGACTGATGTCGCGTCCGTCGTAGGTGACGGAGCCGGTGGTGGGTTCCAGGAGCCGGACAATCATGCGGCCGGTGGTGGACTTGCCACAGCCGGACTCTCCGACCAGTCCCAGCGTCTCGCCCGCCGCCACGTGGAAGGTGATGCCGTCGACGGCCCGGACCGGGGCGGACCGACGCCGTCCGGGAAACGTCATCGTCAAGTTCTGTACAGACAACAGGGGTTCAGTGGGAGTCATGAGGCGATGCCTTCGTACGCGGGGAAGTGGCAGGCGGCCGGATGTGCGGCCGGACCCTCGAGCAGCGGGAGCACCGTCTCGCAGCGGGAGCGCTCCTGGTCGGAGGCGCGGGCGAGCCTGGGGCAGCGGGGTGCGAACGCGCAGCCGGGAGCCGGGGTGAGCAGGGACGGCGGGCTGCCGGGGATCGCTCTCAGCGGTTCGTCGTCGCTGTCGTCGAGGCGGGGAAGGGAGTCGAGCAGGCCGCGGGTGTAGGGGTGGTCCGGTGCCGTGAACAGGGTGTCCACGTCGGCCCTTTCGACAGCCCTGCCCCCGTACATCACCAGCACCTCGTGGGCGACGCGGGCGACCACACCCAGATCGTGCGTGATCATGATGACGGCCAGACCTCGCTCCTGCTGGATCCGTGCGATGAGCTCCAGGATCTGCGCCTGCACGGTGACGTCCAGGGCAGTGGTCGGCTCGTCCGCGATCAGCAGCTCGGGTTCGCAGGACAGGGCCATCGCGATCATCACGCGCTGGCGCATGCCGCCGGAGAACTGGTGCGGGTACTCCCGCGCCCGGCGTCTCGGCTCGGGGATGCCGACCTCGGCCAGCGCCTCCACAGCCCGCTCACGGGCGGTCCTTCTGCCGCTGCCGAAGTGCACGCGGTGGTGCTCGGCTATCTGTTCGCCCACGGTGTAGTAGGGATGGAGGCTGGAGAGCGGGTCCTGGAAGATCATCGCCATCTTGCGGCCGCGCAACCGGTTCAGCTCGCGCTCCGGCAGACCGGTCAGCTCCCGGCCGCCCAGGATGATGGAGCCGGTGACCGAGGCGCCGGTGTGCAGGCCCATCACCGCCAGGGAGGTGACGGACTTGCCGGAACCGGACTCGCCGACGATGCCGAGGGTCTCTCCGTGCCGCACCTCGAAGCCGAGGCCGTCCACGGCCCGCACCGGACCGCGAGTGGTGGCGAAAGTGACCGTCAAGTCCCGTACCGAGAGCACGGGTTCGGGGGCGCCCATCAGTACCTCACTCGGGGGTCGACGACGGCGTAGAGCAGGTCGACGGCCAGGTTGGCGACGACGATAAAGGTGGCGGCGAGCAGCGTGACGCCGAGGATGACCGGCTGATCGCCGGTGGACAGCGCTCCGTAGAAGAGCCGCCCGATGCCGGGGATCCCGAAGATGGACTCGGTGATCACCGCGCCCGCGAGCAGCCCGCCCAGGTCCATCCCGAAGAGGGTGAGGATGGGCGTCACGCCGGCCCGCAGCCCGTGCTTGACCACGACCGTCCGGCGCGGCAGACCCTTGGCGCGGGCGGTGCGGATGTACGGCTCCGCCATCGCCTCGATCATCGAGTTGCGGCTCTGGCGCGCGTACATGGCCGCGTACAGGATGGCCAGGGCCAGCCAGGGCAGCAGCAGGTTCGAGGCCCAGTGGAGGGGGTCGGAGGTGAACTCCACGTACTGCGGGTAGGGGAGGAGACCGGCCGTTCGGATCAGCCCGTAGATGAGCATCACCGAGGTGAAGTAGACGGGCAGGGAGGCGGCGGCGACCGCGCCGACCATCAGGGCGCGGTCGGTGAGGGTGTCCTTGCGCAGGGCGGCGGTGACTCCCGCGGTCAGGCCGAGGGACAGCCAGATCACCGCGGCGCCCAGGGCGAGTGAGGCGGAGACCGGGAGCCGGTCCATCAGCAGGTCCCACACGCCTTGGCTGTTCTCGTACGAGTAGCCCAGGCACGGGAAGTCGCAGTGCAGCGCGTACTGGCCGCTGCCCATGGTGCGGCCGGTGAAGATGCCGGTGACGAAGTCGGCGAACTGCCGCCACAGCGGCTGGTCCAGCCCCATGTGGGCGCGGATCGCCTCCAGGCGCTCGGTGCTGCACGACTTGCCGCAGGCCGCGGCGGCCGGGTCCGAGGGCAGGACGTAGAAGATGGTGAAGGTGACTGCGGCGACGGCGATCAGAACGCCGATGACGGCGACGATCCGGCGGCCGAGGTAGAGGATCACGTGCGGTTCCCTCTCGGGTCGAGGACGTCGCGCAGCGCGTCGCCGAGCAGGGTGAACGCGAGCACGGTGAGGAACAGACAGAGGCTCGGGATGACGAAGTACATCGGATCGGTGTCGTAGAAGGCGACGCTCTCGGCGATCATCTGCCCCCAGGAGGGGGTGGGCGGACGGACGCCGACGCCCAGGTAGCTCAGGGCCGCCTCGGTGGCGATCATCCCCGGGATGATCAGGGTGGTGTACGCGATGACGGGCCCGGCGACGCCCGGGAGGATGGACCGGCCGATGATCCGCCAGGGCCCCGATCCGGCGACGCGTGCTGCGTCCACGTACTCGCGATGCCTCAGCGAGAGTGTCTGGCCGCGCACGACGCGGGCGATGCCCGGCCAGCCGAACAGGCCGATCACGGCGGTCATCAGGACGACCCGGTTGACGTCCTTGGCCACGGACATCATCGCGATCATGAAGATGAGGGACGGGAAGGACATGGTGAGGTCCATCAGGCGGGAGAGCACAGCGTCGGTGCGGCCGCCGAAGTAGCCGGCCGCGATCCCGGCCACCGTCCCCGCGATGACGACGATCGCGGTGGCGGCGAAGGCGATGAGCAGGGAGATCCGGGCGCCGTGCACGACACGGGCGAACAGGTCCCGGCCTGTGACGGGTTCGACGCCGAGCCAGTGCTCGGCCGAGACGCCACCGAGCGGACCGATGGGCTGTCCGCCCAGATAGAAGTCGACGGCGGACTTGTCGAACTCCTCGGGAGACCAGCCGCCCAGCGCGCTGAGCAGGGGGGCGGCCACTGCCATGACCGCGAAGAGCGCGACCACGACGAGGGAGACCTTCACAGAGGGGCGACGGCGCAGTTCCGCGCGGGCGAGCTGCCAGGGGCTGCTCCCCACCGGAACGGAGACGGTGGAAGCCATGAGATGACGTACCTTCAATTGCTGCTCTTGGAGGGGTCCTTGAGGCCGACCGTGGCGTAGTCGATCTGGCCGCCGAAGGATGTGTGGCCGAACGCGCCCGCGACGTTGGTACCGAGCAGGAGGGGCATGCGCTCGATGACGGCGGGTGCCGCGGGGGCCTTGGCGAGGATCGTTCTGTCCAGCTCGCGCCACGCCTTGCCCGCCTGTTCGGCATCGGTCATGGCGGCGATCTCGTCCATCCGCTTCATGGTCGCCTCGTCGCGGAAGAGCGAGTGATTGCCGGAGTTGCCCTTCTCCTTGATGTAGCGGCCGTCGAAGACGAAGGGAAGGAAGGTGGAGCCGGAGGGGTAGTCGGGGCACCAGCCGGTGTAGACCAGATCGGTGCGGTTCTTGGTGTCGCCGATGGTGTCGTAGAAGGCGGACGGGTCCACCGTCTCGATGGTGACCTTGATCCCGGCCCGGCCGAGGGACTGCTGGACCGCCTCCGCGACGCCCTTGTCGCCGTTGGAGACGGTGATGCTGGTGGAGAAGCCGTCCGGCTCGCCCGCTTCCTTCAGCAGCTGCTTGGCCTTCTCCACGTCACCGGTCGCCGGGATCTTGAGGATGTCGGGCTGCTTGCCGCCGAAGAGCGGACCCGGCATGTAGGCGGTGGCCACGTCGTTGAGAGCCGGCCCGCCGGAGGCGGTCAGGATGCCCTCGCGGTCCAGGGCGTACTGCACGGCTTGACGCACCTTGACGTTGTCGAAAGGCGCGCGGCCAGTGTGCATCTGCACCATCTCGGTGCAGTTGGTGGACTCGGCGAGCAGCCGCTTCCTGACGTCGCCCTTGGTCAGCACCTTGGGGGTGCTCTCGGGACGCAGCTTGCCCCAGGGCACAGCGGAGGCGTCCTGGCCCTGGCCGGCGATGAGCCGGTCGTCGATCTGGTTGGCCTTGAGTCCCATCACCACGACGACCTTGTCCGGATACGCCTTGCGCACGGTGTCGGTTCCCGGGTTCCAGTGGGTGTTGCGGACCAGCACCAGCTGCTTGTCGCGGCCGTACGATTCGATCTTGTACGGCCCGGACGAGAACGGGCGGTTGTCGTACTGGGGCCCCTTGTCCTTCGCCTTCGGCACCGGGGCGAAGGTGGGCAGGACCGTCGCGTAGGGGAACTCCGCGAAGGGCTTGCGCAGTTCGAAGACGATCGTGTGCTCGTCGGGGGTCTTGACGGAGTCGAGGTGCTTGCCCTGGGCCGGACCCCGGTAGCCCTCGGCGCCCGCGAGGTAGCGGGCCGCGTAGTCGGGGCCGCCGGGCAGGTCGGGAGAGAAGGACCGCTCCACGTTGTACTTGATGTCCTGGGCGCTTATCGGCGAGCCGTCCTCGTACTTCAGGCCCTTCTTGAGCCTGAAGGTCCACGTCTTGGCCCCGTTGGAGGAGACACCGAGGTCCTCAGCGAGGTCGGGGACCAGCTCCCCGCCCTTGGCGCCCGGTTCCGCCTTGTACGTGACGAGGGTGCGGTAGAGCAGCCGGGTTCCGAAGTCCATGTCGCCCATCACCCAGTTACGGGCCGGGTCGAGGTGGGTGAAGTCCTGGTTGGACAGGACGGTGAGGGTGCCGCCCTTCTTCGGCGTCCCGCCAACCACTTGGCCGTTGTTGGTCGTTGCTGGGTTCTTGCCGTTGCGGGAGCCGCTCGCCTCCGGCCCACCGGAGCAGCCGGCTATGCCGAGGGCGAGGGTCGCCACCAGCGCTGTGGCGAGAGCGGTACAGGTGCGCTTGTCCATGAGTGGTCACTCCGGAAGCAGTTGGACAGCCGAGGGCTGCTGGAATGTGACCTGTAACATAGTAATGTGAAATTGCACTGACAAGATGTCGGCCGCCTCGTTACCCACCCGTGTCCGAAGAGCTCGGCGTTGTGGTCTGGCGAGCGGGAGTGCAATGTGAAATATTACTGCCGTGCTCACGAGAAACTCTTCGGACGTCATCGTCGTCGGCGCCGGTGCGGTCGGCGCGGCCTGCGCCTACTACGCCGCCGTCGCCGGTCTCCGGGTCACCGTGATCGACCGCGGTTCCGTCGCGGGCGGCACCACAGGGGCCGGCGAGGGCAACCTCCTCGTCTCCGACAAAGGGCCGGGCCCTGAGCTGGAACTCGCCTTGCTGTCCGCGCGGTTGTGGACCGAACTGGCCGGGTTGCTGCCGCCGCAGGTCGAGTATGAACCCAAAGGCGGTCTCGTCGTCGCCTCGGACGAGGCCGGGATGGCGGCACTGAGGCAGTTCGCGGCGCGGCAGCGGAAGGCGGGCGTCACCGCCGAGGAGTTCTCCGGTGGCGGACTCCACGACCTGGAGCCGCACCTTGCCCCCGGTCTGACGGGCGGCTTCCACTACCCCACAGACGCCCAGGTCATGCCCGCACTCGCCGCCGCGCACCTGTTGCGCGCCTGTGGCGACCGGGTGCGTCTGAGACCGGGGGAGGAGGTCACCGGACTCCTTCTCGGTGCCGGCCGCGAGGTGCGCGGAGTGCGTACGCCCAGGGGGGAGCTCCACGCCCCGTACGTGGTGAACGCCGCCGGGACCTGGGGCGGCGACTTCGCCCGCCTCGCGGGCATGGACCTTCCCGTGCGGCCCCGTCGGGGATTCGTCCTCGTCACCGAGCCGCTGCCGCGCGTCGTGCGCCACAAGGTGTACGCGGCCGACTATGTGGCGGACGTGGCGAGCGGGTCCGCCGCGCTGCAGACCTCGGCGGTGGTCGAGGGCACTGCGGCAGGACCGGTCCTGATCGGCGCCAGCCGTGAGCGGGTCGGCTTCGACCGGACGCTGTCGGTGGAAGCCTTGCGGCGCCTGGCGGCCGGGGCCACGGCGCTCTTCCCGGTACTGGCCGAGGTGCGGGCGATGCGTACATACGCCGGCTTCCGCCCGTATCTCCCGGATCACCTGCCCGCGATCGGCCCCGACCCGCGCGTCCCCGGCCTGCTGCACGCGTGCGGCCATGAGGGGGCGGGAATCGGACTCGCGCCGGCGACGGGTCTGATCGTCGCCGGGTGCCTGACCGATGGGGAACCACCCCTTGACATCAGCCCCTTCAGGCCCGAGCGGTTCACTCCGGCCGCGCCGAGTCCGCTTGCCGATGTCTGAATCCGTCCGACCGTTCATCCGCGCCCGTCGAGAAAGGAGGCCCGCAGTGGCCCGTACACCCGCCGAACTGGTCGGGGCGCAGCCGGATCCACCATTCGAGATCACCTTCGACGGCCGTCGCATCACCGCCCGGCCCGGGCAGTCTGTTGCCGCCGCACTGTGGGGCGCCGGCATTCTGGCCTGGCGTACCACACGAGGTGAAGGCCGCCCGCGAGGCGTGTTCTGCGGCATCGGCCAGTGCTTCGACTGCCTGGCCACCATCAACGCGCAGCCCAATCGCAGGGCCTGCCTGGTGCCCGCGCGTCCCGGGGACGTGATCACCACACAGGAGGGACACGGTCATGACCGCCTCAGAGTCTGAGCTGTACGACCTGGCGGTCGTCGGAGCCGGCTCCGCCGGCCTCGCCGGTGCCGTCACGGCCAGTGAACTCGGCCTCTCCGTAGCTTTGCTGGATGCCTCCGCCCAGACGGGCGGGCAGTTCTACCGGCATCCTGCGCCGGTGGTGGGCGCTGTCCGGCCCGAGGCTCTGCACCACGACTGGTCCGCCTACGCCGATCTGCGCCGACGGCTTGCGGAGAGCGATGTAAGGCACCTTCCCGGACATCACGTGTGGAGCGTGATGAAGGATGAGGAAGGGGGCGACGTCTGGGCGGTGCACGCCGTCACCGGGGCCGACGGCGACGGCGAGCGTCCCGTACGCGTGCAGGCCCGAGCGGTCCTGCTGGCAACCGGCGCGTACGAGCGTCAACTCCCCTTCCCGGGCTGGACATTGCCCGGTGTCGTCGGCGCCGGGGGAGCGCAGGCCATGCTCAAGTCCGGCCTGGTGCTGCCCGGCCGGCGGATCGTCGTGGCGGGAAGCGGCCCCTTGCTGCTCGCGGTCGCCTCCTCGCTGGCCGCGGCGGGCGCTAGGGTGCCGGTCGTCGTCGAGGCGTCCGGATATCTGCAGTACGCCAGGCATCCCCGGGCGCTCGTCACCAATCCGCAGAAGGCCGTCGAGGCGCTGGTCCACGGCACCGCGTTGCTGTGGCACCGGGTGCGGGTCCGGCCGCGCAGCGCGGTCACCGAGGTGCATGGCACCGACCGGGTGGAGGCGGTCACCGTCACTCGCCTCGATCGTGACTGGCGTCCCGTACAGGGGTCGGGACGCCGGATCGAGTGCGACGCGCTGGTCGTCGGGCACGGCCTGGTCCCCCAGATCGAACTGGCCACAGCGCTCGGCTGCGCCACCCGCCCACTGCCCGACGGCACCAGCGCCCTGGCTCTGGACGGCCTTCAGGAGACCACGGTGCGCGGTCTGTGGGCGGCAGGCGAGACCGGGGGAGTGGGAGGGGCTCAACTCGCGGGTGCGGAAGGGGAGCTGGCGGGAGTCGCCGCTGCCGCCCGGTTGCTGGGACGCCCTGCCCATGGCGGCCGGGTGCGGGAGCTCCAGCGCCGCCGGGACCGGATGCGCTCCTTCGCCGATGTGATGGCCGCCACCCACGCGCCCGGTTCTGGCTGGCCGTGCTGGCTCACGGACGACACCGACGTATGCCGCTGCGAGGAGGTCACCGCCGGGACGATCCGTGAGTCGGTCGAGGACCTGGGAGCGCGTGATGCACGCACCGTCAAGCTGTTCACCAGGGCTGGCATGGGCTGGTGCCAGGGGCGCATGTGCGGTCCGGCCGTGGCCTGCCTCGCGGCCCGAGACGGAGCTGCCGACCTCCCGGCCGAACGCCGTCCCTTCGCTGTCCCCCTTCCCCTCGCGGCGCTCGCGGCCCTCGACAGCCCGGTCGTGCATCAGCACGAGGGCCGGGCCGCCGAGACGGAAACCCAATCCGAGCCCGGCGCCCTCCCACCCGCCGACGGCTGACCGAGACACCCCTCGTGGGCACCCACCCCTAGTGATATGTCACATTCCATAGAGAGGTTCTGGCATGACCGCCACCACCTGGAACAGCAACCACCCCTGGCGCGGCATCATGGTCGCAACTGCCCTTCCCCTGCGGGCCGACCTGTCCGTCGACTACGACGCCTACGCCGACCACGTCCGCTGGCTGCTCGACAACGGCTGCGACGGCGTCGTGCCCAACGGCTCGCTCGGCGAGTACCAGACCCTCACCGACGAGGAGCGGGCCCGCGTCGTGCGCACCGCGGTCGAAGTGGCGGGCGGCGCACGGGTCATGCCCGGAGTCTCCGCTTACGGCAGCGCCGAAGCCCGGCGCTGGGCGGAGCAGGCGGCCGAGGAAGGCTGTGGCTCGGTGCTCCTGCTGCCCCCGAACGCCTACCGGGCCGACGAGTCGGCCGTGTGCGCCCACTACGCCGAGGTCGCCCGGGCCGGGGTGCCGGTCGTCGCGTACAACAACCCCATCGACACGAAGGTCGATCTCACCCCCGGCATGCTGGCCCGGCTGCACCAGGATGGCAGTATCGTCGCCGTGAAGGAGTTCACCGGTGACGTCCGCAGGGCGTACGAGATGGCCGAACTCGCTCCGGAACTGGATCTGCTGATCGGCGCCGACGACGTCCTGCTCGAGCTCGCCGTCGCCGGTGCCGTCGGATGGATCGCCGGATACCCCAACGCCTTCCCCGCCAGCTGCTCCACGCTGTACCACGCCGCCGTCGCAGGTGACCTGGCCACGGCCCTCCCGCTCTACAAGTCCCTGCACTCCTTGCTGCGCTGGGACTCCAAGACGGAGTTCGTTCAGTCCATCAAGCTGTCCATGGAGATCGTCGGGCGGCCCGGCGGGCCCACCCGCCCGCCGCGTTTCCCCCTCACCGGGGAGACCGAGGCGGGAGTGCGGGCCGCCACCGAGAAGGCTGCCGCCGACGGCCACCGCTGACCACTCCGCCCGCTAACCGAAAGGAAGCCCGTGCGTACGCGCCATGTCTTCCACGCAGTCGACTCACACACCGAGGGGATGCCCACGCGCGTCATCACTGGCGGCGTCGGTACGATCCCCGGCGCCACCATGGCCGAGCGGCGGCTCCACTTCATCGAGCACATGGATCATCTCCGGACGCTCCTGATGTACGAGCCGCGTGGCCACGCCGCCATGAGCGGCGCCATCCTCCAGCCGCCCACCCGCCCCGACGCCGACTACGGCGTCCTCTACATCGAGGTCTCCGGGCTGCTCCCGATGTGCGGACACGGCACGATCGGGGTCGCCACCGTCCTGGTCGAGACGGGCATGGTGCCGGTGACCGAACCGGTCACCACAGTCCGGCTCGACACCCCGGCGGGGCTCGTGACCGCCGAGGTCCAGGTGACGGACGGGGCGGCAAGGGCGGTCACGCTCACCAATGTGCCGGCCTTCTGTGCCGCTCTGGACAGCAAGATTTCCGTGCCCGGCTACGGCACGGTCACCTACGACCTCGCGTTCGGCGGGAACTTCTACGCCTTCGTCGAACTCGACGCGCTGGGGCTGCCGTTCGACCGTGCACGCAAGGACGACCTGCTGGCCGCCGGGCTCGCCATCATGGACGCGATCAACGCCTCGCCGCAGCGGCCCATGCACCCCGAGCGCCCGGAGATCGCCGGAGTCAAGCACGTGTACCTGGCAGCTCCCGGCTCCGACGCCCGCCATTCCCGGCACGCGATGGCCATCCATCCCGGCTGGTTCGACCGCTCCCCGTGCGGCACGGGCACCTCGGCCCGGATGGCCCAGCTGTACGCGCGCAGGCAGCTGCCACTGGGCCGCGACTTCGTCAACGAGTCCTTCATCGGAACCCGCTTCACCGGCCGCCTGATCGAGAAGACCACCGTCGGCACGGTGCCCGCCGTCGTGCCGACCGTCACCGGCCGCGCCTGGATCACCGGCACCGCCCAGTACTTCCTCGACCCGGACGACCCCTTCCCCGGAGGTTTCCTCCTGTGACCGCCACCGCATCCCTCATCACCTCACGCAATCCGGCCGACCCGTCCGACGTACTCCTTCAGATTCCGGCGCCCGGCGCCTTCGCGGCGGTCGAGACCATGGAGCGGGCCCGCGCCGCTCAGCCGGGCTGGCTGCTCGGCGGGGCGGCCGCCCGCTCGGCCGCCCTCGGCGCGGTCGCCGATGCCATCGATGCCGCAAGCGCCGAGCTCGCCGCACTCGCCGTCCGCGAGGTGGGCAAGCCCCTCACCGAGGCCCGGGCCGAAGTCGCGCGCACCGCCGCGATCTGGCGCTACTACGCCCAGGCTCCGTACGAGCCCGTCGGCGCGGTCCACGAGACCGCCGCGGGCCCCGGACTGCTGCTCTCCCGCCGCCGCCCGTACGGCGTGGCCGGGCTGATCACGCCCTGGAACTTCCCCTTCGCCATTCCGAGTTGGAAGTCCGCCCCGGCGCTCGCGGCGGGCAACGCGGTCGTCCTCAAGTCCGCACCCGAGGCCACCGCCTGTGCGCAGCGCCTGGCCGAGATCATCCAACAGGCCGTGCCCGCCGGGGTGTTCACCGTCCTGCCGGGCGGGGCGACGGAGGGCAACGCGCTCGTCTCCGCCGCCGACGTGGTCTCCTTCACCGGCTCGACCGCCGTCGGCCAGGCCGTCGCCCGCGCCGCCACGGCCCGTGGCGTTCCGGTCCAAGCCGAGATGGGCGGCCTGAACGCGGCTATCGTCCTCCCGGACGCCGACATCGAGCAGGCTGCCACCCACCTCGCCGCGTCCATCGCCGGGTACGCGGGCCAGAAGTGCACCGCCACCAGCCGCGTCATCGCGGTCGGCGCGGCTCTTGAGCCCCTGCGCGAAGCACTCGCCGAAGCGCTGCGGGCCGTGCCGGTGGGCGACCCGGCCGACGCGGCGACCGTGTGCGGGCCGCTCATCAACGAGCACGCCCGAGGCCAGGTCGGCGACGCCTGGCACGGCCTTTGCGCGCTGGCCGGCGGCACCGTGTCCGACAAGCCCGGCTGGTACGCGGCCCCGACCTTGGTCGAGAAGGTCCCGGTGGGTCACCGGCTGCTGCGCGAAGAGGTCTTCGGCCCCATCGCGGCCCTGCTGCCCGCCGACGATCTGGCCCACGCGGTGCGGATCACCAACTCCGTGCCGTACGGCCTGGTCACCTCCGTCCACACCGCCGATCTGAACACGGCGCTGTGCGGACTCGACCGGCTTGACACCGGAATGATCAGGATCAACGCACCGTCCACCGGCGTCGACTTCCACTTGCCGTTCGGCGGTGCCAAGGCATCCAGCCACGGGCCGCGCGAACAGGGCCGGGCGGCGCTGGAGTTCTACACCTCAAGCCGGACCTACACCCTGTCGGCCGCTGGGGCAACGTGACATTGTACGGTTGTGGTCCGGACCAGATCGAAGGGATCACCACCGCATGGGGCACCTGAAGCACCACGATCTCAACGCCACCCGGGAGCGGCTGCGCGACCAGGTGAGCAACGCCCTGCGAGCGGCTTTGATCTCCGGTGAGCTGCGGCCGGGCATGGTGTATTCGGCGCCCACGCTCGCCGAGGACTTCGGCATCTCCGCCACCCCCGTGCGCGAGGCGATGCTCGACCTGGCCCGTGAGGGCCTGGTCGAGCCCGTCCGGAACAAGGGCTTCAGGGTCACCGAGGTCAGCGAGCGCGACCTCGACCAGTACACGGAGATCCGCGCCCTGATCGAGATCCCCACGGTCGGCCGGGTCACCCGCAGCGCCGCGCGCGAGGAACTGGAGGCGCTGCGCCCGGTCGCCGAGGAGATCGTCCGGGCAGCCCGTGACCACGACCTGATCGGTTACCTGGAGGCCGACCGGCAGTTCCATCTGTCGCTCCTCGCGCTCTCAGGCAATGAGCGCCTCGTCGAGACCGTCGGCGACCTGCGCAAGCGCTCCCGACTGTACGGGCTCACCGCCCTGGACAAGCGTGGCGAGCTGATCCCCTCTGCCGAGGAGCACCTGGAGCTCCTCGACCTGATGCTCGCGGGCGAGGCCAAGAGGGCCGAGAAGTGCATGGCCAGGCACCTGGGGCATGTCCGCTCGCTGTGGGCCGGCAGCGGCGGCTCTTCCTCGGCCGGAACCAAGCGATCGGTGCGCGGCGCCGGAAAGCGCTCGGCTTGAGGCGCACGGGCCCCATAACGCGGTGCTATGCCCGAGTGAGAGCTCCTCGGAGCGGGGTCGGTGATGCACGCTCCCTATGCAATGTCACACACCACTCGGCGCTTGCGTGCTGTGAAAGGGACCCATGAACCCGGCGTACGCCACCACCGATCACTTCTTCACCGTCCCGCTGGACCACTCCCTTCCGACCGGCCCGACCATCCAGGTGTTCGCGCGCGAGGTCGTCGACCCGGCCCGCACCGGTGAACAACTGCCTTGCCTGCTCTATCTGCAGGGCGGTCCCGGCGGCAAGGCACCACGCCCTTCGGCAGGTTCGCCGGGGTGGCTGCCTCAGGCGCTGAAGACCCACCGGGTGTTGCTTCTCGACCAGCGCGGCACCGGCCGCTCCACCCCGATCACCGCCCGCACGGCCTCCCGGTTCGACTCCCCGGCCCGACTGGCCGCGCATCTGGCCTGCTTCCGCGCCGACGCCATCGTGGCCGACGCGGAACTGATACGCCGCCAACTGTGCGGCGACGCGCCCTGGGAGACGCTCGGCCAGAGCTACGGCGGCTTCATCACCCTCACCTACCTCTCCCAGGCCCCAGAAGGTCTGCGGGCCTGCTACGTCACCGGCGGCCTCCCCGGTCTCACCGCGACCGCCGACGACGTGTACGCCCGCACGTACCCCCGGGTGCGGGAGCGCGTCCTCGACTTCTACGCGCGCTACCCGGACGACGCCTCACGCCTCCGCAAGATCGCCGATCTCCTCGCGGCCGACGACATCCGACTGCCCGGCGGAGACCGCCTCACCACCCGCCGCCTGCGCACCCTCGGCCTCGCCCTCGGCATGGGTGAAGGCTTCGAACGGATCCACTGGCTGCTCGACGAATCCCTGGACATGGACGGCGAGTTGACGGACACCTTCCTCCACCAGGTCGAAGCCCTGACCTGCTTCACCGACAACCCGCTGTTCGCGGTCATGCAGGAGACCCTGTACGGGCAAGGAGCCGCCCCGAGCGCCTGGGCGGCGTCCCGCTCGCTCGCCGGCTTCCCCGAGTTTGCCGAGGACGCGGACCCTCTCCTCCTCACTGGCGAAATGATCTACCCCTGGATGTTTCAGGAGATCAAGGGCCTGCGCCCCTTCGCGGACGCCGCGGACCTCCTGGCCCAGCGCACCGACTGGCCCGCGCTCTACGATCCCCACGGCCTGGCCGCCAACCACGTCCCCCTCGCCGCGGTCGTCTACCACGACGACATGTACGTCGACGCGGACCTCTCCCTGCGCACGGCGCGCGAAGTCGGCGCCACCCGTGCCTGGGTCACCAACGAGTGGGAGCACGACGGCGTCACCGCCTCCGGCGGCCGCGTACTCGCCCGCCTGATGGACCTGGCCGCGGGCCGCGCCTAACCCGCCCATCCTCGCTTCGCCGCTTTTGCCCTGTCAGTCATCGCCCGCCTCCGACAGGAGTCCCATGTCTGTCCTGCCGACCTGTCTGCGTTCCGTCACCGTGGCTCTCGCCCTCGCCTCGTGCCTCACCGCCCCCGCCACGGCGAACGCGGCCGCCCCATCCCCTGCGCCCCAGTCAGCCGCTCCCGCCTCCGATTGCGCGCTCCCCGGAAGGACCGGCTGGACCGACGAAGGACACGACACCGACCGCGTCCAGTTCCAGCCCGCCACCGGAACCCGGCGCGTCCTGACGCTGTTCGTCGACTTCCCCGACGCCCAGGCCACCGACTCCACGGACGCGTACGCCGCTCAGCTCGCCCCGGCCGCCGACTGGATGCGCACAGCCAGCTACGGCCGCTCCCGACTCGCCATCACCTCACTGCACCGCTGGATCCGCATGCCGGCGGATTCGGACTCGTACGGCTTCGAACGCGGCCTCACCTTCGAGGCCCACGAGAGGTACGTACGCGACGCGATCGCGGCCGCCGACCCGTACGCGGACTTCTCCCCGCTACGACATGGTCTACACCGTCCCCACCAGGGCGGCGTCAGCGATCTCCTTCTCCCCGACCTACCTCCACGACCCCGCCTCGTCCGGCGTGACCGCCGACGGCACCCGTCTGAAGTGGGCCGTGACCTTCGGACAGGACCTCTGGCGCTGGGGCCACAAGGTCGTCGCCCACGAGACCGGCCACACCTTCGGCCTCCCGGACCTGTACTCCTTCACCGGCGCCACCCATCAGTACGTCGCCGGCTGGGACGTCATGGGCAACATCGCCGGCCACGCTCCCCAGTACCTGGGCTGGCACTCCTGGAAGCTGGCCTGGACCCGCGACGCTCAGGTCGCCTGCCTGGCCGCCCCCGGACGGCGCACCGTACGGCTGACCCCCGTGGAACGGCCCGGCGGTACCAAGATCGCCGTACTGCGCATCAGCGAGACGATGGCGTACGTCGCGGAGTCCCGCCGGGCCGAGGGCAACGACCGGCACGCGTGCTCAGCCGGTGTCCTCATCTACAAGGTCGACTCCGCGACCCCGACCGGCGAGGGGCCGGTCCGGCTTATGAACGGCAGCCGGTCCGCGACGCCGCGCACCGGCTGCACCGGACTCGACCTGGCGGCGTACGCACCGGGCCAGACCTTCACGGACCCGGACGGCGGCGTCCGTATCGACGTTCTCGCGGGCGGTAGAGCGGGCGATGTGGTGCGGCTCCGCATGTTCTAGGCCATGTGGTCGGGAGCCGATCCCGGTTCCGGTCTCCGGGCGTTCAAGAGCGCGCCCGGGAAACCGTCGGTTTCGTCTGCCAGCCGTTTCCTGTCCACCGCGCCTGCCTACTGCCCACCCAGGCGAGCACCACCACTTCTCCCGCAGCGGCCCCGGCTCATGCACCCGAACCCGAGCTGGGGCGGGTTGTCCACGAGTTCCGAGCTTCATGCCCTCTGAAGGCTTCGTCCCTCTCAGTCGAGGACGCGCCGTGGTGAAGGACTGCGGGTCGTCGAGACAGCGGCGCCAGTGGTCGACCAGGGCGAGATCGCGCCAGGCCACCCGGCGCATGCCATGTTCGCCGACCTCGACGATGTCCGCGCCGGAGCAGCGCGGTCAGCAGCGGGGAGTGGGTGGCGCAGATGACCTGGCCGCCGTGGATGCGGTCTGTGCCGAGGGCCATGGTCCCCCGATCGATGAGGGTCCTGGGTGTCCCGCGGCTGCCCGGGGGAGCGGCGCGAGGCTGCACCTAGCGCCCACGCCGCACGCAATGCACATCTGCAATCGGCACGAGGTGTGTGCAGCAGGTCGCTGACCTGCTGCTTCCTTCCACATGTTTTCGTTGCACGTCTTTCTTATGACGCATCATGTGGAGTGCGTGGCGATTCTGGAGTCGGTCGCGAAGGGGTCCTGACCTGGGGTTTTGTGCGTGCGCACTATGTGCGGTGTGGGCGTTACAGGCGATATCTTGACGCTGAAACGACGCTCGTGACGCTCATTTGACGCTCGTTCTGATGGGGTGTCAGGCGTGTTGTGTCGCTGGTCAGGCGATCTGTTGGCTAAGCCGGTTACGCAGAATCCCCGAGAGTTTCGTGGTGCCAAGCGGTCATGCTCAGCCACATGTGTGGAGCGCCCAGCAGGTTCTTCGTCTCTCAACTACGGGATGGCGGTACCGCACCGCAAACGCCCGGACGGGCCCTGCTCCAGGGCTGAGGAGGACGACAACGCTGAGCACCACAAGGCCTGTTCTCGGGAGGGTGTGGAACTCCGCCGTCGTACCGCCACCGGCCCGCGAGGGCGGGGCCGGTGGAGCACCGGAGCGGTGAACGCCTTCGGGCGGTGCCGCGAGGGCACCGCCCGGAGGGGGAGCGTCACTTCTTCACGTCAGCAGGACCCGGGACAGCCGCCCCGCCGGGGCGGGTTCCACCAGCCGCCGGCGTTGTACGGGGTCTGCTCGCCTGCCGCCACGACGTAACTGGTGGACCGGCCCGAGGAGTTGACGGCGTTGACGTACGAGCCCAGGCTCTCGTCGCCGAGGTCGGTCGTACGCAGCCGGCTTCCGCGGCCCGGCTCCCACATCACCGCGGTGAACGGGAACGCGGACGAAGTGGGGAAGGCGCGGATGCCGACGATCTGGTTGCGGTCGTTGACCTCGAACGCCACCCGACCGGGAAGCTCGACGGGAAGCGCGTCCGCGCTCGGCCAGTAGACGGCGGTGGGCGCCGCGCCGGGCGCGTTCGTCCGCCAGCCGACGATCATCCCTTTCTCGTTGCGGTCGGTGGCGAACGCGTCGGTGGTACCGCCGGAGGAGAGCGTGTGCGGGACGAGGGTGCCGGGCTCCCACACCGTCGCCGTGTGTTGCCAGGCCTGCTCGCTGACCGGGGACACCAGTCCCCCGGCCACCCCGCCGCGCTCGTTGAGCGTGCGCGCGATCGGCACGGGTCCGGTGCCTGACGGACCGGTCGTCGGGAGCGCGGTGTACGTACGCGCGGCCGGGTCCCACAGGTACGAGCCCACCGGGAGGCCCACGCCCGTGGAGTCCGTGCCGACGACGAGCACCGTGCCCGCGTCGTTGATGTCCGCGGCCTGGCCACCGGCGGCGCCGGGCGGCAGCGGAAGGACCTCCAGCCCGGTGCGTGGCCGCCAGACGAAGGGCTCCGGCAGCCCGGCACCCGGTACGGACCCGAGTGTGCCGGCCACCACACCAAACCGGTTGACCGCCTCGGCCCGCGTGCTGCGCGCCTCCGACGGCGTGATGTCGGTGAGCCGGCCGCCGTCGACGCCGGGGTTCATGACGAAGGCGTGGGTCGCCTGGGTGCCCGGGACCGCACTGGCGCCCACGACGACGCCACGGTCGTTGATGTCGGTGGCCTCGCTCTGCGTGCCGGCCCCGGCGAGCGAGCCGACGCCGTGGAACCGGACGCCGGTCCCGGCCCGCGTGCCGTCGGCATCGGAAGCCGTGCCGCCGGCGTCGGACGCCGTGAAGCCGATCGGCCGGACGCCCCGGCGCCGGGGTCCGTGGGCGACCCCCGCACCACCCCCGACCCCACGTGGGTCTCGTACCTGCCCACGACGAATCCCGCAGGCCCAGCAGCCATCCCAGGCGGCCGGGTGAGGTGTCGGCCATCCAGAAGTGGTGAGGGCATCGCGGCGAGAGCGGTGTCGCCAAGCAGACCATCTACCGCTGGTGGAACTCCAAGACCGACGTCCTCGTGGACGCTTTCCTGCAGGACATGGCCGAGGAGCTGATCCCGCCCGATCACGGCGACATCACCCTCGATCTACGTGCCTATCTGCGTCAACTGGCTCATTTCCTCAGCGAGTCCGACTCCGGAGCCGTCTTCGAGGCCCTGATCGCACAGGCGCAGCACGATCCGGTGTTCGCCGCGGACTTCCGGGCCAGGTACCTCGACGAGCAGCGTCGCCGCGACCGCCTGCCTCTGAAACGCGCCGCGCGGCGGGGCCAGTTGCCCGCCGACCTCGACATGGCGGCCGAGGCCGACCAACTCGTCGGCCCCCTCTACTACCGTGTGCTGGTAACGGACGAGCCGCTCGGCCAGGACTTCACCAACCGACTTGTCGACGCTTTCCTCCGCCGCATGCGCTGACGACACCCGTCGGCGCCCGAACCCCGAACTTCACACGCTCTGGATGCGGATCGTGAACGGTGGCCGTCAGCGCTGCTGTCGCAGGGCGCGCAGCCCCTCGATGAGCAGGCGCAGGCCGAACTCGAAGTGGGCGGTGAAGTCCGTGCTGGTGAGCACGGGCAGGGTGGTCGTGAGGTGCGGGTACGACCCGGCCGCCACGGCGTCAACCAGGCGACCCGGGTCTGCGGGGGCCTCTGCACCCGGTTCCAGAGCGGCTTGCTCTTCCAGGGTGTGGCCGACGGTGAAATTGGCCACCGCCATCAGGGCGCGCGCCGCGTCCGCATCGTCGAAGCCGGCCTCACGCAGGACGCCGATCACGGTGTCGGCTAAGTGCAGGGTGTGCGCCCCGGTCGAGTGCGTGCCGGCGAAGACGCGGGCGCCGTCGCGGTGGGCGAGCAGCGCTGTACGCATCGCTCTGGCCAGGCCGGCACGAATCACGACGAACACGCGGACCTGCACGGCGTGACCGAAGTGCTCGTCCGCCCCGACGGGCACATCGCCTGGGCCACACGCGCCACCGATGCCGACGTCCGCAGTTCAGAGCGGACCGCCGCACTGGCCGCATGGGCAGGCGCACCCGCGGGAGGCGACGCCTCATGACCGTGACCCGCCTCAACCCCCGTCCGTGAACTGCCCGTCCGACCGGATCAGCCAGATCGTCAGCGTCGAGGACACCCGGCTCGTGCATCTGTCCGGGCAAGTAGCGTGGGATGGAGACGGGCGACCCGTAGGACCGGACGACCATGGCGCGCAGGCGGCACAGATCGTCCGCAACCTCGACACCGTGCTGGCAGCGGAACTCCCGCAGGTACTCCAGTGGAACCCCTTGTGACCAGCCCGGGACGGTCGCCGACTCGGGCCACTGTGTGTTCAGCAGCCGCTTTCGCAGATCGTCCAGGTCCACCTCGGGACAGCAACCGCCACGGCCTGACCGTGTCATGCCCGGCGCCGCGTCCTGAATCGAGACTGGAGTGAGGCATGTTGCATTCCTTTCGGGGCTCTTGTTTTCGCGGCTCGTCCTTGAAGGCCCGTCCACCACTTCGGTGGCCCGAACCGAAGTCGCCGGGCTCTACGGACGACTCGCCGCGGGGCATGAACACGCGGACAGCCGCGAGACGGGTCAGTCGTGCGAGCGGTGCCCGGGACTGATCACGGTCCCGATTCCGTGGCGGCGTTCGCCGAGGACCCGCTCACAGTTGGCGGCCTCCGCGGCCGGGCTGAATGCCTGCTGGGCCTGCGCTGCCGAGTGGTGGGACAACGCCGCCGCGGTATCGGCGGCCACGAGGTCGGCGTTGATCGCCACCGCGGCCTGCACTCCGGACGCCGCGGCCACCGCGACGCCGGCCATGAGGTCGGTGACATTGCCCGCCACCCACACGCCCGCGACCCCGGTGAACCCGCTCGCGTCGGACTCCACATAACTGCCCACGCCCAAGGGGTGTTCCACGGTCGTCAGGCCAAGCCCCGAAAGCATCTCACCGCGCGCCTCGAACCGCGGCCCCACAGCCAGAGCCCGCACCGGCACACACGTACCCGAAGCCAGCCGTACACCGCAGAGGCGGTCGTCGTCGACATCGAGACCGACCACCTCGCCGTCAATCACGGCGATACCGCGGGCGGCCAGCTGCTCCCACTGTTCCTCGGTCAGTTCGCCCGCAGTGTGCAGGAACACGGTCACATCCGGCGACCACTGCCGGAACAACAGCGCCTGGTGCACCGCCCCCGGACCGGTCGCCAGCACACCGATCGGCGCGTCGCGCACCTCCCAGCCATGGCAGTACGGGCAGTGCAGCACGTCACGGCCCCACCGCTCACGCACGCCAGGAACGTCGGGAAGCTCGTCGACCAGCCCCGTGGTCACCAGCAGACGCCGCGCTCCATGGCTCTCGCCGCCCTCGGTGTCCACGACGAAGCGCTCGCCGGTGCGACGGGCGCTGGTCACCAGGTCCGCCACGATCCGCCCGCCATAACCAGTGACCTCGTCCTTGCCCGCCCGCAACAGCTCGCCCGGCGCGAGGCCGTCGCGGGACAGGAACCCGTGAACCCCGGCAGCGGGAGCGTTGCGCGGCTCCCCGGAGTCGACCACCAGCACCGAACGCCGGGCCCGAGTCAGAGTCAGCGCAGCCGACAGACCAGCCACACCACCCCCGACCACGACAACATCGAGATCAGCGAGGTTTCGCTTGTTCGTCTCAGTCATGCCGCCACCCTGCGGCTCGCACAACGGGATGGCAATGTCCCTTGCTGTTTCGGCAAGTATGGGGTGGCGTCAGCCGGCGCCACTGCGGGTCAGGCGGCGCTCACCGGGACAGTGACAGCCCCGCCGACCGGTCTGCCCCGCACAGGGCGCCTTACGGTCCGACGACCGGATGTCTGGGCCCGTCGCTGTTCGGGGCCCGGGCAGTTCCGATCGTCGCCGTATGCCGAGTGGACGCGCTCCGTGCTGACGCCGGTTACGATGCAAGAAGGGCAGGTCACCGACCTCAGCACGCCGAACGGGTCCCCAAAGACACCTGCCAAGCCTCACTCAGAGAGGCATACCAAATGGCACATGACCAGATCCCAGGTATAGATCCAACTGCGACTCCGAGCGGAGACGGCTGCGTGGAGTGCCTGGCGGGCGACGGTCCGGGATGGTGGTTGCACCTGCGGCGCTGCGCCGCGTGCGGGCACATCGGATGCTGCGATTCCTCACCCTCGCAGCACGGTACGAAGCATGCGCGCGAGGCGGGACATCCCTTCCTGACCAGCTTCGAGCCGGAAGAGAGCTGGTTCTGGAACATCGAGACCGAGCAGTACTACGACGGCCCGCAGCTGCTCCCACCCGTCTCGCACCCGGTCTCCCAGCCGACCCCGGGCCCGCGGGGCAAGGTGCCCGCGGACTGGCAGCAGCACGTGCACTGACGTTGCTGTTGTTGCTGTTGAGGTTCACTCGGCCTGCCGTCGCTTGTTCGGAATCCGCTCGTGGGGAATCCGCTCGTTCGGAATCAGCGACGCGGGACCGGCAGTTGTGGATCTGTGATCCCGTCCGGAGAGGCGAAAGCGGCGATGTCCCAGCCGGCGCGTCGGGATCCGGCCTGGTACGCGCTCTCATAGAAGTCGAGTACGGCGGAACGAGGATCGTTTTCGGCGCGGGCCGCGTCGTAGGGCAGCACGGCCAGGTGGGTGTCATTGCGTGAAACCCAGTGTGCTGCAGCGGGCTTGAGCGGCTCCCCGGTCAGTTCCGCAGGTTCGGGGGCGGTGTAGGAGTAGAAAGCGGGCTCGGCGAACGTATCGTCACCGAACCAGAATCCGAAGCTGATCAGCTCTCGGGAGTATGCCTCCCGCGTTACCGGATCGACCTGCGGCGACTGGTCGATGTGACGCCCTGAGAACCGGCTGTGGGCAATGTCGAAGGTGTGCCAGAAATGGTGTACGGGGCTGGCTTTTCCCGAAAAGCCGGCTGCGAATTCCTCCAGCACCAACGCCACCTGGCTGAGGACCTGCCAGTAGCGGTTGGCCAGCACAGGATCGTAGGCCGCATGCTCGGTGTCCTCGGCGAACGGCCGGTCGGCATCGGGCAGGTCGTACGGCCTGGGAATGGCGATGCGCGCGAGGACGCCCACTTGGGCCAGAGCGTCAAGGGTGTTGCTGTGGAAGGACGCCACGGACTGGCCCTCAAGCGGGAGGGACGCTCGGCCGTCCAAGGTCGCGACGACCAGTTGATGGTCGACGAAGTCGAAGTCGACAGTGAAGACCGGATTTCCGTCGACCTGTCCCATCGGACGTGTGGTGATGCCGCGTCCGGTGAGATGGAACGGAACGTTCCACCAGTGGTTGCGCCGGGCACTCGCGGCGAGGCGGATCTTGCCGACGACTTGCGCGAATCGGTGCAGTGTTTCTTTGGTGTCCTGCCACTCCGCGAGCGGTATCGGCGGGAACAGCTCCATCGCGTTCCCCTTCCTGCCCCGCGCCCCTGCGGCCGGGCAATTCCAAGACGATGCCGACCAGGGAGCAGTTCAGGGGCTCCGCGTCAGTACGGGTGATTGTTCGGCTTCTTCGCCCATGCCTCGTACGACGTGGCGCCCAACTCGGGGTGGAGCTGCTCGAGAGTGATGCTCCGATGGTCCGGGGGCTTCGCGAAGTCCTCGTACTGGAAGGCGTCGTCGAAACCGATCCCCTGAGTGGCCTTCCAGTCGCAGCTGTAGTAGACGGTCCCTATCCGAGCCCAGTAGATGGCGCTCATGCACATCGGACAGGGGGCGCCGCTGGTGTAGATCGCGCACCCCTGCAGCATGCGAGCGCGCTCCGGCACGAGGTCGGGGGAGCCCTCAGGCCGAGGCACCAACTCCAGGGTGTACTCGTTCTGGTGCTCCTCGGAGATGCTGGGCGCCTCGGGATTGAGCACCTGAACGGCCTTGCGGATGGCTTCCACTTCGCCGTGCGCGGTCGGATCGGCCGTGAGGAGTACGCGATTCTGCCCGCGAGCGATGATCTCGCCGTCGTTGGTGATCACCGCACCGAACGGGCCGCCCCAGCCCTTCTCGACGGACTCGGTGGCCAGCCGAACCGCTTCGGCCATGAACTCCTGGTGTCCCATCTCAGAATCCTCCCGCTCACTGGCCGGCGCAAATTTCTCCCATTTGTTCGATAACTCCCTTTTGATCTAGACTACTCTGCATGAGTACCCGTGCAAGCCGTGACCTCGGTGACAGCGCTACGGTCGTGACCTCCCAGAAGGTCCGGGCGGGCCGGGATGACGACTACAAGCGCTGGCAGGAGAAGACCAACCAGGTCGTGCGAGGCTTCGACGGGTTCCAGGGCACGGAGTTGTACCCGCCGGTCTCCGGCGAAGAGAACGAGTGGGTCGTCGTATTCCGCTTCTCCGGTGTCGAGCAGCTGACCGCGTGGCTGAATTCGGGTGCGCGTCGACAACTCCTCGATGAGGGCCGCCCGTTGTTCGACGGGACTCCGACACAAGAGGTGCTCACCGGTGGGACGCCGGCCCAGGATGTCGTCACGGCCGTCATCTCGCACGACGTGCTGCCGGGGCGGGAGCGGGACTTCATGCGCTGGGAGGACAAGATCCTGAAAGCGCAGGAGGGGTTTCCCGGCTTTATGGGGTCGGAGATGTTCAAGCCGGTGGAGGGCATTCAGGACCGTTGGGTGGTCGCCTTCCGCTTCGACACGCGCGAACACCTCGACGGCTGGCTGGACTCCGAGGCCCGCGAGAAGCTTCTGGAGGAAGGGCGCGGCTACTTCCGCTCGTACGACGTGCGCAAGATCGGGTCGGCGTTCGGCGGCTGGTTCCGCTTCGGCGAGGGGGCGGATGAAGGCATTCCGGCCAACTGGAAACAGGCCATGTCCGTGGTGCTGGCCCTGTATCCCACGGTGATGATCCTGAACCTGACGGTCGGCGACTGGTTCAACAGCCTGGGAATGCCCGGGTATTTGGCCCTGTTCATCAGCAACGTGCTGAGTGTCAGCGTTCTGACGTGGTTGCTGATGCCGCTGGTCAACCGGGCGCTCGCCTTCTGGCTGCTGCCCAGCCGGGCGTGATCCTTCCGTACCCATGCGGCGGGCGCCGCCGTCGTGGCGTTGTGCTGTCTGGTGATCATCACCATCTTCGGTCTGACCACGGGTTAGGCAACACAGCGCATTTGCCGAAACGCGTCATTTGCCGAAACGCGTCAGTCGAAACGAATCAGTGGCTTGATGATCCCGTTCTCTCTCGATTCCATCATCCGAAATGCCCGCTCGATCTCGTCGAAGCCGAACTCCTGCGTGGTCATCGGCGTGGGATCCACCTTGCCGTGCTCCAGCAGCCGGAAGATCCGCCGCAGCCGCTCCCGGCCCCCGCGGTTCAGTCCGCCGTAGATCTGCTTGTCGGACATCCCGTATCCGAAGGGTTCCAAGGGGATTTTGAGCGGCTTGGGTACGTCGCCGTGGTATCCGACATTGGAGATACGTCCGCCCGGCTTGGTGACACGGAAGGTCGCTTCCCACGTACGGGGGGTGCCGAGCGCTTCGATCGCGGCGTCCACGCCCTGACCGCCGGTCAACTCCAGAATTCGCCGCACCGGGTCGTGCTGGGCGTGGTCGACGATGACATCGGCGCCGAAATGCCTCGCAAGTTCCTGACGCTGGGGAATCGACTCGACTGCGATGACGAGGCCGGCACCGCGCAGACGGCAGCCGATCGTCGCCGAGAGCCCCACCGCCCCCTGGGCGAAGATCGCGACGGTCTCACCGAATTCGATTTCCGCGTGTTCGGCGGCGACGAATCCGGTCGACAGCATGTCCGTCGCGTACAAGGCCTGGTGGTCGCCGAGGGTCTCGGGGATCGGCGCCAGATTGGCCTGCGCATTGCGGACGAGGAAATACTCCGCCATGTTCCCGTCCGCCTGGACGGTGAACACCGCGCCTCCCATCATCCTGCCCCCGCACTGCGAGGAGAAGCCGCGTTGGCAGTATTCGCACTGGAAACACGGGGTCACGCCACCCACGGCGACACGCTGGCCCTCCCCGAGACCCTCTACGGCAGAACCCAGGGCATGAACGACGCCGACCGCCTCGTGTCCCAATGTGACATCGGGAGCGACCGGGATCGCTCCCTTCATCGTGTGCACGTCGGACGTACAGACCATGGCCGCGGTGGTGCGCACGACCGCCTCATTGGGGCCGGGTTCGGGGACCGGTTTCTCGACGACGCCGACCTCGCCGACTTTCCTGAGTACAAAAGCTCTCATGGTGTCGATGGCCATCTCCAGGGCAGCAATTCCAGGCCGCGAGCTTTCGGGGCGGCCGGTAAACTGGGGATGTCTCCGCTTGTACTCTGCGGTACTTCACACCGGATCTTCAGCTTCAGCCGCAGCCGCAGCCGGCGCAAGTCCTGGAGTCCATGATGCGCGAACACGGGCAGGCCGGACGTATTGAGGGGGCGCTCGTCCAGCGAGGCGACGCCGACTACGAAGCCATCCGGACAAGCATGGTGTGGAACGGGCTCAAACCCGAGCGATTCCCGGAGGTGATCGTCCGGGCCGCCTCCGAGCGGGACGTTCCCGAAGCCATCGGGCTGGCCCGCTCCCGCGGTCTCCGCATCGCCGTACGGGCGGGCGGGCACAGTTGGTGCGGCTCGTCCGTCCGCTCCGACGGCATGCTCATCGACCTCTCCCGGCTCCGGCGGTGGGACTTCGACGAGGCTTCCGCGACGGCGACCGTGCAGCCGGCTGTCACCGGTGGCGAACTCGTTCCGGAACTCGCCGCGCGCGGCCTCGCCTTTCCCACCGGGCATTGTGGGTCGGTCGCCGTCGGCGGATATCTCCTCAGTGGTGGTCTCGGGTGGAATTCCGGTGCCCTGGGGCCGGCTTGCCGGAGCGTATACGAGATTGAAGCCGTGACGGCGGACGGCGAAGTGGTCCGATGCAACGAGGACGAGAATCCCGACCTGTTCTGGGCGGCGCGTGGAGCAGGGCCGGGTTTCTTCGCCGTCGTCACCAGCTTCCGCCTTCGCCTGCACCGGCTTCCCGGGGCGATCATGTCGACCACGTATGCCTTTCCCCTCGCGGATGTTGAAGAGGTGTCGAACTGGGCCATCGAGACCGCGAACGAACTCGAGCCGACGGTGGAATTGGCTCTCGTACTCGCAACGGCCGCCCCGCACATGACGAAGGAAAGGCCACGGCCGAAGGCGATCGTCGTAGGCGCCACCGTATTCGCGGATTCGAGCGAGCAGGCCGTCCAGGCTCTCCGACCGCTCCGGAACTGTCCCTTCGCCGATCGCTCCCTTTTCCGGGAAGCGGACGAGCCGACGTCTCTCGATGCCCTCTACGACGCCTCCGGCAGCATCTGGCCCGGACAGCACCGCTTTGCGGCCGACACCCTGTGGTCTCAGGCGGACTTCGGGACGCTGTTGTCCAGGCTCGGCGACGCGGTCGAAAGTGCCCCCTCCGACAAGTCCCTCGTCCTGGCACCCGTATCGCCCGTGTCGCACGACGAGGATCTGCTGCGCGACATGGCGTTCTCGGTGCTCGGCGAGAGCTACGTCGTCCCCTACGCCGTCTGGGACGACCCTTCGGAGGATGACATCAACGTCCGCTGGCTGCGCGAGGCGATGAGCGCGGTGGAGCCGCTCGGGACGGGGCACTACATCGCCGAGGCCGACCTCACCGCCAGTCCGAGCCGCGCCGAGCGGTCGTTCACGCCGAGCGACTGGCAGCGGCTGCAGACCCTGAGGGCGCAGTACGACCCCGAGGGCGTCTTCCACTCCTACCTGACGCCCTGAGAGGCTCGTCGCTACCGCTCGGAGGCGGTGTCTACTGGTTGCGGGGGGCGTTGGACAGCCGGTCCAGCCATTCGGTCATCAGGCCGGTTTCGGCGGGGGTGAGGGCCGGGTCCGGTGACTGGCGCAGCAGTGCGTTCAACCGGGCTGCCGTGGACGGTACTTGCGTGTCCTCGGACCCCGCCCCCTCGGCGGCCGTCCCCGCGGGGGCGGACACGTCAGGGGTGAAGATGGCGGCGTGCACCGCGTCCCGTACGCGCGTCGATGTGCTCTTGTCCGTGAAGGTCGAAGGGCGGGCGACGAGCATCAGGGCCACGCCGACATTGGCCGACATGACTATCTGGGCTGCCAGTTCGGGGGCGAGCCGCAGTTTGCCCTGGGCCGCGGCTCGTTCCAGGTCCCGGGTGAGGATCTGGTGGGACTCAAGGGCCGCGGCCGGCGGTGTGCGCATCGCGGGGGAATTCATCAGCCGGTACAGATTCGGGTTCCGCAGGGCGAAGTCCACGTGGGTGTCCCAGCCGTCGCGCAGGTCCTCGATGGGGTCCGCGCCCGGGTTGTGCTGCCGCTTCGTCGCCAGGTACTTGTCGAAGCCGTAGTCGACGACGGCCGACAGCAGGCCCTCCTTGTCACCGAAGTGCCGGTAGAGCGCCGGTGCACCTACCTGGGCGGCCTCACACACGGCCCGGGTGGAGATGTCCCCGTTCGGGGACTGGGCGACCAGGTCCGCCGCCACTTCCAGGATGCGTGCTCGCGTACTCATGAGAGTGACGCTATCAAGAGCGCTGTAGCGACGCTACGAGCTGTGGGGGTGAGGAGGTCGTGGAGGCCGATGCGAGTGAGGAATTCGGCGCGGATGTGGTCGGCGACGGCGCTGACGGTTTCGCTGCCGTCGTTGGCGGGGTCGATGTGGACGCGGAAGGGCCGGGTGCCGTGGGGGGTGTCGATGACCTGGACGACGGCCTCGGCGACCTGCGCGACATCCGCGTCGGCGGGGGCGAGGGCGGCCAGGCGCTCGGAGACCTGGTCCATGAGGCCGGCGTAGCGGGCTTCGTAGTCGGGGATGACGGTCTGCTCCGCCGGATGGCCGCCGGTGAGGAAGTGGTTGGTGCCGGTGGTGAAGGAGCCGGGGATGATGATCGAGGTCTCGATGTTGAAGCGGGCCAGTTCGGCGGCGTAGGAAACGGCGAGGGAGCCCATGGCTGCTTTGGCGGCGAAGTAGGGGGCGAGGTAGGGCGGGGTGCCGCCGCGGGTGCTGGTGGAGCCGATCCACAGGACGAGGCCGCGCTCCTGGGCGCGCAGGTGGGGCAGGGCGGCCCGGTTCACGCGCTGGGTGCCGAGGACGTTGGTGTCGTAGACGGCGGCGAGTTCATCCGGGGTGAACGCCTCGGTGGGGCCGG
Source organism: Streptomyces sp. V1I1 (assembly GCF_030817355.1). NCBI lineage: Bacteria > Bacillati > Actinomycetota > Actinomycetes > Kitasatosporales > Streptomycetaceae > Streptomyces > Streptomyces sp. V1I1. The sequence goes on along the minus strand of NZ_JAUSZH010000001.1, from coordinate 1,851,229 downwards.
TGACCATGTGGCCGGCGTTGTGGATGATCACGTCCAGCCGTCCGGCCTCGGCGAGAACGGTGTTGACGGCGGTGTCGGCGGATTGCTGGGAGAGGACGTCGAGTTCGACGGTGCGCAGGTCGACGTTGTGCTCGGTGGCGTAGGCCTTGGCGTCGGCGACGCGGTCTGCGTTGCGGCTGGTGGTGTTGCGCATGGCGGCGTAGACGGTTTGGCCGGCGTCGGCCAGCCTCCGTGCGGCCAGCGCTCCGAAGCCGGAGCCGGCGCCGGTGATGATGATGGTCTTGCTCATGACGGAACTCCCTCGGTGGATGGGCGACGTGCGGGGAAGGCTGGAGGGGGAGGTCAGACCATGCCGCCGTTGGCGCGCAGTACCTGGCCGTTGACCCAGCGGGCGGGTCCGGCGAGGAAGGAGACGACCTCGGCGATGTCCCCAGGGGTCCCCAGGCGCTCCAGGGGGTTCATCTTGGCCATGCGGTCGATGGTCTCTTCGTCCTTGCCGTCCAGGAACAGAGCGGTGGCGGTGGGGCCAGGGGCCACCGCGTTGACGGTGACGTCCCGCCCGCGCAGCTCCCGGGCCAGGATCAGGGTTACGGCCTCGACCGCGCCCTTGGTGGCGGCGTAGGCGCTGTAGCCGGGCAGGGCCAGCCCCAGAACGGACGTGGAGAAGTTGATGATCGCCCCGCCGGTGCGCAGCCGGCGGGCGGCCTGCTGGTCGACGACGAACGTGCCGCGGATGTTGGTCCTGTGCATACGGTCCAGGACCTCGAGGTCGGTGTCGACCAGCGGCGCGAGCGTCATGACTCCGGCCGCGTGCACGACTACGTCGACACCGCCGTACATGTCCTCGGCGGCGTTGAAGAGCGCCGACACCGCGGCTTCGTCGGCCACGTCCGCGCGGAACGCGATCGCCTGCCCGCCGGCCGCGGCGATGACCGCCACCGCCGCCTCGGCCTCGGTCTGGTTGCCGGCGTAGTTGATGACGACGGCGAACCCGTCGGCCGCCAGTCGCTCGGCGGTCTCACGGCCGATGCCGCGGGACCCGCCGGTGACGATCGCGACCCGGGACGGGGTGGAGGTCTGCTCGCTCATGACGTTGCTCCCTTTTCGGATGGGTAGCGGTTTCCGCAACCCGCTGAGAGCGACGCTAACATCATTACGTTAACGTCGCTACGTCCTTGCGTGGCGACGTTACGCGTGCCAGACCCCACCCCTCCTGACCCTGGGGTGGTCGACCAGTCGACGAGTCCAGGGTCACCAGCACTCTTCACCGCCGACCAGCGTCAGGCGCAGCTAAGCGAAGCCGGCGCGGCCGAGGCTGAACTCGCAGCGCACGGAGCGGCGGCATCCCGGTGGAAGCGGCCCATCCTCGCCTCGGCCGCCCCGGTCAGGAAGTGAGTTCGCGTGCGCGCCGGGCGGCCTCGCGTACCGACCCGTGATGGAGGGGGCCGTGCCCGGGCAGCATGATGTGGGCCGCCAACTGCTCGATCACGTCCAGAGATGCCACGGCGCGTTCGCGGTTCGCGTCGAACATCGTGGGCAGCAGTTGCGGCCCCCGCACACGGGACGTGGGATGGCCGCTGACCAGCGCGTCTCCGGAGATCAGAATCCCTTTGTCCGGGAGGTGGTAGGAGCAGTGCCCCGCGGTGTGGCCGGGGTCAGGATGACCCAGTTGGTGTTGCTGCCGTGGACCAGGTGAACACCGGTGGTGGCGTGGACGAGGGCGTCTTCGCGCATGACCTTTCAATGTCTTGAGACCTGTTGCTGCCGGGCGCTGCGGTCGCCGACTGCGCTCAGGAGCAGGCTAGTTGATGGCCGGGCGGTACTCGCGTGGAGAGCGGGTCGCTGCCGGCCACACCGTCTGTGCCGCTGATGGTTCCGGATACATCGACGCGCAGCGGTACGGCGTCTGCCTGGTGCTGCCGGTGCTGCGCTCCGGCGCGGTGCCCGTCACCTGGCTCCAGGTGCTGCTGGAGATCCAGCGGGACGGGGCGCGCTCGGAGACGTACGCGGTACCACGCCCTCGGGCTCGCACCGTGGCCGATCTGGCTGAGCCTCGTGTGCGTCGCCCTCGGCGCGCCGACGGGTGGATGGCCCGGCTCGCACTGCACCGGGTTTCCGCCGAAGGAAAAGCATGAACACTCTGCTCGGCCGGGCCGCCGCCCGCCTCTTCCCCGACACCCCAGGACACCACGGCGTACTGCCCCCGCTGCTCGTCCTGCTGACCTTTGTCACCGGCCTGGTGGACGCCGTCAGCTATCTGGGTCTCGACCGTGTCTTCGTCGCCAACATGACCGGCAATGTGGTCTTCCTGGGCTTCGCGCTGGCGGGCGACAAGGAACTGTCCGCCGTCGCCTCCCTCCTGGCGGCCACGGCGTTCGCGGCCGGTGCGCTCGCCGGAGGGCGGATCGCGCCCAGGGTCACGGAGCCCGTGCGGCTGTTCGCGCTGCTCGTCGCGGCGCACGGCGTCCTGGTCGCGGCGGCGCTGGTGGCCGATCTCGCCGATGTCACGAAGCACGTACTGATCGTGCTGCTCGCGCTCGGAATGGGCGCGCAGAACGCCGTGGTCGGGAAGCTCGCCGTACCGGACTTCACCACCACCGTCCTGACCCGCACCCTGACCGGTCTGGCCGCCGACCGGCCGGGGCCGGCCACCGTACGCCGTCTGTTCTCGCTCGCCGCGATGTTCACCGGCGCCCTTGCCGGCGGCCTGCTCCAGCTCCACTACGGCACGGCCGCCGCGCTCGCACCGGCTCTTCTCCTGCTCACCGTTGTCGCCCTGGCGGCAGCCACCACACCCCGACCCGGACAAGGAGTCCCGTCATGACCCAACTCGGCCGAGGCCGCCATCCGCCAGGCCGCGGACAAGCGGACTACCTGTGCACCGTGTTCCGGACGGGGGCGGTGGCGGCGGACCGCCTCCCTCGCGCTTGCCTAGGCGATGCCCTGACGGTCCGACTGCCGTTCCCTCAGGACCGTGGCGATCCGCAGACACCAGTCCCGGTTGTCCCGCTCGAAGGCGAGACCGCGCAGACAGGTCAGATACGGCCCGATCCGCTCGCCCCGGCGCAGGAATTCGTCCTCGTCCGCCTCGCCCCGGATCTGCCGCAGCAGCTTGCCGAAGAGCTCGATCTTGGCTTCGGCGACGGCCGCCCGCTCTTCGAGCTGCTCGATCACCGGGCCGGTGCCTACGCGGTCGGCGGCCTGGACCTTGACGAGCAGGTCGTCCCGGATGAACGAGGGCTTCGACGCGGCCGCGGCGAACTCCTCCAGTTCGGCGAGGCCGGCGTCGGTGACCTTGAACAGGCGCTTGTTGGGCCGGGTTTCCTGCACCACCTGCCGGCCCGTGACCAGCCCTTCCTTCTCCAGCCTGGCCAGTTCGGCGTACAGCTGCTGGGGCAGGGCGTGCCAGAAGTTCGCGACGCCGACGTCGAACGCCTTGGCCAGTTGGTATCCGCTGTACTCGCCGTCCAGCAGCGCAGCCAGTACGGCATGTCGCAGGGCCATCGAACGCAGCCCCCCTTCCCTCGGTGTCTCCCCGCATGATACTCAATAAAGTGACTAGTCAGATCCTTGAGTATCAGGATCAGTGGCGATGGCAGTAATGACAGTTTCAGGAGGACTGATGGACACGACCGAGCGCTTCCGCGCAGCCGTCGAGAAGCGGGACTTGACCGCCCTGGACGACCTGTTCACCGAGGACATCCGCTTCTACAGTCCAGTGAAGTTCACCCCCTTCGAAGGCAGGCCGATGGTCATCGGCCTCCTCGGCGTCCTGCTGCGCACCTTCGAGGACTTTCGCTACGTCGGCCGGTTCGCGGGCGAGGCCGAGACCAGTACGGACGGCGAGGAAGTCCCCTCGGAGATCCTGCTCTTCCGGGCTGCGGTGAACGGCAAGCAGATCCACGGCATCGACCTGCTTCAGCTCGACGAGGCGGGCCGGATCAAGGAGTTCACCGTGATGGTCCGCCCCATGTCCGCGGTCCAGGTATTGAGCGAGGCGGTGCTCGTCGGCCTGGTCGCCGACGGCCTCGTACCCGACCCCGCCGGGCACTGAGCGGCCGCGCCGAACAGCCCCGGACCGATCCGCGGCCGACTCGCCCGTGTCGCTGTTGGGCCGAACGGGTGAGGAGCGCGAGGATGGGTCGCATGAGTAGGTACGAGAGGTACGACGTCACCGACGAGCAGTGGGAGGGCCTGGCCCAGGTCGTCCCGCTGCGCAGCCGTAACGAGTGGCCGTCGCGGGTCGACCACCGAACCATCCCGCAGGACTACGCGGTGGCGGAGCAACGTCGCTTCGTCGTGCTGCGGGTGCAGGTCTTCGCCGACGCGCGTGAGGTCGCCGAGTACCTCATCGCCCAGATCCCGGTGCTGCTCGACCTCACCGGCGCCGACACCGATGTCGCCAAGCGTATCCTGGACTTCAGCAGTGGTGTCGTCTTCGGGCTCGGCAGCGGGATGCACCGGGTCGACCGGAATGTCTTCCTGCTGGCCCCGATCGGCACGGAGGTCGAGGGGATAGCGGCCGCCGCCGTCCCCCGTTCGTAGGAAGGCCGTCGAGGCGGAACGGTTCGGCGCACTGCGCGCTGCGTACCGTCCGGCTCATGGACGCAAACACCCCGCTCAACGGCGCGAACGGCGCCCGCCCCACCGTCACGGAACTGCGGCTCTCCGCCTTCAGGACACACCGTGGCGCGGTCTTTCCCCTCGGTCCGCTGACGCTCTTCGCGGGGGCGAGCGGCAGCGGCAAGTCGAGCGTCCTGCAGGCGTACGAAGCGCTGGCGCGGCTGGGCGCGGGCGACGACCTCGAGGCCGCGTTCCCCGATCCCGCGGCGTGTGTGCCCGAGTGGGCGGAGGCCGACGGACAGGGGCGGCGGGGATTCAGGATCGGCTGCACCGTGGATGGCCCGGCCGGTCCCGTACGGCTTGATCTGGCCGTACAGGCGGAACCCGAATTGCGGGTCGTCGGCGAGCGGTTGACCAGCGGTGGGCAGACCCTGCTGACCACCGCGCTGCGTGATCCCGAGCGGTCCTCCGTGCAGGCCGCCTGGCGCACGGCCGGCGCTGCGTCGGTGACGCGTGCCCCGCTGCCGGACGACCGGCTCGGCACGGCCCTGCTGCCGTTACGCGTGGCAGGCAAGACGCAGGGGCAGTTGCAGGTGCTTGCGGCGGCCGAGCAGGTGGTGGTGGCGCTGCGGTCCGTCTTCGCCTGCGACCCGCAGCCGCACCGGATGCGCGAGCCGGTGGCGGCGGGGGAGGGGCGGCTGACGCGCGGCTGCGACAACCTCGCGGAGGTGCTGCACCGAACCCGGAGCGAGTGCGCCAAGCGGCATGCGCGACTGGCCGCGGCGGCGCGGGTGGGGTGCGCGGGGGTGGTGGAGGAACTGGCCGTCGAGGAGCTGGACGACGGGACGGTGCGGGCGTTGCTGGGCCGGGGCGGCGCGCGGGGAGCCACTCCCGTGGGGCGGCTCGGCGAGGGCGAGTTGAGGTATCTGGCGCTCGCGCTGGTGCTACTGACCGGGCCGGGCGTGCTGGCCATGGACCAGGCGGCCGAGGTGCCGTCGGCGTACCAGGCTCTCACCGTTCTCGCGGACGGCTTCGACCGCTGCCTGGACCCGCGACAGGCGCGTGAACTTGTATCGCTGGGCACGGAGGTGTGCGCGCGGGGCCATGTCCGGCTGGTGGGGGCGGTCGCCGATGCGTCGTGTGCGCGCGGAGTGGACGGCGTGACGGTGGTAGACCTGGTGCCGTGACGACAGATGACGGGCGGGACGGACGGGCTGGACAGCAGGAACAGCAGGAACAGCAGGAACAGCAGGAACAGCAGGAACAGCAGGAACAGCAGGAACGGTACGGACAGGGCGGGCTGGGCGGGCTCGATGTGGCGGGATTGCAGCGCAGGCTGGCCGAGTTCGCGACGGCGCGCGGCTGGGAGCCGTACCACACCCCGAAGAACCTGGCGGTGGCGCTGAGCGTCGAGGCGTCCGAACTGGTCGAGATCTTCCAGTGGTTGACGCCGGAGCAGTCGGCGCGAGTGATGGACGAGGAGGGGTCGGCGCACCGGGTGCGGGACGAGGTCGCGGACGTGCTGGCGTATCTGCTGCAGTTCTGCGAAGTGCTCGGAATCGACGTGCTTGCCGCGCTCTCCGACAAGATCGACCGGAACGAGATTCGGTTCCCGGCGAAGTGATCCTCGGCGGGTCCGGTGATCCGCTACACATGCCTTCGTCACTCTACGGAGTGGTCGGGTTATCCACAACGGCCTTGGTGTCCACAGATTTCCGAATTCCCTTGGCGTTCAGGCTCAAGAGCCTTCACTCTGGGTAATGAACTGAGTGGGCAGTAAGTCGTACGAACGGGGGCGGCGTACATGGATGCGCAGCGGCTCATCGGAGTCAGCCGACATGCTCTGGCGCAGAGCCGGGCCGTGCCGGACATCGTGGCGGAGGCCTGGCAGGCGCAGGCACTCGCACAGGCGATCGGGAGCAGGCTGGCGGTTTGCGGACCGCTGGAGCTGAGAGGCGAGGCGCGCGGGCTCAGCGAGATCGGCGGACGCGGATGCGGAGTGCTCGACCATCCGATGGTGCGCAGCGGCGGGGTCAGAGCCGCGCAGCTGTCCGAAGTGGCGGATGCGCGGGGGACGTTGATCGGGCTGGGCGTGCTGTTGGGAGAGGTGGGAATCGCCCTGGTCGGGGTCGCGTGCGCCACTGACGAGGAGGGGTTGTACTGGCAGTGCATCGAGGCCATAGACGCCGCGGACGAGTCGAGTGACCGGGTGCGGGGAATGCTGCGCCGGCTTGCGGAGAGACCGCCCGACACGATCCGGGGCAGAGCCGATCCCGTGGCTGTGGCGGGGCCGATGGAACCGCTGGAGCCGCCGGAGGTACCGGATTTACCGGAGCCACCGGACTCGTTCGACCTGTCTGGCGCCTCCGACCCCTCCGGCTCCTGCGGCTCCTCCGGCTCGGTGGGCGTCGTGGACGCTGTGGACTCGGCGGCGGGGCCGTCATGACCCCGCAGTGGTCGGGTGGTAGCTGTGCGGGATGGGCGCGCCCCGCCGGGATGACGGGTCTCCATCCGGCCGGGCCGTTGCGGATCCGGTGGGGACGTTGGGGTTGGCGGCCGTTCGAAGGTGCAGGATGGATGCATGGATCTTCGAATCTTCACCGAGCCCCAGCAAGGTGCGAGCTACGACACCCTGCTGACCGTTGCCAAGGCCACCGAAGACCTCGGCTTCGACGCCTTTTTCCGTTCTGACCACTACCTCCCCATGGGGTCCGCCGACGGGCTGCCCGGGCCCACCGACGCCTGGATCACCCTGGCCGGGCTGGCCCGCGAGACCAAGCGGATCCGCCTCGGCACGCTCATGACCGCCGGTACGTTCCGGCTGCCCGGCGTGCTGGCCATCCAGGTCGCGCAGGTCGACCAGATGTCGCGCGGCCGGGTCGAGCTGGGGCTGGGCGCCGGCTGGTTCGAGGAGGAGCACAAGGCATACGGCATCCCGTTCCCCAAGGAGAGGATCGCGCGGCTGGAGGAGCAGCTGGCGATCGTCACCGGGCTGTGGGCCACGGAGGTCGGCAAGACCTTCTCGTACGAGGGCGCGTACTACCAGCTCGTCGACTCGCCGGCGCTGCCCAAGCCCGCCCAGGGGAAGCTGCCGGTGCTGATCGGCGGGCACGGGGCGACCCGCACCCCCCGGCTGGCCGCGCGATACGCCGACGAGTTCAATATCCCGTTCGCCTCGATCGAGGACAGCGAGCGGCAGTTCGGCCGGGTCCGCGCCGCCGCCGAGGCGGCCGGGCGTGGAGCGGACGACCTGTTGTACTCCAACGCCCTGGTCGTCTGCGCGGGCAAGGATGACGCAGAGGTGGCGCGCCGCGCGGCCGCCATCGGACGGGAGGTGGACGAACTGAAGGCGAACGGGCTGGCCGGCTCGCCCGCCGAAGTGGTCGACAAGATCGGGCGGTACGGCGCCATCGGAGCATCCCGGATCTACCTCCAGGTCCTGGACCTCGACGATCTCGATCACCTGGAGCTGATCTCCTCCCAGATCCAGTCCCAGCTGAGCTGATTGCCATGCGCCCCGCCCGTACACTCGCCGCCGCCCTCGCCGAAGGAGTCGTCGTCCTCGACGGCGGACTCTCCAACCAACTGGAGGAGCAGGGCTGCGAGCTGTCCGACGAGCTCTGGTCGGCGCGGCTGCTCGCCGACGATCCGCGTCAGATCGAGGCCGCGCATGCGGCGTATGTGCGTGCGGGCGCGCAGGTGCTGATCACCTCCAGCTACCAGGCCACGTTCGAGGGGTTCGCGCGGCGTGGAGTCGCGCGGGAGGAGGCGGCGGGACTGCTGGCCCGCAGTGTCGAACTGGCCCGCAGCGCGGGCGAGTTGGTCCAGCGGGAGGTGTGGGTGGCGGCCTCGGTCGGGCCGTACGGCGCGATGCTCGCGGACGGCAGCGAGTACCGCGGCCGGTACGGGCTGTCCGTGCGGGAGCTGGAGCGCTTCCACCGGCCGAGGATCGAGGCCCTGGTGGCAGCGGGCCCCGATGTGCTGGCGCTGGAGACGGTGCCGGACACGGACGAGGCGGAGGCGCTGCTGCGGGCGGTCGACGGGTGCGGAGTGCCGGTCTGGCTCTCGTACAGCATCACCGGCGAACGCACCCGGGCCGGCCAGGAGCTGGCGGCGGCCTTCGCCCTGGCCGCCGGCCGGGACCAGGTGATCGCCGTCGGGGTGAACTGCTGCGAGCCGGGTGACGCGGGCCGTGCGGTGGAACTCGCGGCGTCGGTGACCGGCAAGCCGGTGGTCGTCTATCCGAACAGCGGGGAGCGCTGGGACGCCGACGAGCGGGGGTGGCGGGGCGGGGCCACGTACGACCCGGGCCGGGTGCGGGACTGGCTGGCGTCCGGTGCCCGACTGGTCGGCGGCTGCTGCCGAGTGGGGCCGGGGCAGATCGCGGACCTCACAGCGGCCCTCGAAAGCGTCGGCCGTTAAGGGCCGGCGGCCCTTGAAGGCGGCGGCGTCCAGGCGGCGGCCGTAGGCGCGGTACGCCGCCACGCGAAGCCGTTCCACGCGCCTGTGGGTAATCGCACCCGCCAGGAATTCCCTGGTCAGGATGGGTGAGTACGGCCATACTCGGACGCGTGTTCCTGACGATCAGCACCACCGGTACCACAGAACGTCCCGCCACCGACCTCGGCTTTCTGCTGCACAAGCATCCCGACAAGGCGCAGACGTTCTCCACCTCGCACGGCACGGCGCATGTCTTCTACCCCGAGGCGTCCGCCGAGCGCTGCACTGCCGCGCTGTTGCTGGAGGTGGATCCGGTGGCGCTGGTGCGGCGCGGCAAGGGCAAGGGCCGTGGTGGGGCGCCCGATTCGGCGCTCGCGCAGTACGTCAACGACCGGCCGTACGCCGCGTCCTCGTTGCTGGCCGTCGCGCTGAGCACCGTATTCAAGAGCGCGCTGCGGGGCGTGTGCGCCGTGCTGCCCGGCCGCGCCGAGGCCCCGCTGCCGCTGCGCGTCGAGGTGCCCGCGCTGCCCGCGCGTGGTGGTGCGGAGATGGTTCGGAAGCTGTTCGGGCCGCTGGGCTGGACATCGGTCGAGGCGGAGCCGGTCGCGCTGGATGAGCAGTTCCCCGAGTGGGGCGACTCGCGCTACGTCCGGCTGACGCTGGAGGGGGAGCTGCGGCTCGCCGACGCGCTGCGGCAGTTGTACGTACTGCTGCCGGTGCTCGACGACGCCAAGCACTACTGGGTCGCGCCCGACGAGGTGGACAAGCTGCTGCGGGCGGGCGAGGGCTGGCTGGCCGAGCACCCCGAGCAGAAGCTGATCACCAGCCGCTATCTGTCCCGCCGCTGGGGGCTCACCCGGCAGGCGATGGAACGTCTTGAGCTGGTGCGGCTCGCCGAGACCGACGACCTCGAAGTCGAGGACGTCGACAACGCCGTGGACGAGACGACGGACACCGAAGAGAAGCCGGTTCCGCTCGCCGAGCAGCGGCGGGACGCGATTCTTGAGGCGCTGCGCGGGGCCGGGGCGAGCCGGGTGCTCGACCTGGGCTGCGGCCAGGGTCAGTTGGTGCAGGCACTGCTCAAGGAGGTGCGCTTCACCGAGATCGTGGGAGTCGATGTGTCGGTGCGTGCGCTGACCATCGCCGGGCGGAGGCTGAAGCTGGACCGGATGGGCGAGCGGCAGGCCGCGCGGGTCAAGCTGCTGCAGGGCTCGCTCACCTACACCGACAAGCGGCTGGCCGGCTATGACGCGGCCGTGCTCAGCGAGGTCATCGAGCACCTCGATCTGCCGCGGCTGCCCGCGCTGGAGTACGCGGTGTTCGGATCCGCCCGGCCGCAGACCGTGATCGTGACGACGCCGAACGTCGAGTACAACGTCCGCTGGGAGACCCTGCCCGCCGGGCATGTGCGCCACGGGGACCACCGCTTCGAGTGGACGAGGGACGAGTTCCGCACCTGGGCGGAGCGCGTCGCCGAACGGGACGGGTACGGCGTCGAGTTCGTCCCCGTGGGGCCCGACGACCCCGAGGTGGGGCCGCCGACCCAGATGGCTGTCTTCACCAGGGCCGACGAGGCCGAGACCGACAAGGCCGAGACCGACAAGACCAAGACCGACAAGACCGCGACCAAGAACAAGACCGAGGCCGAGAAGGAGGCGAAGACCGCATGACCAGCACGACCACCACGACTGCCGCGCCGGCGAAGCGCAGACTCCCGGTGACCGACCTGTCCCTCGTCGTCCTCATAGGCGCCACCGGATCCGGCAAGTCCACCTTCGCCCGCAAGCACTTCAAGCCCACCGAGGTCATCTCCTCCGACTTCTGCCGCGGCCTCGTCGCCGACGACGAGAACGACCAGAGCGCGAGCGGCGACGCCTTCGACGTACTGCACTACATCGCGGGCAAGCGGCTAGCGGCCGGGCGGCTGACCGTCGTCGACGCCACCAGCGTGCAGTCGGAGAGCCGCAGGCAGCTGGTGCAGCTTGCGCGCCAGTACGACGTGCTGCCGATCGCGATCGTCCTCGACCTGCCGGAAGAGGTGTGCGCCGAACGCAATTCGGTACGCCCCGACCGGGCCGGGATGCCGCGCCATGTCATCCAGCGTCACCGCCGTGAACTGCGCCGCTCGCTGCGCGGACTGGAGCGCGAAGGCTTCCGCAAGGTGCACATCCTGCGCAGTGTGGATGAGGTCGAGGCCGCTGAGGTCGTCCTTGAGCGTCGTTACAACGACCTCACGCACCTCACGGGCCCCTTCGACATCATCGGCGACATCCACGGCTGCCGCTCCGAGCTGGAGACCCTGCTCGCCAAGCTCGGTTATGTGGACGGCGCACACCCCGCAGGGCGTACGGCCGTCTTCGTCGGCGACCTCGTCGACCGGGGACCGGACAGCCCCGGTGTGCTGCGCCGGGTGATGAGCATGGTCGCGTCGGGCAACGCCCTGTGTGTGCCCGGGAACCATGAGAACAAGCTCGGCCGCTATCTGAAGGGCCGCAACGTCCAGCACACGCACGGACTGGCCGAGACCATCGAGCAGCTGGAGAAGGAGGACGACTCCTTCCGCGAGCAAGTGCGGGAATTCATCGTCGGCCTGGTCAGCCACTACGTCCTGGACGAGGGCAAGCTGGTCGTCTGCCACGCCGGTCTGCCCGAGAAGTACCACGGGCGCACCTCCGGCCGGGTCCGCTCGCACGCGCTGTACGGCGACACGACCGGCGAGACCGACGAGTTCGGCCTGCCCGTGCGCTACCCGTGGGCGGAGGACTACCGAGGACGCGCCGCTGTGGTCTACGGCCACACACCCGTGCCCAACACATCGTGGATCAACAACACCATCTGCCTGGACACCGGAGCGGTCTTCGGCGGCAGGATGACCGCGCTGCGCTGGCCGGAGCGCGAGCTCGTCGACGTACCGGCCGAGAAGGTCTGGTACGAGCCGGTGCGGCCGCTCGTCACCGAGGCGCCGGGCGGCCGTGAGGGCCGTCCGCTGGACCTCGCCGATGTGCAGGGGCGGCGGGTCGTGGAGACCCGGCACATGGCGCGCATCGGCGTACGCGAGGAGAACGCCGCGGCGGCGCTCGAAGTCATGAGCCGTTTCGCGGTCGACCCGCGGCTGCTCGCCTATCTGCCGCCGACGATGTCCCCGACCGCGACATCGAGGGAAGCAGGCTATTTGGAGCACCCGGCCGAGGCCTTCGCGCAGTACCGGGCGGACGGCGTCGCCAAGGTCGTGTGCGAGGAGAAGCACATGGGCTCGCGGGCGGTGGTGCTCGTCTGCCGTGACGCCGAGGCCGCGCGCGAGCGGTTCGGGGTTGGGGGTACCTCCCATGCCGGAGGCTGTGAGGGAGGGCCGACCGGCGCGCTGCACACCCGGACCGGACGACCGTTCTTCGACGATGAAGCCGTCACCGAAGAGATCCTCGACCGGCTGCGTACGTCCGTCACCGAAGCCGGTCTCTGGCAGGAACTCGACACCGACTGGCTGCTGCTGGACGCCGAGCTGATGCCCTGGTCGCTCAAGGCGTCCGGGCTGCTGCGCTCGCAGTACGCGGCGGTCGGCGCCGCCTCTCGTGCTGTCTTCCCCGGCGCCACGGCGGCCCTCGAAGCGGCGGTCGCGCGCGGCGTCGAGGTGGAGGGACTGCTGGCCAAGCAGCGCGGACGCGCCGGTGACGCCGCCGCGTTCACCGAGGCGTACCGGCGTTACTGCTGGACGACCGAGGGGCTTGACGGAGTGCGGCTCGCTCCGTTCCAGATCCTCGCCGCGCAGGGGCGTTCGCTGGCGTCCGTGCCGCACGACGAGCAACTGGCATGGCTGGACCGGATGGTGGAGCACGACCCCACAGGCCTGCTCCAGGTCACCCGGCGGCTGGTCGTCGAGACCGGCGACGAGGCATCGGTCGGCGCCGGTGTCGACTGGTGGCTGGAGATGACCGGAAGGGGCGGCGAAGGCATGGTCGTCAAGCCGCTCCAGGCACTCGCCAGGGACGAGAAGGGCCGGCTCGTGCAGCCGGGCATCAAGGTCCGCGGCCGCGAGTACCTGCGGATCATCTACGGTCCCGAGTACACCCGCCCGGAGAACCTGGAGCGGCTGCGCAACCGGTTCCTGAACCACAAGCGCTCGCTGGCGCTGCGGGAGTACGCGCTCGGCCTCGAGGCCCTGGACCGGCTGGCCGACGGCGAGCCGCTGTGGCGGGTCCACGAGGCGGTCTTCGCCGTGCTGGCACTGGAGTCGGAGCCCGTCGACCCCCGGCTGTGAGCTGTTCGAGTGGATCTCGTGGACCATTCGCCGGGTGAAGGGCGCTCCGCGCGGTGAGGATGGAGGCATGGGATTCCACGTCGACTCCGAGACCGGGCGGCTGCGCCAGGTCATACTGCACCGGCCAGATCTGGAGCTGAAGCGCCTCACCCCCAGTAACAAGGACGCTCTGCTCTTCGACGATGTGCTGTGGGTGCGCCGCGCCCGTCACGAGCATGACGGGTTCGCGGACGTCCTGCGTGACCGTGGGGTGGAGGTGCACCTCTTCGGTGATCTTCTGCGCGAGTCGCTGGAGATCCCGGAGGCCAGAAAGCTCGTCCTGGACCGGGTCTTCGCCGAGAAGGAGTACGGGCCGCTCGCCACCGATCACCTCAGAGCCGTCTTCGACGAGCTGCCCACGGCCGACCTGGTCGAGGCGCTCGTCGGCGGGATGACCAAGCGGGAGTTCCTCGCCGGTCATCCCGAGCCGACCTCCGTCCGCTTCCATGTGATGGACCTGGACGACTTTCTCCTCCGCCCGCTGCCCAACCACCTCTTCACCCGCGACACCTCCGCCTGGATCTACGACGGCGTCTCCATCAACGCCATGCGCTGGCCGGCCCGGCAGCGCGAGACCGTCCACTTCGAGGCGATCTACAAGCACCACCCGCTGTTCACCAGCCCGCGGGCGGGGGAGTTCCACCACTGGTCGGAGGGGCAGGACGACTACCCCTCCACCATTGAGGGCGGCGACGTCCTGGTCATCGGCAATGGCGCGGTGCTGATCGGGATGAGTGAGCGCACCACTCCGCAGGCCGTGGAGATGCTGGCGCGCGGGCTGTTCGCGGCCGGCTCCGCCCGGACCATCGTGGCGCTGGACATGCCCAAGCGGCGGGCCTTGATGCATCTCGACACCGTGATGACGATGGTCGACCGCGACACCTTCACCCAGTACGCGGGGCTCGGCATGCTCCGCTCGTACACCATCGAACCGGCCGTCGGACCTCAGGCCCTCAAGGTCAGCGATCATCCGCCCGAGCACATGCACAGCGCGATCGCCGCCGCGCTGGGGCTGAAGGAGATCCGGGTGCTCACGGCGACGCAGGACGTGCACTCGGCGGAGCGCGAGCAGTGGGACGACGGCTGCAATGTGCTCGCCGTCGAGCCGGGCGTCGTGGTGGCGTACGAGCGCAATGTCACGACAAACACCCATCTGCGCAAACAGGGCATCGAAGTGATCGAGATCCCCGGCAGCGAGCTGGGCCGGGGCCGCGGAGGCCCCCGCTGTATGAGCTGTCCGTTCGAACGCGATGCCGTGTAGTGCCGTAAGCCGCCCAGCCCGCGGCCGGCCATGGAGACGGCCGTATGGCGCGGCCGTATAGCAATGCAGAGGCTCGTATACACTTCCACGGTCACCGCATTCGCGACCCAGGAGCAGCCACCATGGCGATACATCTCGAAGGCCGCCACTTCCTCAAGGAGCTGGACTTCACCGCCGAGGAGTTCCGCGGCCTGATCGATCTGGCCGCCGAGCTCAAGGCCGCCAAGCGATCGGGCACCGAGGTGCAGCGGCTGCGCGGCAAGAACGTCGCGCTGATCTTCGAGAAGTCGTCGACCCGTACGCGCTGCTCGTTCGAGGTCGCGGCCGCCGACCAGGGCGCTTCGACGACGTATATCGACCCGGCCGGTTCGCACATCGGCAGCAAGGAGTCCGCCAAGGACACCGCGCGGGTGCTTGGCCGCATGTTCGACGCCATCGAATTCCGCGGTGACGGCCAGGCCACCGTCGAGGAGCTCGCCGCGTACGCCGGGGTGCCGGTCTACAACGGCCTCACCGACGACTGGCACCCCACCCAGATGCTCGCCGATGTGCTCACCATGACCGAGCACAGTGACAAGCCCCTCGAACGGATCTCCTTCGCCTACCTCGGGGACGCCCGCTTCAACATGGGCAACTCCTACCTGGTCACCGGTGCGCTGCTGGGCATGGACGTACGGATCGTCGCGCCCAGGTCGTACTGGCCGGCCGAGGAGATCGTGACCCGAGCCCGGGCGGCCGCCGAGACGAGCGGCGCCCGGATCACCCTCACCGAGGACATCGCCGAGGGAGTCCAGGGTGCGGACTTCGTCGCCACCGACGTCTGGGTGTCGATGGGTGAGCCCAAGGAGATCTGGGACGAGCGCATCAAGGTGCTCGGTCCGTATGCCGTGACCATGGACGTGCTGCGCGCCACCGGCAACGCGGACGTGAAGTTCCTGCACTGCCTCCCCGCCTTCCACGACCTGGGCACCAAGGTCGCTCGCGAGATCCATGAGAGCCACGGCCTGACCGAGCTCGAAGTCACCGACGAGGTCTTCGAGTCGGAGCACTCCGTCGTCTTCGACGAGGCGGAGAACCGTATGCACACGATCAAGGCGGTCATGGTCGCCACACTCGCCTCCGCCGGATAGTCGTGCGGCAGAAGGTCAGCTTCGCGACGGGAGCGTGAACCAGACCGCCTTGCCCCCGCCGGTGAGGCGGTGCCCGCACGCCGAGCTCAGCGCGCGGATCAGCAGCAGCCCCCGGCCGTGCTCCTGCCAGGCGTCGGGGGCCTGGCCGGGTCCGGGCCGGGGCCAATCGCCCGGCGGGGCGGGGTCGCCGTCATGGACCTCCACCTGACAGCCCGTCGGCAGGAGTTCCACCACCAGCTCGATGGGGGTCTCGCCAGTGGTGTGCTCCACCGCGTTGGCGACGAGCTCCGCCGTGAGCAGCTCGGCCGTGTCACTGTCCGCCGACACCTCGATGTCCGTCAGCGCCGTACGGATCAGGGCGCGGGCGATCGGCACGGCGGCCGCGGTGTGCGGCAGCGCGATGCGCCACGAGGCGGGGACGGGCAGGCCGGAGAGTTCGAGCAAGGCGGGCGGTCCATTCGAGGTTCGACGTCGTGCTTTCAACCTTATGAAGCGCAAGACGCCGAACAAGGGGCTGGGGCCCGCCCTGGATAGGACCTGTGCCACAACTGGGACGGGACCCTTGCATGGCTACAATCGACGTATCGCGCAGTCGTGACGGGAGTCACGTAAGGGTGATAGCTTCGAGTGGCAGGCAGCAGCCAGCCCGCTGAAGGAGGCCACACTCCATGAGCCCCTTTTCCAGCTCCGCG
The DNA here is from genome assembly GCF_030817355.1 of Streptomyces sp. V1I1. Taxonomy (NCBI): domain Bacteria; kingdom Bacillati; phylum Actinomycetota; class Actinomycetes; order Kitasatosporales; family Streptomycetaceae; genus Streptomyces; species Streptomyces sp. V1I1. The sequence goes on along the minus strand of NZ_JAUSZH010000001.1, from coordinate 1,834,849 downwards.
CAGCGCACCGAAAAGTGGCGCCATCTGCGGCTCACGACGGACGACGGGGTCGCGACCGTCACCCTCGCCCGTCCCGAGAAGCTCAACGCCCTCACCTTCGGCGCCTACGCCGACCTGCGTGATCTGCTGGCCGAGCTGGCGCGGGAGCGGTCCGTACGAGCGCTGGTGCTGGGCGGGGAAGGGCGCGGGTTCTGCTCCGGCGGTGACGTCGACGAGATCATCGGCGCCACGCTCGCCATGGACACCGCCCAGCTCCTCGACTTCAACCGGATGACCGGGCAGGTCGTACGGGCGCTGCGCGAATGCCCCTTCCCGGTGATCGCGGCGGTGCACGGCGTCGCGGCGGGGGCCGGCGCGGTGCTGGCGCTGGCCGCGGACTTCCGTATCGCGGACCCGTCGGCCCGTTTCGCGTTCCTCTTCACCAAGGTGGGGCTCTCGGGCGGCGACATGGGCGCGGCGTATCTGCTGCCGAGGGTGGTCGGCCTCGGCCACGCCACCCGGCTGCTGATGCTCGGCGAACCGGTCCGCGCGCCCGAGGCCGAACGGATCGGCCTGATCAGCGAGTTGACGGACGAGGGCCGGTCGGACGAGCGGGCCGCGGAGCTGGCCCGCCACCTCGCACAGGGCCCGGCCCTGGCGTACGCGCAGACCAAGGCGCTGCTCACGGCCGAACTCGACATGCCGCTCGCCGCGTCGGTCGAACTCGACGCGGCGACGCAGGCGCTGCTGATGAACGGCGAGGACTACGCGGAGTTCCACGCCGCTTTCACGGAGAAGCGTCCGCCGAAGTGGCGAGGGCGCTGACGATGCCACGCCGCGCACCCCGGGGCTCCGCCCCGGCCCCCGAGCGGGTGCTCCGCCCCCGGCCCCCCGCGCCTCAATCGCCGGCGGGGCTTGAGTCGCCCGGGCGGGCTTCACAATGGCGGCCGGGGTCTGGGACGGAGCCCCAGTCCGGGATGGGGGTACCCCACCTGGCTTCGCCGGAGGCACCCCCACCCAGGCGAAGCTCTGGGGGAGGGCGGGGTGGAGCGAACCCCCCCGCGCCGCAGTCGGCCCGGACCTCCGGCTCCCCGGCCGAGCCGAGGGTCCGGGTCCCCCAGCCCGGCCGGCCGACGGCCACCGCGCCCGAGGCACGCCGACGCGCCCTCCGCGTGGCCGTCATCGGCGGTGGGCCCGGTGGGCTGTATGCCGCCGCGCTGCTCAAGCGGCTCGGCCCCGAACGCGACATCACCGTCTGGGAGCGCAACGCCCCCGACGACACCTTCGGCTTCGGCGTCGTCCTCTCCGACGAGACTCTCGGCGGGATCGAGCACGCCGACCCCGTCATCTACCGCGCGCTCCAGGACGAGTTCGTACGGTGGGACGACATCGACATCGTCCACCGCGACCGCACCCTCACCTCCGGCGGGCACGGCTTCGCCGCCCTCGGGCGACGTCGCCTGCTGGAGATACTGCACGGGCGCTGCGAATCCCTCGGCGTGCGCCTCCGCTTCCGCACCCCAGCCCCGCCCGCCGCCGAACTCGCCGCCGCGTACGACCTGGTCATCGCGGCGGACGGGGTGCACAGCCTCACCCGCGAGGCGCACGCCGACACATTCGCGCCGCACGTCACCACCCACCGCTGCCGCTACATCTGGCTCGCCGCCGACTTCGCCTTCGACGCCTTCCGCTTCGAGATCGCCGAGACCGAGCACGGTGTCGTGCAGCTGCACGGCTATCCGTACGCCCCCGATGCCAGCACCGTCATCGTCGAGATGCGCGAAGAAGTATGGCGGGCCGCCGGCTTCGACACGGCCGACGAGCAGGAGTCCACCGACCTCTGCGCCAAGATCTTCGCGGAAGCCCCTCGGCGGCCGCGGCCTCCGCTCCAACAGCTCCTCCTGGATCGCCTTCCGCACCGTCGTCAACGACCGCTGGTCCCACGGCAATACAGTGCTTCTCGGCGACGCCGCCCACACCGCCCACTTCTCCATCGGCTCCGGGACCAAGCTCGCCGTCGAAGACGCCCTCGCGCTCGCCGCCTGCGTCGAGGAACAGCCCGACCTGCCCGCCGCACTCGCCGCGTACGAAACCGAGCGCCGCCCGGTCGTCGAGTCCACGCAGCGCGCGGCGGCCGCCAGCCTCCGCTGGTTCGAGGAGCTCGCCGGCTACCTCGACCAGCCGCCGCGGCAGTTCGCCTTCAACCTCCTCACCCGCAGCCGCCGCGTCACCCACGACAATCTGCGGCTGCGCGACCCGGCGTTCACCGACGCCGTCGAGCGCGACTTCGGCTGCCCGCCCGGCACACCGCCGATGTTCACCCCCTTCAGCCTGCGCGGACTGACCCTCCGCAACCGGGTTGTCGTCTCACCCATGGACATGTACTCCGCCGTGGACGGCGTCCCCGGCGACTTCCACCTCGTACACCTCGGCGCACGGGCACTCGGCGGAGCCGGCCTGGTGATGACCGAGATGGTCTGTGTGAGCGCCGCGGGCCGCATCACCCCCGGTTGCACCGGCCTCTACACCCCCGAACAGGGCGCCGCCTGGCGGCGCGTCACCGACTTCGTGCACCACCACTCGCCCGGCACGGCGATCGGCGTCCAGCTCGGTCACTCCGGCCGCAAGGGCTCCACCAAGCTGATGTGGGAAGGCATCGACCAGCCGCTGGACGAGGAGAACTGGCCCCTCGCGGCCGCCTCACCGCTCCCGTACCGCCCCGGCGTCAACCAGGTCCCGCACGCCCTGGACCGCGCCGGACTCACCGGCATCCGCGAGCAGTTCGCCGCCGCGACCCGGCGCGCCGCCCACTGCGGGTTCGACCTGCTCGAACTCCACTGCGCCCACGGCTACCTCCTCTCCGGCTTCCTCTCCCCGCTCACCAACCGGCGGACGGACGCCTATGGCGGCTCCCTGGAAAACCGACTCCGCTTCCCCCTCGAGGTCTTCGACGCGATGCGCGCCGTCTGGCCCGACGATCGGCCCATGACCGTCCGTATCTCCGCCACCGACTGGGCACGCGGCGGCACCACAGCCGAGGACGCGGTCGAGATCGCCCGCGCCTTCGCCGCCCATGGCGCGGACGCGATCGACGTCTCGACGGGGCAGGTAGTCCCCGACGAGCAGCCGGAGTACGGCCGCTCGTACCAGACCCCGTACGCCGACCGGATCCGCAACGCCCTCGGCATCCCCGTCATCGCGGTCGGCGCGATCTCCTCCTGGGACGACGTCAACTCGCTCCTGCTGGCGGGTCGCGCAGACCTCTGCGCCCTGGCCAGGCCGCATCTGTACGACCCTCACTGGACCCTGCACGCGGCAGCGGACCAGGACTACGCGGGAGCGGCGGCGCTGTGGCCCGATCCTTACCGGGCGGGCAGCCGCAAACCCCCGACCGGCCGCACCGACGCCCCGAAACCGCGGCTCACTCTGAGCTGAGCTGTACGAACTCCGCGCCCGCGTCCCGCAGCAGCGCGTGCAGCCGCGCGAAGACCTCCGCCGACCGCCCGCCGGGCCAGCCCTGCGGCAGCAGCTCGGCCGGCAGCCCCGGATCGATGTACGGCAGCTGCCGCCAGGAGTCCAGCGCCGGCAGATAGTCGCGGTAGGCGTCCCGCGCCGACACCTCACCGCGCGCTTCCCACGCCCGTAGCACCGGCTCGTGCAGATCCAGGAACTCCTCGTGCTGCTTGGCGATCGCGCCCAGATCCCACCAGCGCGCCACCGCCTCCGCCGTCGCCGCGAAGCCGAGGTGCTCGCCGCGGAACAGTTCGACGTACGGGTCGAGCTGGAGGCGGCGCAGCGTGTGCCGGGTCTCCTCGTACAGCCACGCGGGGGCGATCCAAACCCCGGGCGCCGCCGACCCGAAGCCCAGCCGCCCCAGCCGCGAACGCAGCAGATGGCGCTTGTGGCGCTCGGCCTCGGGCACCGAGAAGACGGCGAGCACCCAGCCGTCGGACAGCAGCGGGGCGTGCCGGGCGTAGATCCGCCGGTCGCCGTCGTCGAGCAGCTGACGGGCGGCGGGCGACAGTGCGTAGCCGGCCGCACCGTCCGGCGTGCGTTCGGGGACGAGCAGGCCGCGGCGTTTGAGCCGGGAGACCGAGGAGCGCACGGACGGCGCATCTACGCCGAGAACGGCCAGCAGACGAATGAGCTCGGCCACGGGGAGGGGCCCCTGCCGTTCGCGTCCGTAGGCGCCGTAGAGGGTGACGATCAGGGAACGGGGAGTGTGCTGCTCGGCCACGTGATCACTCTAGGGCCCGCAGGCGGAAGCGCTGCAGCTTGCCGGTGGGGGTGCGCGGAAGCGCATCGAGGAAGACGATCTCGCGCGGGCATTTGTACGGTGTCAGGCGCCGCTTCACCGAGTCGGTGAGCGCGGCGGCGGTGTCCTCGCCGGCCGGGACCCCCGCGCGCAGCACGACGTACGCCACCACGATATGTCCTCGCAGCTCATCGGGGCGGCCGACAACCGCGGCCTCCGCCACATCCGGGTGGTGCAGCAGCGCGTCCTCCACCTCGGGCCCCGCGACGTTGTAGCCGGCCGAAATAATCATGTCGTCGGCGCGGGCGACGTAACGGAAGTAGCCGTCGGGTTCACGCACATACGTGTCACCGGTGAGATTCCAGCCGTCGTGCACATAATCCAGCTGCCGGGGGTCGGTCAGATAGCGGCAGCCCACCGGGCCGCGCACGGCCAGCAGGCCCGGCTCCCCGTCCGCAACCGGCCGGCCGGAACGGTTCACCACCCGCGCCTGCCAGCCGGGAACGGGAATCCCGGTGGTTCCCGGTCTGATCGCCCCGTCCGCCGCCGAGATGAAGATGTGCAGCAGCTCGGTCGCGCCGATGCCGTTGATGATGCGCAGCCCGGTCCGTTCCTGCCAGGCCTGCCAGGTGGCGGCGGGCAGATTCTCACCGGCCGACACGCACCGCCGCAGCGAGGCGGTGTCGTGCCCGTCGAGGCCGGCCAGCATCACGCGGTACGCGGTGGGCGCGGTGAACAGGACCGACACCCGGTGTGCGGCGATCGCGGGCAACAGCTGCGTCGGGCCCGCCTGTTCGAGCAACAGCGCGGACGCGCCCGCCCGCATCGGGAAGATGACCAGACCGCCGAGCCCGAAGGTGAAGCCCAGCGGCGGGCTGCCCGCGAAGACGTCGTCGGGCTGTGGCCGCAGCACCTGCGCGGAGAAGGTGTCCGCGACGGCCAGCACATCCCGGTGGAAGTGCATGCACCCCTTGGGGCGGCCGGTCGTGCCCGAGGTGAAGGCGATCAGCGCGACATCGTCGGCCGCGGTCGCCACCGCCTCGTACGGCTCACCGGTCCCGGCGGCGGCCAGCCGCAGCAGATCGTCGGGGGAGTCGCCGCCGTAGCCCGTGATGCGCAGCCCCGGCACCTCGGCCTTCGCCAGGTCGTCGAGCGAGCGGATGTCGCACAGGGCGTGGCGGACGGCGGCGATCTCGCACACCGTGGCCAGCTCCTTGGCGCGCTGCTGGGCGAGGACGGTGACCGCCACCGCGCCGGCCTTCATCACCGCCAGCCAGCAGGCCGCGAGCCAGGGCGTGGTGGGGCCGCGCAGCAGGACGCGGTTTCCGGGGACGACTCCCAGGCTGGCAGTGAGGGCATGGGCAATCCGGTCGACCTGGTCGCGCAGCTCTGCGTACGTCCAGATCTCGCCGCCCCCGGTACGGAAGACGGGGCGGTTGGCGCCGAAGCGGTCGATCGTACGGTCCAGCAGCTCGGCCCCGCAGTTGAGCCTCTGCGGATAGCGCAGAGAGGGCAGCTCGAAGAGGAGTTCCGGCCACTGCCCGGCGGGCGGGAGATGGTCGCGCGCAAAGGTGTCGCGGTGGGCCGAGGGTGACAGCTCCATGGTTCGCCCCCTTCTCGTGGTGGGGTCGCCAAACGAGCGTATCGTGAAGGTGACGACAGTCAACGGTCCGCGATAGATGCGTCAGAAGTGGGGGCACGAATGCCCGTATTCTCGCTCGATCCGGTACAGACCGCCTGGTGTGCGCAGTTGCGTACGCTCGCCGCCGAGAAGCTGCGACCGCTCGCGGAGAAAGCGGGGCCGGGCCGGGTCAACCGCCCCTTGGTGGCCGCACTCGGTGAACTGGGGCTGCTTGAGCGGCTGTTCGGAGCGGCGGGCTCTCCAGCAGGAGCAGGAGCAGGAGCAGGAGCAGGAGCAGGAGCGGGGGCGGGGGCCGCGGCCGGGGCGGGAGCGGGAGCCGGAACCGGAGCCGGAGCCGGGGCGGGAGCGGGAGCAAGAGCGCTCGAGCTGTGCCTGCTGCGCGAGTCCCTCGCCTACGGATGCACGGAGGCTGAGACCGCCCTCGCCCTCCAGGGGCTGGGCAGCTACCCCATCGTCCAGGCGGGCACGGCCGCGCAGCGGGAACGCTGGCTCCCCGAGGTGATCGCGGGCCGCGCCGTCGCCGCCTTCGCGCTCAGCGAGCCTGACGCCGGCTCGGACGCGGCCGCTCTCGCTCTCAAAGCCGTTCCGGATCAAGGGGGTTGGCGACTGAGCGGGGAGAAGCGCTGGATCTCCAACGCCCCCGAGGCCGACTTCTACACCGTCTTCGCCCGTACGACACAGGGCGCGGGCGCCCGGGGCGTGACCGCCTTCCTCGTCCCCGCCGACCGGCCGGGCCTTGCCGGAACCGCGCTGGAGATGCTCTCGCCGCACCCCATCGGAGCGCTGACCTTCACCGATGTTCCGGTGACCAGGGACGATGTGCTCGGTGACGAGGACCGGGGCTTCCGTGTCGCGATGAACGCGCTGAACCTCTTCCGCCCCAGCGTCGGCGCTTTCGCCGTCGGGATGGCCCAGGCGGCCCTGGATGCGACGCTGGGCCACACCGCCCGGCGCAGTGCCTTCGGCGGTCCCCTCGGGGACCTTCAGTCCGTTGCCCATCAGGTCGCGGAGATGGCCACCCGCATCGAAGCCGCACGGCTTCTCGTCTACGCGGCGGCCGCGGCGTACGACGAAGGCGCCGCCGATGTACCGAAACGGTCCGCGATGGCGAAGCTGCTCGCCACGGAGACCGCGCAGTATGTCGTGGACGCCGCCGTCCAGCTGCACGGGGCACGCGCGCTCCAGCGCGGGCATCTGCTGGAGCATCTGTACCGTGAGGTCCGTGCGCCCCGGATCTACGAGGGCGCCACCGAGGTCCAGCGCACGATCATCGCCAAGGAGCTGTACAGGGAGCCGTACGCATGAGCCTGCACCGCCACAATCCGGCCGAGCTCTCGCCGCCCACCGGCTTCTCCCACGCCGTCACCGCCACCGGCACACGGATCGTGTTCCTGGCCGGGCAGACCGCCCTGGACAACGAGGGCAAGATCGTCGGCGAGACGTTGCCCGAGCAGTTCGAGACCGCGCTGGCCAATCTCCTCACCGCCCTCGCGGCCGCCGGCGGCGCCCCGCAGGACCTGGCCCGTGTCACCGTCTACGCCACCGATGTGGCCGACTACCGCGCGCACGCGCCCGAACTGGGCAGGATCTGGCGGCGGTTGGCGGGCCGCGACTATCCCGCGATGGCGGTGATCGGGGTGGTCCGCCTCTGGGACGGCGTAGCGCTGGTGGAGCTGGAGGGCTTGGCCGTGCTCCCCTGACGGGCATAACATCGTTATGCCCGTACCGGTGCGAGGGGAGACGCCATGCCGGAGATCGAGCTCGGTGCAGGGACGATCGCCTACGAGGACAGCGGAGGCCCGGGCCCGGTCGTGGTCCTGTTGCACGGGCTGGTCCACGACGCGACGGTCTGGCGCAAGGTCGCCGCCGACCTGGGGCGGGACCACCGCTGTATCGCCCCGACCCTGCCGTACGGCTCGCACCGCACCCCCATGCGCCCGGACGTCCCGCTCACCCCGACTCTGTCAACGAGCTGATCGCGGAGTTCCTGGACCGGCTGGACCTGCGCGACGTGACCCTCGTCGAGAACGACTGCGGGCGCGCCCAGACCGTCGCAGGACGCCATCCCGATCGGCTCGCCCGGCTCGTGCTCATCTCCTGCGAAGCCTTCGACAACTACCCCCCGGGCGCACCCGGCAAGATGATCTCCCTCGTCTGCAAGGTGCCGGGCGGCATCGCGCTGATGGCCCGGATCCTGGCGCTGAAGCCGCTGCGCCGACTGCCCATCGGACTCGGCGCGCTCACCAAGCGCCCCGTACCGCCCGAGATCGCCGACGGCTGGCTGCGGCCCCTGCTCACCGACAAGGCCATCAGGGCGGACTTCAAGCGCTACAACGCGGGCGTACGCAAGACCGAACTCCTGGAGGCGGTCGAAGGACTGCGGAACTTCGACCGGCCCGCGCTGGTCATCTGGGCGGCCCAGGACCGGATGATGCCGCGCGAACACGGCAGGCGGCTGGCCGAACTGCTGCCGCAGGGGCGGCTGTTGGAGATCGAGGACAGCTGCACGCTCATCGCCGAGGACCAGCCGGAGACCCTGTCCACGGCCCTGCGCACCTTCATTGTGGAGCCGGCTGTCGGCGGGTCTTGATCGACTGGTCACGGCCCCGCGCCGGGCTTACGGTCGACTAGTAGACGGAATCGTCTACTGACCCTCGTAAGAGGGACGCGATCCGCCATGACGCCCCCGCAGCCGACCCCCACCTCCAAGAGCACCGCCCCGAAGAAGAAGGGCGGCAGCGGCGATGGGATCGCGCTTCTCGTCATCGCCTCCTGTCAGTTGATGGTGGTTCTCGACATCACCATCGTGAACATCGCTCTCCCGCACATCCAGAGCTCGCTGAACTTCTCCACCACGAGCCTGTCCTGGGTGGTCAGTGCCTATACGCTCACGTTCGGCGGTCTGTTGCTCCTCGGCGGCCGCGCCGGGGACATCCTCGGCCGCCGCCGGGTCTTCGTCTTCGGAGTTCTGCTGTTCGCGCTCGCCTCCCTGCTCGGCGGGCTGTCCCAGAACTCCGGCCAGCTCCTGGCCGCGCGCGCCCTCCAGGGCGTCGGCGGCGCCATTGCGTCACCGACCGCGCTCGCGCTGATCACCACGACGTTCACCGAAGGCCCGGCCCGCAACCGGGCGTTCGGCGTCTTCGCCGCGGTCTCCGCGGGCGGCGGCGCGATCGGTCTGCTGGCGGGCGGCGTCCTCGTCGAATGGCTCGACTGGCGCTGGGTGTTCTTCGTCAATGTGCCGATCGCCCTGCTCATCGTTCTGGCGACCCCCCGCCACATCAAGGAGTCCGAGCGCCACCCCGGCCACTTCGACCTGGCCGGCGCGCTGACCTCCACGCTCGGCATGGTCTCACTGGTCTACGGCTTCATCCGGGCCGCACAGGAAGGCTGGCGCGACAGGTTCACACTCGCGTCGTTCGCGGCCGCTGTGCTGCTTCTGACCACCTTCATCCTGGTCGAACGCCGCTCGAAACAGCCGATCACCCCGCTGCACATGTTCGCCGACCGTAACCGCGCGGGCACGTACGGAATCATGCTCAGCCTCGCCGCCGCGATCTTCGGCATGTTCTTCTTCCTCACGCTCTTCGTACAGAACGTGCTTGACTTCAGCCCGCTGAGAGCCGGACTCGCCTTCCTTCCCGTGAGCGCGGTCATTGCGGTGGGCGCGGGTATCGCCTCCCAACTCCTGCCCAAATACGGCCCGAAGCCCTTCATGGTGACAGGCGCGATCCTGGCCGCGACGGGCCTGTCCTGGCTGACCCAGACCGACATCCACTCCACGTATCCGGGCAGCATCCTGGGCCCGATGCTGATCTTCGGTCTCGGCATGGGCATGAACTTCGTCTCGCTGACGCTGATGGCCGTCTCCGGAGTGCCCAAGCACGAGTCGGGTGCCGCATCCGGCATGCTCAACACCACCCAGCAGGTGGGCGGCTCGCTCGGCCTGTCCATCCTGGTCACGGTGTTCGGCACGGCCAGCCGCAACGAGACCCAGGAGCAGATCCCGCGCTTCATGGCCCAGGCCGGTCCGAGGGAGCGGCTGTTCTTCGAACGCACCGGTCAACTCCCGCCGCCCTGGGGCGACGAAGTGCTCACCTCGGGGGTCTCCGCCGCCTTCATCGTGGCCGCCATCTTCGCGGTGATCGCCGCGGTGATCGCCCTTCTGGCCATCCAGGTCCGTCCCGCAGACCTGGAACGCCTCCAGGGAGGCATCAGCCCTGGGCCCTGAGGCTCGCCCCGGCCCCGCCTCGCCGCAATCCGGTCTGCGACCTGGCTGAAGTGCGCCAATGCGGGTAGACGTGAGGCGCATGGGACTGGGGAGAAGGGCCAGGACCCGGAGGAGGCGATCATGTGAGTGCCGACTCCCTCGGTGGGTACCAGAGCGCCCACTCGCAGGCTGATTCCGTGGGCCTGGCTGTCCTCGACACCGATACGAGGTACGTCTTCGCGGACGCCGCCTACTGCCAGATCGTGGGGGAGGAGCACGAAGGGCTGGCAGGCAGCCCCGTCAGCTGGGGAGCCCGGCCGAGAGTCGGCTCCACGCTGCTGCTGACCAGGGTTCTCACCGACGGGGTGTCCCGCACGCATGTGACCGCACTCAGCCGCTGCACATGGCACCGTCTGACGATCCACGGAGAAGTCGTCGGGCTCCTGGGAGTCATCCTCGAGACCGCGCCCGCGTCGGCCGGCGAGTTGCAGGCAGCTCTGTCCTACCTCTCGCTGGCGGAGACCGGCGAAGGCATCGGGACGACTCTCGACGCGGAGACCACGTGCCTGGAGGTGGTCAGCTACCTCAGTCCCGGTCTTGCCGACGCGGCGGCGGTCGACCTGCTTCCCACTTCGCCCCTCACTACCGGTGACCTGGGCAATGAGGAGCCGCGCGGGGTGTACCGCGCTGCCGTGTCGGGCCGGGAAGAGCTGCTCGCTCATTCCTCCGCGGACGCCGTCCCGGTCTCGGTCCGTGCGATGCGGGCCGGCCGCCCGGTCCTCGACGAGCGAAGACTGGCCATGCCGCTCATCGGCGACGGCCGAGCCATCGGCGCCGTGCTGGTCGCCCGCACCCACGGCAGGTTCACTCGGGACGACGTACGGAGCGTCCAGGCGGTGTCCGCGCGGGCAGCCACCGCCATCGAACACGCCCGCCTGTACGAGCAGGCCGAGCGGACCGCGTTCAAGCTGCAGCGAGCCCTGCTGACCGACCCCGGCCTCCCGCATCCCAACCTCAAGGTCGCCACCCGGTACCTGCCCTCGGGATCCGGCAGCCTCGTGGGCGGGGACTGGTTCGAGACCGTGCGCCTGCACTTCGGCCGGACGCTGCTCGTGATGGGCGATGTGATGGGCCACGGCGTGGAAGCCGCCGTCGACATGAACAGCTACCGCTCCACGCTGCGCGAGGTCGCGGCCAACGACCTGCCACCGCACCGGGTGCTGCGGCAGCTGGACAACGCCATTTCCGAGGCCGTCACCCGGCGGCCCGCCACCTGTCTGCTCGTACGCGTCGACCCGGCGCGCGGCATGGGCTCCTTCTCCAGCGCAGGCCATCTGCCGCCCGCCGTATTCAGCCGGGAAGGCGCCGCGGAGCTGATAGGCGTGCCCGTCGGACCACCTCTCGGCACCGGCCTGGGCGGATACGAAATCATCTCGCGCAGCCTCCAACCCGGTGACACCCTGCTGCTGTTCACCGACGGCCTGGTCGAACGTCGCGGAGAGGACATCGACGCCTCGCTCGCCCGCCTCGCGGACGTACACGCCGCCCCCGACAGCAGCCTCGACGAACTGCTCGACGTCGTGCTCGACGAACTCGACGCCGCCCACGCGGAGGACGACGTGGCGGTCATGGCCGCCCGCATCCGCCGCAGGCCGGTGGTGGAGCACCACTGACGGCGGCCCTCGGCCGCGGCCTTGATTGCGTCTTGCATGGGCCACCACATCAGCTTGAAGTCCACTTCGCTCGATGGTCTGCCGGTCCGGCGTCACGGTGATCTCGAGACTCTCGGCTTCGACAGGCAACGGTACGAAGACCGCAACACGGTGGAGTGAGCCACCGGAAAGCTGAAGCAGTTCCGAGCCGTAGCGACGCGGTACGACGAGCGCGGACATGTCTATCTCGGCACCGTGCCGCTGCCGCCCTCCTCAGCCGGCTCCGCTCGTGACTCTCACGAGCGCAATTGCACCCGCTGATCCGCTGTCAGTGGCGGACCAGGCAGAACGGATGCCCTGCCGGGCCGGCATAGATACGCCAGCTCCGCCCGGCGGAACCCTCGTCCAGTACCGTCGCTCCCCGCGCCAGGACCTGCTCTTGGGCACGGTCCAGGTCCGCAACACCGAAGTCCAGATGGAACTGCTGCGGCCGGGCGGGGTCCGGCCACTGTGGCGGCAGAAAGTCCGATGCCCGCTGGAAGGCGAGGACGAGACCGGACGGAGTGTGCAGGGTCGCCCAGTCGTCGCCCAGTGCCCACCGTTGGTCCTGCTCGTTGGCGGTCCCACCGACCAGCAACTGGTAGAAGTCGGCAAGTTCCGCCGGATCGGGGCAGTCCAGCACCACACACTGCAGGTCAGCGATCATGGACAGATCCTGAGCGGCCGTCATAGCGGCCCCGGTAGCTGCATACCCAAGATCGAAGGGACAGGTGCCTGGTTGAGGTCGTTCAGCGAGCTCTTGACGCCGCAGCAGGGAGTCTCGGCGTCGAGGTTGGCGAAGCCGTTCTGGTAGCAGTCGTGGACGCGTGCGAGGACCCACCCGCCTTGTCGGGCTGCCAGTGCGGAGCGGGCGGGATCACGGTGAGGCAGTTGTCACTCAACGTTGACCCGTTCGGCATCGTAGACATCGGCCGCCACAACGATCACGGCATTCCAGGTCACGACGTACTTGACGTTGAGGTGGCCGGACCAGGCCGAGCGTGTGACATCGTCGTTCGTGTACGCGAGGTGAGTGCCGGGGCCATTGGGTTCCTCGGCGATCTCGCTGACGAGACGCATCAGCGACTGACGGTCGTCGGCTGGGAGGTAATCGCGGAATCTTCCCGCCTGCTCAGTGAACTCGGCGTGACGCTTCATTGTGGGCTGAAGTGTACGTATCCGGTTGCCACGCTCCGGTCGCCGGCCTTCCGGTCCCGCGGGATGCTGGCGGTGCCCTCGCGCGCCTGGAACCCGGAGACGCGGGTGCGGACATTGCGCGCGCTGAAGAGGTGTCCGTCGTAGTCGTGGAACTCGCAGTCGACCGTGAACCAGGCGGCCGCCGGACAGTAGTTGGGATCGTGCAGGCGGCGGTCGCATTGGAGTGGCAGCCTTCGCCCTGTGTGCGCCGGTACTGCCGGGCAGGACAGCCGCGGCATCGCACACACCCTTCCGGAGAAGGCTGCCACGGCGGCCGCGGGCCAAGGTGAGGTCTCGAATGTCCTGTCTCACATGTCTCGATTGAATCATTGAAAGGTGCCGGCGCCGGTGCCGGTCACGCTGCCGTGGGACGATCCCCGTCCTGCTGACACGCCTGTGGAAGCCAAGCACCGGCGGCCGAGGACGTACAGCCTTGGCGACGGGGCGTGAGCGTGTCCTCTCCCTGGCCCCGGTGGATCGGCCACTCGGGTCCCGGGTTCAGGCTCCGGAAGTACGCGCACTTCCTGCCTCGCGCAGGCGGGCGCGGCAGCGCCGCCATCGACGCGGTCTTCGCGTAGCCCCGGCCGGGGGGCAGCAACTCCGTTCCGGCGTAAAGTCCAGAGAAGTCCCACGGGTGCCGCCGCACCCCTCCTGACCCGCGTCCTTGCTGGTCAGACAGAGTGCGGCGGCATCCGCGTTTCAGATGTCCCGGAAGATCTCGATCTGCGCGCCCACCGAGTTCAGCCGCTCCGCCAGCTCCTCGTAACCCCGGTTGATGACATACACATTGCGCAGTACGGACGTGCCCTCCGCCGCCATCATCGCCAGCAGCACCACCACCGCGGGCCGCAGCGCCGGCGGGCACATCATCTCCGCCGCGCGCCAGCGGGTCGGGCCCTCCACCAGGACTCGGTGCGGGTCCAGGAGTTGGAGGCGGCCGCCCAGCCGGTTCAGGTCCGTCAGATAGATCGCGCGGTTGTCGTAGACCCAGTCGTGGATCAGCGTCTTGCCCTGGGCGACCGCCGCGATGGCCGCGAAGAACGGGACGTTGTCGATGTTCAGGCCGGGGAACGGCATCGGGTGGATCTTGTCGATCGGCGCCTCCAGCTTGGAGGGCCGCACGGTCAGATCGATCAGCCGGGTACGCCCGTTGTCGGCGTGGTACTCCGGCGTACGGTCGTGGTCCAGGCCCATCTCCTCCAGCACCGCGAGCTCGATCTCCAGGAACTCGATCGGCACCCGGCGGATGGTGAGTTGGGATTCGGTGACCACCGCCGCGGCCAGCAGGCTCATCGCCTCGACCGGGTCCTCGGAGGGGGAGTAGTCGACGTCCACGTCGATGGTCGGCACACCGTGCACGGTCAGCGTCGTCGTCCCGACGCCCTCGACCTTGACGCCCAGCGCCTCCAGGAAGAAACACAGGTCCTGGACCATGTAGTTGGAGGAGGCGTTACGGATGACGGTCACCCCGTCGTGCCGGGCGGCGGCGAGCAGCGCGTTCTCGGTCACCGTGTCGCCGCGCTCGGTCAGCACGATGGGGCGTTCGGGCGTGGTCGTGCGCTCGACCTTCGCGTGGTAGAGCCCCTCGGTCGCGGTGATGTCGAGGCCGAAGCGGCGCAGCGCGATCATGTGCGGCTCGATGGTCCGCGTGCCGAGGTCGCAGCCGCCCGCGTACGGCAGCCGGAAGGTGTCCATCCGGTGCAGCAGCGGCCCGAGGAACATGATGATCGACCGGGTCCGGCGGGCCGCCTCCGCGTCGATCGCGTCCATGTCGAGCTGCGCGGGCGGCACGATCTCGAGGTCGACGCCCTCGTTGATCCAGCGGGTGCGCACCCCGATGGAGTTCAGCACCTCCAGCAGCCGGAAGACCTCTTCGATGCGGGCCACCCGGCGCAGTACCGTACGGCCCTTGTTCAGCAGCGAACCGCAGAGCAGCGCGACACACGCGTTCTTACTGGTCTTGACGTCGATGGCACCGGACAGCCGACGGCCGCCGACCACCCGAAGGTGCATGGGCCCGGCGTAGCCGAGCGAGACGATCTCACTGTCGAGCGCCTCACCGATACGCGCGATCATCTCAAGGCTGATGTTCTGGTTGCCGCGCTCGATGCGGTTCACGGCGCTCTGGCTGGTGCCGAGCGCCTCGGCAAGCTGCGTCTGTGTCCAGCCCCGATGCTGACGGGCGTCACGGATGAGCTTGCCGATGCGTACGAGGTAATCGTCTGCCATGGCCGCAGGCTATCTCAGATATGAGATGTGATCGCGCGGGGATAGGCCATCGGGGTGACAGGCTGTGGGCAATCGGGTGTTCGCGGCTCGTAAAGCGGTAGTTCGGCCCCGCTCGGCATCCATGCAGCGGCGACCGGGTGAGTGTCCCATCTCCGTAATGGTGGCCTGGGGGCAGTCGCTGACCTGCGGCTGGACAGGTGTGGTGAGACTGCGCTTCGGACGTCGTCTCACCAGGGTGGCCACTTGAAGCAGGGCTGGAAAATCTCGCCCGATGTGGCCAGGCCTGCGGTTCAGTGCTTGATCTCGAACTCTCCTGTCCCGGCTGCTGGAAGAGTCGATCTCTTTGGCACGTCGGGTACGTCACGATGCTCGTGCTGAAGCCATGAACGCTGTTGTCTCTGATCTGCGACGTTGGGATGATCGCGAGATGAGCCGACGAACGGACCCTGTTGCCCAATGGGGGCGATGCCTGTTTGAGCAGCAGAAGGGCCCGGTGAGATGGGCGGCGGACGTTCTCGATGCGGCTTCGGCGATCCTGGGCAAGACGCCTGAGATCGAAGCTGCCCTGGTACTGGCAGGTGACAGGGATCAGTGGATGCACGGACGCGCGGTGTTCGAACTGATCCGCGGACGCGGTTTGGACAAGGACAAGCCGCTCACAGCACGAGAGCATCTACTTTTCCGGCTCGCGGAGCTGGTCGGCAAACTAGCCCATAACACTGCAGGTCCGCCTCCGTTTTTCGACTATCACGCAGGTTGGCAGGTGGGGTCCATCGCCCACCGTCTCGCTATCGACGTGCAGGACCCAGTCTTGTGTGACCGGCTCGTCGCTGCACTGGGCGGTTGGCCGAGGATCAGTCCTGCGACCGCATGATCTCTTGGATGGCGTCCCGCCACGTGGTGTAGGGGATCAGCCTTCGGTGGGGCTGGGTAGGGCGGCGTGTCGGTGGTGAGGCGGCTGGCATAGACCGTGGCCATGCTCTCCTCAGAGAGATAGCGGCGGGGGAAGGCGATCCATTCGTCGTGGAGTTCGGCCAGGACGGCGGTGGCCAGTCGGAGGACCGCGTCGGGGTTGGGGAAGACCCGCACGACTTCGGTGCGGCGCTTGATCTCGCGGTTCAGCCGTTCCAGGGGATTGGTGGACTGGGCGGCCGGGGCCTGAGGACCGTCGCAGCTCCTGAGGCTGTCGAATAATCCCGTGCCGTGCCACCGGTGGACGGGCAGACTCGCCCCATGGCGGACATGAGGGCGTTCCAGGATGCGGTCACCAGCTGGGCGACGGGCGGTCCCGACGGGCCGGCGCGCGATCTGGCGGAAAGCCTGGGGGTGCGGACCGCGGTGCTCCTGGAAGGGCTGAGCGATCTCGCGGCCGTCGAGGCGCTGGCCGCCCGGCGTGGCCGGGACCTGGCCGCCGAGGGAGTGTTTGTCGTGCCGATGGGCGGGGCGATGAGCGTCGGCTGCTATGCCGGCCTTCTCGGGCCGCCCGGCCTCGGTCTGCGCCTGACAGGACTGTGCGACGAGGGCGAACAGGGCTTCTACGAGCGCGGCCTGACGCGGGCACAGGCACCGCTCCAGGACATCTACGTATGCACCGCGGATCTGGAGGATGAACTCATCCGCGCGCTCGGCATGGCAGGAGTCGAGGAGATCCTCCGCGCCGAGGGCGACTTCCGCGCCTGGCAGACCTTCCAGCGCCAGCCCGCACAGCACGGCCGGCCCCGGCACCAGCAGGTGCGGCGCTTCCTCGGCACGAAGAAGGGCCGCAAGATCCGCTATGGCCGTCTCCTTGTCGAGGCCCTCGCACCGGACCGGACACCGCCCCCGCTCGACGGCCTCCTCGCGAGCCTGTGAGGTCGTGGACGGACTGCCGTTTCGAGCGTGCTCGACAGCGGACGAGCGCGGGGCTTAATCAGTTGACCGGGTGGCACCGGCTGGGCAGGCTCCAGCACGACCCGCCTGCCCCTACCGGGAGACCTACGGATGACTTCTCATCTACACGCGCTCTGCTTCGATGCGCACGACCCGCTCCGTCTCGCGCGCTTCTGGGCGGACTTTCTCTGCTGGGAGACGTCCAAGGACTCCTCCGACGGCATCACGCTGCTGCCCAGCGATGAGACCGGGTTCCGGCTCCGCTTCCTCCCGACCCAGGAGCTGAAGACAGGCCAGAACCACATGCACTTCGATCTGACGAGCACGTCCCTCGACGACCAGAAGCAGGTGGTGGAGAGGGCGCTCGAACTCGGTGCCCGGCACATCGACATCGGTCAACTCCCGGAGGAGGGGCATGTGGTGCTCGCCGACCCCGAGGGCAATGAGTTCTGTGTCATCGAGCCGGGCAACAGCTTCCTCGCCGAGTGCGGATTCATCGGAGCGCTGGCGGGCGATGGCTCGCAGGAGGCCGGGTACTTCTGGAGCCGAGCGCTGGGCTGGCCGTTGGTCTGGGACCGGGACCAGGAGACCGCGATCCGCTCACCGCACGGCGGTCCGAAGGTCACGTGGGGTGGTCCACCCCTGATGCCGAAGACGGGGAAGGAACGGCTGCACTTCGACCTCGCTCCACCGACCGGCAGTGACCAGCAGGCGGAGGTCGACCGGCTCGTCTCCCTCGGGGCAACGCGCATCGACATCGGCCAGGGGGACGTCGACTGGGTGGTGATGGCCGACCCCGACGGTCACGAGTTCTGTGTGCTGACCCCCCGATAAGCCCCGGGGTCGGGTGGGTGCATGAAGACAGGGCCTCCGATGCAGCACGAGGGTTGTGTGCAGCCGGTCCTCGAAGCGCACCTGGTCACCGATCCGCAGCCCCACCGGCCGTGACCCGCTCATCGCGTACCGCCCTCAGGTAGCCGCACGATCGTCTCGGCACCGAGCAGAGCCGACTCCAGATCCGCGACCAGCAGCTGCCGCCAGAGCAGATGGAACAGCACCGGAAGAACCGCCAGCCGGGAACCGGCCGCCCGGCCGCATCAACTCCCGCGAACAGCGGCCGGGGGGAGGCGAACACGTCCCAGAGTCGGCCGGCGATCTCGGGCTGCAAGCTCCGCGGGTGCCGGTAGCCCGCTAGCCACCGAAGGTTCGACTCCCGCACGGGGGGACTCCCGATCCGCTCGAAGCTCCAACCCGCCACGGCGCAGGCCTCCGCCATGGCTGCGAACGCCTCGGCATCCCGGGCCTGAATCCGGTCATCGGCCTGGACATCGACCAGACCAGCCGAACCGTCAGCACGGCGTACGAAATAGTCCGGGGCGTGCCGCCGCGAGCGTTCTCCGGCAGACCAGTGCAGCCAGAACGGCTGTGAGGCGATGCCCGCCACATCCGGGTCGAAGTCGAGCCCGATCAGCACCGCCCGTTTCAGCCATGATTCGTAGCCCACGTGCGTGGCCGTCGTCGCGGTCCACCACCAACCCGTGAAGTTCTTCTGACCTCGGTAGACCGGGAACTCCCGGACGGGCGGGAGTCCTCGAACGGGACATGCCAGCACTGTCTCAGCGCTGAGCGGACCACCCGGCCCAGACCGTCGACGTACTCCACATCGAACGGATCGGCCCCGCCATCCGGGACCACCGAAACCGCCGGATCCGCCATGTCCACCCCTGGCACCGCAACGTACGGACACTCGCGAACCTACGACGGACACTGGAGCCACTGGCCATGTGCACGAGGCTTTCCCCGAACGTGGCCAGACTTGGTGAGACCTGGCCAGGTACACGGAGACAGCACAGCGAGGTCGGGGCATGACCCAGCAGCGGTCATGTACTAGAGTTATCTCGACATCGAGATATCTGCCGAAGGCGTACCGCAGCCGCCATTCGGTAAGGGTTACCTAACTAACTCTTACCTTAGCGGATCGGCGAGAAGCCGTGGCGGCAGCATTGAGGTAGTACGCGCACATTGATGAAGGAGACTGTCGTGTCGGCGAACAGCTTCGACGCCCGCAGCACGCTGCGCGTGGGCGACGAGTCGTACGAGATCTTCAAGCTGGACAAGGTCGAGGGCTCCGCGCGCCTCCCTTACAGCCTGAAGGTGCTGCTGGAGAACCTGCTCCGCACCGAGGACGGCGCGAACATCACCGCCGACCACATCCGGGCGCTCGGCGGCTGGGACTCCCAGGCTCAGCCGAGCCAGGAGATCCAGTTCACGCCGGCCCGCGTGATCATGCAGGACTTCACCGGTGTTCCCTGTGTCGTCGACCTCGCCACCATGCGCGAGGCCGTCAAGGAGCTCGGCGGCGACCCGGCGAAGATCAACCCGCTTGCCCCGGCCGAGCTGGTCATTGACCACTCCGTCATCGCCGACAAGTTCGGCACCAACGACGCCTTCGCGCAGAACGTCGAGCTGGAGTACGGCCGCAACAAGGAGCGTTACCAGTTCCTGCGCTGGGGCCAGACCGCCTTCGACGAGTTCAAGGTCGTCCCCCCGGGCACCGGCATTGTGCACCAGGTGAACATCGAGCACCTCGCTCGTACGATCATGGTCCGCGGTGGCCAGGCGTACCCCGACACCCTCGTCGGCACCGACTCGCACACCACCATGGTCAACGGCCTCGGCGTGCTCGGCTGGGGCGTCGGCGGCATCGAGGCCGAGGCCGCGATGCTCGGCCAGCCGGTCTCCATGCTCATCCCGCGCGTCGTCGGCTTCAAGCTGACCGGTGAGCTCAAGCCGGGCACCACCGCCACGGACCTCGTCCTCACCATCACCGAGATGCTGCGCAAGCACGGCGTCGTCGGCAAGTTCGTCGAGTTCTACGGTGAGGGCGTCGCCGCCACCTCGCTCGCGAACCGCGCCACCATCGGCAACATGTCGCCGGAGTTCGGCTCCACAGCCGCGATTTTCCCGATCGACGACGAGACCATCAAGTACCTGAAGCTGACGGGCCGCAGCGAGCAGCAGCTCGCGCTGGTCGAGGCATACGCCAAGGAGCAGGGCCTCTGGCTCGACCCGGCCGCCGAGCCCGACTTCTCCGAGAAGCTGGAGCTGGACCTCTCCACGGTCGTCCCGTCGATCGCCGGCCCGAAGCGTCCGCAGGACCGCATCGTGCTCGCCGACGCCGCGTACCAGTTCTCGCAGGACGTACAGAACTACGTCGAAGACGCCAACGAGGCGGGCATCGAGTCCTTCCCGGCCTCGGACGCCCCGGCCACCCGCAACGGTGTGCCGACCCGCCCGACCCTGGTCACGGCCCCCGACGGCTCGACGTACGAGATCGACCACGGCGCCGTCACCGTCGCCGCGATCACCTCCTGCACCAACACCTCGAACCCGTACGTCATGGTCGCCGCCGCGCTGGTGGCCAAGAAGGCGGTCGAGAAGGGCCTCACCCGCAAGCCGTGGGTCAAGACCACTCTCGCCCCGGGCTCCAAGGTCGTCACCGACTACTTCGACAAGGCGGGTCTCACCCCCTACCTCGACAAGCTCGGCTTCAACCTCGTCGGCTACGGCTGCACCACCTGCATCGGCAACTCCGGCCCGCTGCCGGCGGAGGTCTCCAAGGCCGTCAACGACCACGACCTGGCCGTGACTTCGGTGCTCTCCGGCAACCGTAACTTCGAGGGCCGGATCAACCCCGACGTCAAGATGAACTACCTGGCCTCCCCGCCGCTGGTCGTCGCGTACGCCATCGCCGGTTCGATGAAGGTGGACATCACCAAGGACGCGCTGGGCATCGACCAGGACGGCAAGCCGGTCCACCTCCAGGACATCTGGCCGACCGAGGCCGAGGTCAACGACGTGGTGGCCAACGCCATCGGCGAGGACATGTTCAACAAGTCCTACCAGGACGTCTTCGCGGGCGACGCGCAGTGGCAGGCGCTGCCGATCCCGACCGGCAACACCTTCGAGTGGGACCCGCAGTCCACCTACGTGCGCAAGCCCCCGTACTTCGAGGGCATGACGATGGAGACCACCCCGGTCTCGGACATCGCCGACGCCCGCGTGCTCGCCAAGCTGGGCGACTCGGTCACCACCGACCACATCTCCCCGGCCGGTGCGATCAAGGCCGACACCCCGGCCGGCCAGTACCTCACGGAGCACGGCGTCGAGCGTCGCGACTTCAACTCGTACGGCTCGCGCCGTGGCAACCACGAGGTGATGATCCGCGGCACCTTCGCCAACATCCGTCTGCGCAACCAGATCGCGCCGGGCACGGAGGGCGGCTTCACCCGCGACTTCACCCAGGACGACGCCCCGGTCTCCTTCATCTACGACGCCTCGCAGAACTACCAGGCCGCCGGCATCCCGCTGGTCATCCTGGCGGGCAAGGAGTACGGCTCGGGCTCGTCCCGCGACTGGGCCGCCAAGGGCACCGCGCTGCTCGGCGTCAAGGCCGTCATCGCCGAGTCGTACGAGCGCATCCACCGCTCGAACCTCATCGGCATGGGCGTCCTGCCCCTGCAGTACCCGGAGGGCGCGTCCGCCGAGGCCCTCGGCCTGACCGGCGAGGAGTCCTTCTCCTTCACCGGCGTGACCGAGCTGAACAACGGCAACACGCCGCGCACGGTCAAGGTCACCACCGACACCGGTGTGGAGTTCGACGCGGTCGTCCGTATCGACACCCCGGGTGAGGCGGACTACTACCGCAACGGCGGCATCATGCAGTACGTGCTGCGGAACCTGATCCGCAAGTAGGCACGGAAGCAAGGCAGTAGGGCAGTAAGGCAGAAGGGCCGCATCCCCGGTGACGGGGATGCGGCCCTTCTGTATGGCTGATCAGCTACGCGATCAGAACAGCATGCTGTAGATGTTCCAGCCGGAAGCGCCGATCTTGACGCGGCCCGAGAACGGGGCAGCGGCGTTGCCGGTCCCGTTGTAGCGCCACAGGGCGCCGGCGCCGTCGCGGGCGATCAGGTCGGTGCGGCCGTCCGCGTTCAGGTCACCCGTGGACACCAGGTAGTTGAAGGTGTTCCAGCCGGAGCCGACCTTGGTGCGGGCGGTGAACGGGGCGGCGGCGTTGCCGGTGCCCTTGTACAGCCACAGCACACCGGAGCCGTCGCGGGCGACGATGTCGGCCTTGCCGTCGC
Organism: Streptomyces sp. V1I1; assembly: GCF_030817355.1. NCBI lineage: Bacteria > Bacillati > Actinomycetota > Actinomycetes > Kitasatosporales > Streptomycetaceae > Streptomyces > Streptomyces sp. V1I1. The sequence goes on along the minus strand of NZ_JAUSZH010000001.1, from coordinate 1,812,633 downwards.
CGGACAGGTCGCCCTGGCCCACGATCTGGTTGTAGATGTTCCAGCCGGAGCCGACCTTCACCCGGGACTGCAGGGTGCCGTTGGCGTTGCCAGGGGGACAAACAGGCCCGCATCCGGAGGATCCGAATGCGGGCCTGCGTGGTGATGTGACGAACTCGTAACGTCAGGAGAGCAGCTCGACCTCCGCGAGTGTCGCCGAACCCGTCGCCACCAGCCGGTACTTCGCGTACGTGCCCGGCGCGCCCACCGTGAAGACGCGGGTCTGTCTGTCCCAGGCGAACGACTGGCCGGACCGCTTGTCGAGGTCCTTCCAGACCGTCCCGTCCTGCGAACCCTGCAGCACCCATCCCGCAGGGGCCTTTGCCCGTGCCGACGAGGTGAGGGTGTACTGCACGGCCCGGGTCTTCGACGCCACCGGCAGCTCCGCCGTCTCGAACACGGCCTCCGTGGCGGAGGCGTTGTCGAAGAGCGGACCGCTCGCCGTGATCACATCGTGGCGTGGCGAGGGCACCTTGTCGTCCTGGGTGATGGAGACCGGGGCGGCGTTCTTGCCCGTACCCCACGAGGACGGCTTCGGGCCCATCGAGAACTCCAGCGTGCCGCCCCGCGCGATCAGCTGATGCGGCAGAGCAGTGGAGTTCCAGGTATTGCCGTTCACCTTCAGACCCTGGACGTAGACGTTCTTCGCGCTGTTCTTCGGGGCCTTGACCACCAGGTCGCGCCCGTTCTCCAGATGCACGGTCGCCTTGGTGAAGAGCGGCGAACCGATCGCGTACTCGCCACTGCCCATCACCAGCGGGTAGAAGCCGAGCGCGGAGAAGAGATACCAGGCCGACTGCTCGCCGTTGTCCTCGTCGCCGTGGTAGCCCTGTCCGATCTCGCTGCCGGTGTAGAGGCGGGAGAGCACCTCGCGCACCTTCTCCTGGGTCTTCCAGGGCTGTGAGGCGGCGTTGTACATGTACGTGACGTGGTGGGCGACCTGGTTGGAGTGGCCGTACATGCCCATCCGGACATCACGGGCCTCCGTCATCTCATGGATGACGCTGCCGTACGAGCCGACGAACTCGGGCGAGGCCGTCTCCGGGGTGGAGAAGTAGCTGTCGAGCTTCTCGCCGAGCGCGGAGCGTCCGCCGTAGAGATTGGCGAGGCCGCGGCTGTCCTGGGGGGCCGTGAAGGCATAGCCCCAGCCGTTGGTCTCGGTGTAGTCGTAGCCCCACACCCGCGGATCGTACTTCTCGCTCTCGACCCGCCAGTCGCCCTTGAGATCGCGGCCCTGGAAGAAGCCGGCCTTGGAGTCGAAGAGCGTGATGTAGTTGCGGGCCCGGTTGAGGAAGTACTGGGACTCCTCCTGATAGCGGGCCTTCTTGGTCTTCTTGAAGAGGGCCTGGCCCATCTTGGCGAGGCCGTAGTCGTTGAGGTAGCCCTCCAGCGACCAGGACAGCCCCTCATGGGTCTCGGTGGAGGCGTAGCCGAGGAACGGCGAGGTCTCCATGCCCTTGCGGCCGACGCCCGAACTCGGCGGGACCACCGTCGCGTTCTTCAGCGCCGCCTCGTACGCCGCCTCGGCGTCGAAGTCCACGCCCTTGACGTACGCGTCTGCGAAGGCCACGTCCGAACTGGTGCCTGTCATCAGGTCGGCATAGCCGGGCGAGGACCAGCGGGAGATCCAGCCGCCGTCCTTGTACTGCTGGACGAAGCCGTCCACCAGCTCGCCCGCCTTCTCCGGGGTGAGGAAGGAGTACGCCGGCCAGGTCGTCCGGTAGGTGTCCCAGAAGCCGTTGTTGACGTACACCTTGCCGTCGACGATCTTCGCGCCGGTGTGGGTCGGGGTGTCCGGTCCGGGCATCGGCGAGAACGGGCTCGCGTACTGGTGCTTGGGACGGGACGTGGTGCCGGTGTTCTCGAAACCGGAGTTGGGATAGAGGTACAGCCGGTACAGGCTGGAGTAGAGCGTGGTGAGCTGGTCGTGGTTCGCGCCCTCGACCTCCACCTTGCCGAGCAGCTCGTCCCAGGCGTCCTGCGCCCGGTCCTTGACCCGCTCGAAGCCCGTGCCGGCCGGGATCTCGTCGGCGAGGTTCTTCTTCGCCTGGTCGACGCTGATCAGCGAGGTGGCCAGCCGGAGAGAGACGGTGCGGTCCTTGCCCGCGTCGAAACGGAGGTGGCCGCTCACTCCGTCGGCGCCCGATGCGGTGACCGGCGCGTCGAAGACGCCGTACACGAAGAGCCGGGTGGCGCCGGTGGACAGTCCGCTCTTGACGTCGGAGAAACCGGTGAAGGAGTGGGTGGCCGGATCGAGGGTCAGCCCACCCTCCTTGGTGACGTTGTCGAAGATGATGCTCGCGTCGTCACCGGGATAGGTGAACCGCATCATCGCCGCGTGGTCGGCCGGGGTGATCTCGGCCTTGAGACCGTTCTCGAAGGTGACCCCGTAGTAGTGCGGGCGGGCGGTCTCCTTCTCGTGCCGGAAGGGCAGAGCGCGCTTGGCGCGGTCGGTGTCCGGTGTGCCTGCCGCCGCGGACGGCATCAGCTGGAAGGTCTGCCGGTCGCCCATCCAGGGGCTCGGCTCATGGCTGGCGCTGAAGGCCTGCACGGTCGGCAGATTGTCCGCGTTGTTGCCGCGCGCGTACTCGTACAGCCAGCTCCTGGACGCGGCGTTGGTCACCGGTGTCCAGAAGTTGAAGCCGTGCGGGACGGCGGTCGCGGGGAAGTTGTTGCCGCGCGAGAAGGAGCCGCTGGAATTGGTGCCGCGGGTGGTCGACGCATAGTCCGAGAGATGGGCGAGCCGCTTCTCGGAAGCCTTGGGGGCCAGCGAGATGTCGTCGATCCAGCCCTGGAACTTCGCCGGGCCCTTGGGGGAGTCGTACGCCACCAGGATCCGGTCGACCGTCTTGCCGGCCGCGACCGAGCCGATCCTGGACGCGACATGGTTCCACTGGTTGACGTAGAGCCGCTTGGCCGCGCCTTGGCCCTGCGGGGTCAGCAGCCCGCCGTGCGAGTCGAGCGCCCGAAGATCACTCAGATGGGTGCCGTCGGTGAAGGCGAGGTCCACCGACACATTCGTGGCCGGATAGTTGAGATCCGTCTCCGGCAGGGACGGGAAGACCCGGTACGACAGCTGGGTGTCGCGGCCCACGGCCGTATTGACGTCGAAGACCTTGTTGTACGAGTAGGCCCGGCCGTCCGGCTTGTGGGTGCCGGCGTACTTCAGCGCCCGCTTGCCGGTGAATCCGACGTTGGACTTGGCGGTGGGGGAGCCGCCGGGACCGCGGTCGACCTGGCTGCGCATGTCGTCGGGGGTGGGCGTGCTGGTGTCGCCGTTGGAGAACTGCACATCGGCGAGCTGGGTGGCGTCGCCGGCGCCGTTGTTCTTGGTGATCTCCAGCCGGTAGTGGGCGTACGCCGTCGCATTCGTGCCGTCGCCGACGTTGTACGTCTTCGTCTCGAAGCGCTTCTCGAAGGTCTGGCCCTCGCGGGAATCCAGGACCTTCCACTCCTTGCCGTCGGCCGAGCCCTTGAGGGTCCAGTCCTTCGGGTCGCGCTCGGCGTGGTCGTTCGCCGAAGTGAGCGCATACGTGACGACCTTGACCGGCGCGTCCGTGTCGAACTCGATCCAAGCGGTGGGCTCGAAACCCAGCCATTTGGTGCCCGGCTGCAAATCGACCAGGTTCTCCTTGGTCTCACCGGCGCCGGTGTTCTCGTCGCTGGCGCGCAGCTCTATCACCTTATCGGTGATATTGCCCGGTATTCCGCTAGAAAATCCGCCATCGATACCGGATGACCGCTTCTGTCCATCGGCTCCGACGTCAACGGTATTGCGCCAGTCCGGCTGGGGCTCGTCCGCCTCGAAGGACGAGGTGAATTCCCGGTCCGCCGAGGGGGATTGGGCGGACGGCGCGGGCAGCGCGACGGCGGCGGACTGGGCCGTCATCACGAGCATGGAAGCGGCAGCCACCAAGGCCGCCGCGTGGATTTGTCTCTGCCGAGGTCTGGGGGTGGGCTGCATCCCGGGGCCTTTCCTCCAGTGGAAGCGCGTTGGACAACGTTGTCAGGCGCGATGCGCAGGCTCCAGTAGGGAGGTAAGTGCCATACGGTGTCAAGGGTGTTGACGGGGTGAGGCGGCCGGATTCAGTCGTTCGGCGAAGAGCGCTGTGATCGTATGGGCGCGCACGGGACTTGGGCGCGCACGGGATTCAGGTGTCCGCGAGGTCTCAACTCGGGAAAGACTGCTGCCCAACCTTGCTCTCGATCTTGCTCACCCGATGTGAAGTGGACTATACCTGTCGGCACCCGCATAGCTGTTCCACATATGGCAGCGGGCCAGGGGGGACGGGGGACAGCGGACCGGCATCTGCGACAGCGACTGCCGTCCGCGGAAGATCCGTTCCCGCTGCCGACCGTGCACGACCCAAGCTTCACTGAGTTTCCCCCCGGGAAGACACAGCAACTGACTGCGGTGGCGGGGCCCTTCGCCTCAGGCGAGAAGGACGGGCGACCGGTACACCGCCTGAGTCCTGGAGAAGGCGAGGACTTGAGCATGGGATCCACCTCCGCCCACAATAATGAGGGCCTTGGCCGTCGCGATCTGATCAAGCGTTCCGCAGCAATCGGCTTGATCACCGTTCCGACGATGAGCTTCCTGTCCGCGTGTGCGAGCAGCGACGGCGGCAGCGAGAACAAGGTCGAAAAGGGCAAGAAGACCGCCAAGAACCCGCTCGGCGTCAATGAGACGGCGCAGCTCGAGGTCGTCATCTTCGACGGTGGTTTCGGCCAGCAGTACGCGCTGGACGCCGAGAAGAAGTACCAGGAGGCCTTCCCGAAGGCTCCGAAGGTCAAGCACCGCGCGACGCAGAAGATCCAGTCGGAGCTTCAGCCGCGCTTCAACGGCGGCACCCCGCCGGACCTGATCGACAACTCGGGTGCCCAGCAGATGGACATGGGCGTCCTGGTCGGCAAGAAGCAGCTCGCCGACCTCACCCCGCTGCTGGACGCGCCGTCCATCGACGACCCGAACAAGAAGGTGCGCGACACGCTGCGCCCGGGCATCGTCGAGATGGGCCAGTTCGACGGTGACCCGGTCTGGATCCTCTACTACGCGTACACCGTGTACGGCGTGTGGTACTCCCAGACCGCCCTGGAGAAGCTCGACTCCGCGTACCCGGAGACCTGGGACGAGATGCTCGCCCTGTGCGAGAAGGCGAAGAAGAAGGGCATCGCCGGCTGGACGTACGCGGGCAAGCACCCGTACTACCTGCCGTTCTCGCTGTACCCCTTCATCGCCAAGATCGGCGGCCGTGAGGTCCTCGACGCCATCGACAACCTCGAGCCCAAGGCCTGGGAGCACCCGGCCGTCAAGGCTGCCTTCGAGGCGTACTACGAGCTCTTCAAGAAGGGCTACATCCTCAAGGGCACGCCCGGCATCGACCACATCCAGTCCCAGACGGCCTGGACCGAGGGCAAGGCGCTCTTCATCCCCAACGGATCCTGGGTGGAGAACGAGGCGGCGAAGACCACGCCCAAGGACTTCAAGATGATGGTGGCCGCGCCCACCGGCCTCGACAAGTCCGACAAGCTGCCGTTCGGCACCATCTGGGCATCCGGCGGTGAGCCCTTCGTCGTCCCGGCCAAGGCGAAGAACGCCGAGGGCGGCATGGAGCAACTGCGCATCATGCTCAGCGAGGCCTCGTCGAAGAGCTTCACCCAGCAGGTGAAGTCGCTGACGGCGTTCAACGGCGGTACCGACGGTCTGACCCTGTCGACGGCGATGCAGTCCGGTGTCGACGCGCTGAAGAAGGCCGGCGAGAACGTCGTCAACCCGCGCCTGCAGGACTGGTACGTGAAGCTGCAGAAGGAGCAGATCGGCGTCGCCGGTCTGGGCGAGATGATGGCGGGCCGAGCGACCCCGGCCGAGACCATCAAGAAGATCCAGGGCTTCGCGGACGCGGCGGCCAAGGACCAGTCCATCAAGCACTACAAGCACCAGTGAGCTCGCGTCACCAGCGGCGGCATTCGCCGGAAGATCGGGGTCGGTAACCATGCAACACGGCAAGTACCGGTTCATCGTGGGGTTCTTGGCGGCCCCACTGGCGTTGTACGCAGTCTTCGTCATATGGCCGTTCATCCAGTCCATTTACTACTCCTTCACGGACTGGACCGGCCTGAGCCCGGACTTCAAGATGGTCGGCTTCGACAACTACAGCCGAATGCTGGACGACGACATCTTCTGGAAGTCGCTCCAGCACAGCCTGTGGTTCGCGCTGCTGCTGCCGCTGGTGACGCTCGGCCTCGCGCTGTTCTTCGCCTTCATGCTCAATGTGGGCGGGCGGCGCCGTAAGGGCGCCGCCATCGCCGGAGTGCGCGGTTCGTCCTTCTACAAGATCGCTTACTTCTTCCCGCAGGTGCTGTCGATCGCGATCGTGGCCCTGCTGTTCCAGTTCGCGTACAACCCCAACGAGGGCGCGATCAACGGAGCGTTGCGGGCCGTGGGCCTCGACAGCATCCAGCCGGGCTGGCTCGGCGATCCCGATCTCGCCCTGTGGTGCGTCATGGCGGTCCTGGTCTGGAGCACGGTCGGCTTCTTCGTCGTGCTGTTCTCCGCGGGAATGGCGTCCATCCCCAGGGACTTCTACGAGGCGGCGCTGCTGGACGGCGCGAACCGGTTCACCACCTTCTTCCGGATCACCCTGCCCTTGCTGTGGGACACCGTGCAGTCGGGCTGGGTCTACATGGGAATCCTGGCCCTGGGCGCGGAGTCCTTCGCGGTCGTACAGATCATGACCGTGGGCCCCGGCGGACCCGACTACTCGACGACGGTGCTCACGCTGTACGTCTACCAAACGGCGTTCCGCGACGGCCAGGCGGCATACGCGACAACGATCGGTGTCGCCCTGCTCGTCGTCACGCTGGCCTTCGCGGCCGTCGTGATGCGGGTCGGCCGGCGCGAGCGGCTGGAGTTCTGACATGAAGACGACTGACACCCCGCCCGCCGGCATCTCCGAGGACCGCCCGCCGGTGGTCAAGACGACAGCACCGCCCACCAGGACGAAGAGGACCGAGGGCGGCGTCCTCAACGTCTTCTCGCACGGTGTGCTCGTCATCTGGGCGATCATGGTCGTCCTGCCGCTGCTCTGGGCGGTGATGACCTCGTTCAAGACCGACAAGGCCATCTTCACCTCGCCGTGGTCACTGCCCGACTCGCTGCACTTCGAGAACTGGTCGCGCGCCTGGAGCCAGGCGCACATGAGCGACTATTTCCTCAACACCGTTCTGGTGGTGGGCGGTTCGCTGGTCGGCACGCTGCTGTTCGGCTCGATGGCCGCGTACGTCCTCGCGCGTTTCGACTTCCCAGGGAACCGCTTCATCTACTTCCTCTTCATCGGAGGAATGAGCTTCCCCGTCATGCTGGCGCTGGTGCCGCTGTTCTTCGTGCTGAACAACGTCGCCCTGCTGAACACGCTGCACGGCCTGATCCTGGTCTACATCGCCTACTCCCTGCCGTTCACCGTCTTCTTCCTCACCGCCTTCTTCCGTACGCTGCCGACCTCGGTGGCCGAGGCGGCGCTGATCGACGGGGCCTCCCACACCCGGACGTTCTTCCAGGTGATGCTGCCGATGGCGAAGCCGGGCCTGATCAGCGTCGCCATCTTCAACTTCCTCGGGCAGTGGAACCAGTACATGCTGCCGACCGTGCTCAACACCGAGCCGGAGAAGAAGGTGCTCTCCCAGGGCCTGGTCGAACTTGCCGTCAGCCAGGGCTACAAGGGTGACTGGTCCGGTCTCTTCGCCGGTCTGGTGATGGCGATGCTGCCGGTGCTCGCGGCGTACATCATCTTCCAGCGGCAGGTGGTCGCCGGTCTGACCGCGGGTGCGCTGAAGTAGGAGCACCACTCCGGAACCCCGGCCCGTCGCGGGGGCCGGGTTCCGGCCTCATAACAGTAGCCATGTACATAGTAGCCATGTACTGTATTTGCCATGAGTGCAGCATCCGAAGGCCCCACGCCCGGCTTCCTGGTCTGGCGACTGTCGATGAAGTGGCGGGTCGCCGTCGACCGGGCCGTCGCGCCCCTGGGTCTTACCCATGCGCAGTACTCACTGGTCGCCTCGCTGCTCGGTATGGAGCGCTCCGGGCTCCGGCCCAGTCAGCGGCAGCTCGCCGACCGCACCGGCCTCGAACCTCTTTATGTGTCGAAGCTGGCCCGCGCCCTGGAGGCAGCCGGTCTCGTCGAGCGCGCCCCGGACCCCGCCGACACGCGCGCCGTCCAGCTGTCGCTCACGACTCATGGGCGTGCGGTCACCCGGCGGGCGATCACCGTCGTCCGGCGGCTCCTCGATCAGCTTCTGGAGCCGCTGGGGGGACTGCACGGTTCACGTGCCGAAGTCTTCTCCCGCGAACTGGCGCTCCTGCTCGACACACCACTCGACTTCCCGACCGAGGAGTAACGATGTCCACAGCCCCGACCCTCAACGGCCAGGTCATAGGCCAGGCCCACTATGCGACGCGGGCCCTTCTGAAGACAGCCCTGGCTCCCACCGGTACCACGTTCAATCAGTCGGTGGCGCTGAACGCCGTCGCGGACGGCGGTGAGGCCGTCGAGCACGGCGCCCTCGTCGCCCGGATGACCGGCGCCCTGAAGATCGACGAGTCGGCGGTCCTGGTGACCATCGGCGAGCTCGCCGAGTCGAAGCTGCTGGAGACCGTGCCCGGTGACACGTCCCGCCTTCGCCTCACGGAAGCGGGCCGGACGCTGAACGGGCGGATCCGGGCGGCCGTCGCCGAGATCACTGAGCGGCTCTACGGCGACCTCCCCGCCGACGATCTGGCGACCGCGGGCCGCCTGCTGACCCTGGTCACGGCCCGGGCAAACGCCGAGCTGGCGGGCGCCTAGGCGCCCGAAAAACACCCCTTCGCCGACCGCTGCCCCGGCCCCCCTCCGACCGCTGCCCCGGCTGCCGCCCTGCCTCGCTCATCCGTGGTTGCCCCCGCTCAAGGTCTTGACGGGATAAGGCCCGAGAGTTGAGCTTAGAGTTCACAAGTTGGAGAAACGTCGGGTGCCGCTTCGCGGTGGGCCCGGCCGGGGGCGGCCGTCGTGCCGCCCACCGGGGGCAGGAGTGGATGAGTCAATGGAGACTCCGGGGTCGCAGACATCTCTGCACCGGGCCAACCTAGAGCGGGTCGTACGCGCTGTGCGTATGGCGGGCTCGCTCACGCAGGCGGAGATCGCGAGGAGCACAGGCCTCTCCGCAGCAACGGTCTCCAATATCGTTCGCGAACTGAAAGACGGCGGAACCGTCGAGGTCACCCCCACCTCGGCCGGCGGTCGCAGGGCCCGCAGCGTCTCTCTCAGTGGCGACGCGGGCATCGTCATCGGCGTCGACTTCGGCCACACCCATCTGCGCGTCGCCATCGGCAACCTCGCCCACCAGGTGCTCGCCGAGGAGTCCGAACCGCTCGATGTGGACGCCTCGTCCGCGCAGGGCTTCGGCAGGGCCGAACAGCTGGTCAACCGGCTGATCGCGGCGACTGGGATCGGCCAGGACAAGGTGATCGGCGTCGGTCTCGGCGTACCGGGTCCGATCGACGTGGAGTCCGGCACCCTCGGCTCCACCTCGATCCTGCCGGGCTGGACCGGGATCAACCCCAGCGAGGAGCTCTCCGGGCGGCTCGGCGTGCCTGTGTACGTCGACAACGACGCCAACCTCGGCGCGCTGGGCGAGATGGTCTGGGGCAGTGGCCGCGGGGTCAAGGACCTCGCGTACATCAAGGTCGCCAGCGGCGTCGGCGCCGGCCTGGTGATAGACGGCCAGATCTACCGCGGCCCGGGCGGCACGGCCGGCGAGATCGGCCACATCACGCTGGACGAATCGGGCCCGGTCTGCCGCTGCGGCAACCGCGGCTGCCTGGAGACGTTCGCCGCCGCCCGCTACGTACTGCCGCTCCTCCAGTCCAGCCATGGGCCCGATCTGACCATGGAGCGCGTGGTGCAGCTGGCGCGCGAGGGCGACCCCGGCTGCCGCCGCGTGGTCGCCGATGTGGGGCGGCACATCGGCAGCGGCGTGGCCAATCTGTGCAACCTGCTCAACCCGAGTCGCGTCGTGCTCGGCGGAAATCTTGCCGAAGCGGGAGAATTGGTTCTCGGACCGATCCGGGAGTCGGTCTCGCGCTACGCGATTCCCAGCGCGGCGCGTCAGTTGTCCGTCCTTCCGGGGGCGCTCGGAGGGCGTGCCGAAGTGCTGGGTTCACTGGCCTTGGTACTCAGCGAAATGGGCGATTCGACCCTTCTCGACAGTCCGCTCCCTGCCGGAGCACCTGCCTTCACTTAGATAACGAATGGCACCGTTGTCATCTCGTTAAGGATTTACTCCTTGACGCTGGCAGCGGGGCCGAGTTGACTTCCAGCCACCTCGGCCGCAACGACGCGGCCTCGTCAGGGAGGTTTTCGAAGATGAACATGCGAATGCGTCGTGCCGCCGTTGCCGTAGCAGCCACCACGATGGCTGTTTCCCTCGCCGCGTGTGGCAGCGCCAAGGAGTCCGGCGACAAGACCAAGGAGACCGGCGCCGGCAAGGGCGACGCGATCAAGATTGGTCTGCTGCTGCCGGAGAACCAGACGGCGCGCTACGAGCAGTTCGACAAGCCGCTCATCGAGAAGAAGATCAGCGAGCTGACCAACGGCAAGGCTGAGGTTCTCTACGCCAACGCCAAGCAGGACGCAACGCTGCAGAACCAGCAGGTCGACACCATGATCACCAACAAGGTGGACGCGCTGATCGTGGACGCGGTGGACTCCAAGGCCATCGCCGGCTCGGTCAAGAAGGCCAAGGAGGCGAACATCCCGGTCGTCGCCTTCGACCGCCTGGCCGAGGGCCCGATCGACGCCTACACCTCGTTCGACAACGAAGAGGTCGGCCACGTCCAGGGCAAGGCGCTGCTCACCGCCCTCGGCGACAAGGCCAAGGACGGCCAGATCGTCATGATGAACGGCGCGATCACCGACCCGAACGCAGCGCTGTTCAAGAAGGGTGCCAAGGCCGAACTCGAGGGCAAGGTGAACATCGGCCGCGAGTACGACACCAAGGAGTGGAAGCCGGAGAACGCCAACGCCAACATGGAGGCGGCGATCACGGCCCTTGGCAAGGACAAGATCATCGGCGTGTACTCCGCCAACGACGGCATGGCGGGCGGCATCATCACCGCCCTGAAGGCCGCCGGCGTCGCCAAGCTCCCGCCGGTCACCGGCCAGGACGCCGAGCTCGCCGGTGTGCAGCGGATCGTCGCGGGTGAGCAGTACATGAGCGTCTACAAGCCGTACGCCCCGGAGGCGGCCGCCGCGGCCGAGATGGCCGTCGCGCTCGCCAAGGGCGAGAAGGTCGACTCGATCGCCAAGGAGAAGGTGGACAGCCCCACCAACAAGGGCATCCCGTCTGTGCTCGTCCCGGTCGTCTCGCTGACCAAGGACAACATCAACGACACGGTCGTCAAGGACGGCGTGTACACGGCTGCCCAGATCTGCACCGCGAAGTACAAGGCCGCCTGCGACGCACTCGGTCTGAAGTAAGTCCCCCAAGCCTTACGGGACTTACGCCCCCTGGAAGCCTGTCCGGTGCTCTGCCCCTCATTCAGCCCCCGCCATCGGGGGTGGGGCGCCGTACAGAAACGCTTCTTCCCTTCTGTTCGCTTCTGCTCAACCACCGCGCCCGTTTCTCCGGCGCGGCATCCCCGCCGGTCAGGCGGCGAAGGAGATGGTTCACGTGTCCGCTACGCCCGTGCTGGCGTTGCGCGGGGTCTCCAAGCGATTCGGTGCCGTTCAGGCGCTCACCGACGTAGAGCTTGAGGTCCACGGCGGCGAGGTGGTCGCCCTCGTAGGCGACAACGGCGCCGGAAAGTCCACGCTGGTCAAGACGATCGCCGGTGTGCATCCCATCGATGAGGGAGTCATCGAGTGGGACGGCACGTCCGTCCAGATCAACCGGCCGCACGACGCCCAGAACCTGGGCATCGCGACCGTCTACCAGGACCTCGCACTGTGCGACAACATCGACGTTGTCGGAAACCTCTACCTTGGGCGGGAGATCCGCAGGCGCGGCATCCTGAACGAGGTCGAGATGGAGCGCCGCGCCCGTGAGCTCCTCAACACGCTGTCGATCCGCATCCCCAGCGTGCGCATCCCGATCGCGTCGCTCTCCGGCGGTCAGCGGCAGACCGTGGCCATTGCCCGCTCCATGCTCGGCGAGCCCAAGCTCGTCATCCTCGACGAGCCCACCGCGGCCCTCGGCGTCGAGCAGACCGCGCAGGTCCTCGACCTCGTCGAGCGGCTGCGCGAGCGCGGTCACGCGGTGATCCTGATCAGTCACAACATGGCTGACGTCAAGGCTGTGGCCGACCGGGTGGCCGTGCTCCGGCTGGGCCGCAACAACGGCGTCTTCGACGTCAAGTCCACCTCGCAGGAAGAGATCATCTCCGCCATCACCGGTGCCACGGACAACGCCGTGACCCGTCGTGCGGCGCGCGCCTCGGAGGTCCAGAAGTGAACACCGAAAAGACCTCCACGCACACCGACGCCCCGGTCGTCAACCCGGAGGCCGCGCACGACGCGGTCACCGCGGTCGACCCGCGGCTGCTCGTGCGCGAGCAGGGCCTCGGCGGCTACGTCTCGGAGTTCAAGCGCAAGATGTCCGCCGGTGACCTGGGCTCGATGCCGGTCATCATCGGTCTGATCGTCATCTGTGTGATCTTCCAGAGCCTGAACTCCCAGTTCCTCTCCGCGAAGAACCTCAGCGACATCGCCGTCGCGATGGTGGCCACCGGCATGATGGCCGTAGGCATCATCTTTGTGCTGCTGCTCGGTGAGATCGACCTGTCGGTCGGCTCCGTCAGCGGTGTCTCCGGCGCGATCGTCGCCGTACTGAGCGTCACACACGGCATGAACGAGTGGCTGGCTGTCCTGGTTGCGATCGTCAGCGGCGCCGTAATTGGCGCCCTCCACGGTTTCTTCTTCGCCCGGATCGGCGCACCCGCGTTCGCCGTCACGCTGGCCGGTCTGCTCTTTTGGCTGGGCTTCATGCTCCAGCTACTCGGCGACCAAGGCACCATCAACCTGGATGGCGACGGTGTGGTCGGCAAGCTGACCACGTACTACTTCTCCGACGTGGCAGCCGCCTACGGCCTGGCCGCGGTTGCGGTGGCCGGATTCTTCGTCTCGGCCTTCCTCGACGCCCGCCGTCGTGAGGCCGCAGGTATCCCGTCGCGGCCGCTTGTCGACATCGTGGTGCGTACGGTTCTGCTGGCCGTGGCGGCCTTTGCCGCGGCGATCATGTTCAACCAGTACCGGGGCCTGCCGCTGGCGCTGGTCCTGTTCCTCGTTGTGCTGGTGGTCACGGACTTCGTGCTCCGTCGGACCACCTACGGCCGTAAGATCTTCGCACTCGGCGGCAGCGTCGAGGCCTCCCGTCGTGCGGGCATCAACGTCACGGCGGTCCGGATCTCGGTCTTCGCGATCGCAGGTACCTTCGCCGCCATCGGCGGTCTGTTCTGGGCTTCCAAGATCGCTGCGGCCAACCAGAGCGCGGGCGCCGGTGACCTTCTGATGAACGTCATCGCGGCCGCCGTCATCGGTGGCACCAGCCTCTTCGGCGGACGCGGCCGGACCTGGAACGCCTTGCTCGGTGTGATGGTGATCGTCTCGATCCAGTACGGCCTGGCGCTGGAAAGCATCGCTACGCCGATCCAGTACATGATTACCGGTGGCGTACTCCTGGCGACCGTGGTGATCGACTCTGTCACCCGCAAGACCCAGAAGAGCGCGGGCCGCGCCTAGCCGGCAGACGCGTGAGGGGCCGGCGCCTGCTGGCGCCGGCCCCTCACCGATTCCTCGCCGGAAGGTCAGCCCAACTTCGTTCCCAGGACGTGGGCAAACGCCCGCCACTTCGACGTGGCGAATTCCTTGTTCACTCCGTCGGGGACCGTGGGCTTGGTCACGTATGCCCACACGTTGAGCTTCAGGTACCCACTACTGTCGTTGTAAAAGCGGAAGTAGACCTTCGACCCTGCGCCGTCGAAGTGTCCCTTCTGGGCGATGAAGTACCAGGTGTACGGCCAGCCCGTGCTCTTGTAGTAGCGGACAGGGGCAGGCTTGCAGCCCCAGCTGCCAGTCGCGCACGCCTTGAGCTTGATGAGCTGCCCCTCGGCCGGAAACTTCTTCGGCGCGCCCTTGACGGGGAAGCTGCAGTTGAAGCAGCGGTGGAGCTCATTCCAGGCCTTGACCGGTTTGACCTTGAGCTTCCTTATCTGGTTGGCGCTGACTCGTTCGCCGACGAAGAAGTCAACGTCGTAGAGCTTGCGGCTGGTAGCGGCAGGCGCCGCTGCTTCCGCGCCTGCCGCGATCGTTACTCGCTGGGACTTGGGCTGCTCAGCGCTTTCCGCCGACGCCGGAGCGGCCAAGAGTGTGACCAGTAGTGCAGCAGGTGCAAACGCTGCAAAGAGTCTCTTCACGTACTTCCCTCCCGATTTTCGAGAACGGGGGGTGATGATTGGTCGTTGAGGCCCCCGCCCTCGTTGATCAACCTTGAAGCGCGTGAACCCAAGCAGATCTGTAGTGATCGCGTCAAAGGTTTACTTCTGGGCGGGTCTGGGCGTTCACCCCATCGCGTGAGGTAGATCGCACCGCCCGGCGACCGGCGCCGCAGGCGGAACATTAGACTCGACAAACCGGCAAGCTAGACCGCACAACTGCAAGGAGGCACGGGTGGCGCTGCTGACCCGCATCACGGGACCGCGCGATCTGGACCGGCTCAGCCCGGAGCAGCTGGACCAGCTGGCTGCCGAGATCCGGATCTTCCTCGTGGACGCCGTCGCCAAGACCGGCGGCCATCTCGGTCCCAACCTGGGCGTGGTCGAGCTGACCATCGCACTGCACCGTGTCTTCGACTCCCCGAAGGACAAGGTCCTCTGGGACACCGGCCACCAGAGCTACGTCCACAAGCTGCTGACCGGACGACAGGACTTCTCCAAGCTCAAGATGAAGGGCGGCCTCTCCGGCTACCCCGCGCGTGCCGAGTCCGAGCACGACATCATCGAGAACTCCCACGCCTCGACCGTGCTCGGCTGGGCCGACGGCCTCGCCAAGGCCAACGAGGTGCTGAAGAAGGACGACCACGTCGTCGCCGTCATCGGCGACGGAGCCCTCACCGGCGGCATGGCCTGGGAGGCGCTGAACAACATCGCGGCCGCCAAGGACCGCCCGCTCGTGATCGTCGTCAACGACAACGAGCGCTCCTACGCCCCCACCATCGGCGGCCTCGCCAACCACCTCGCCACACTGCGCACCACCGACGGCTACGAGCGGTTCCTGGCCCGCGGCAAGGACATCCTGGAGCGCACCCCCGTCGTCGGGAAGCCGCTCTACGAGACCCTGCACGGCGCCAAGAAGGGCCTCAAGGACTTCATCGCCCCGCAGGGCATGTTCGAGGACCTCGGCCTCAAGTACGTCGGCCCCATCGACGGCCACGACATCGAGGCCCTGGAGTCCGCGCTCGCCCGCGCCAAGCGCTTCGGCGGCCCCGTCATCGTCCACTGCCTGACCGAGAAGGGCCGTGGCTACCAGCCCGCCCTCCAGGACGAGGCGGACCGCTTCCACGCCGTCGGCAAGATCCACCCCGACACCGGCCTGCCGATCGCCAGCTCCGGCCTCGACTGGACCTCGGTCTTCGGCGAGGAGATGGTCGAGCTCGGCAAGGAGCGGGAGGACATCGTTGCGATCACCGCGGCGATGCTCCAGCCGGTCGGCCTCGACAAGTTCGCGAGGGCCTTCCCCGACCGGGTCTACGACGTCGGCATCGCCGAGCAGCACGGCGCGGTCTCCGCCGCCGGCCTCGCGACCGGCGGACTGCACCCCGTCTTCGCCGTGTACGCCACATTCCTCAACCGCGCCTTCGACCAAGTGCTGATGGACGTGGCCCTGCACAAGTGCGGCGTGACGTTCGTACTCGACCGGGCAGGCGTCACCGGCACCGACGGCGCCTCGCACAACGGCATGTGGGACATGTCGATCCTGCAGTGCGTGCCCAGCCTGCGGATCGCGGCCCCGCGCGACGCCGACCAGGTCCGCGCCCAGCTGCGCGAGGCCGTCGAGGTCGATGACGCGCCGACCGTGGTGCGCTTCTCCAAGGGCGCGGTCGGCCCCGCCGTAAAGGCCGTCGGCAAGGTCGGCGGCATGGACCTCCTGCGCACCGCCGGCACGGACCGGCCCGACGTCCTCCTCGTCTCCGTCGGCGCGCTCGCACCGATGTGCCTGGAGATCGCCGGTCTGCTCGACGCCCAGGGCATCACGACCACCGTCGTCGACCCGCGCTGGGTGAAGCCGGTCGACGAGGCCCTCGCGCCGCTCGCCGAGCAGCACCGCGTCGTCGTCACCGTCGAGGACAACAGCCGTGCGGGCGGCGTCGGTTCGGCCGTCGCCCAGGCGCTGCGCGACGCGGGCGTCGACGTACCGCTGCGCGACTTCGGCATCCCGCCGCGCTTCCTCGACCACGCCTCCCGCAAGGAGGTCATGGCGGAGATCGGCCTGACCGCGCCGGACATCGCCCGTCAGGTCACCGGTCTCGTCTCCAAGTTGGACGGCCGGTTCGACACCGAGGCGGTCGAGCCTGCCCGCGACTGACCTGTAGCGCCGAAGGGCCGGTGGGTTCACCCTGTATGGGTGGTCCGACCGGCCCATTCGCGTGAAATCCACCCGTACGGAGCCCTCTCGGACCGCCGATGTCTCAATCATGGCGTTCACGACGAGTGCGTGGAGGTACGCCGGTGAGTACGCAGCAGGACACGGGACCAGCCGGAGACGGCCTGTTCCGGACCAAGACGGTCGAACAGTCGATCCGTGATACCGAGGAGCCGGAGCACGCGCTCAAGAAATCCCTCTCCGCGCTGGACCTGACGGTCTTCGGGGTCGGGGTCATCATCGGCACCGGCATCTTCGTTCTCACGGGCAAGGTGGCCAAGGAGACGGCGGGTCCCGCGACCGCCCTCGCATTCGTGGCCGCGGGCATCGTCTGTGGCCTCGCCGCGCTCTGCTACGCCGAGTTCGCCTCCACCGTCCCGGTGGCAGGATCGGCGTACACCTTCTCGTACGCCTCGCTCGGTGAGCTGGTCGCCTGGACCATCGGCTGGGACCTGGTCCTAGAGTTCGCCCTCGGCACCGCCGTGGTGGCGGTCGGCTGGTCGGGCTATGTCCGCTCGCTGATGGACAACGTCGGCTGGCACATGCCCGAAGCGCTCTCCGGGCCCGATGTGGCGGTAGGGTTCGGCTTCGATCTCCTGGCCTTCGTACTGGTGCTGATTCTCACGGTCATCCTGGTGCTCGGCATGAAGCTGTCCGCCCGGGTCACGGCGGTCGTGGTCGCCATCAAACTGACCGTGGTCATGATCGTGATCGTCGCGGGCGCCTTCTTCATCAAGGCCGACAACTACTCGCCCTTCATCCCCAAGGCGCAGCCACAGCCCGCCGGTGCGGGTCTGGACGCCCCTCTGGTCCAGCTGATCTTCGGATACGCACCCACCAACTTCGGCGTCATGGGCATCTTCACCGCCGCCTCCGTCGTCTTCTTCGCCTTCATCGGCTTCGACGTGGTGGCCACCGCCGCCGAGGAGACCAAAGTCCCGCAGAGGGACATGCCGCGCGGCATCCTCGGTTCGCTCTTGATCTGCACCGTGCTCTATGTCGCCGTTTCGCTGGTGGTCACCGGCATGCAGCACTACACCGAAATGTCGGTGAGCGCCCCGCTCGCCGACGCCTTCAAGTCCGTCGGGCACCCGTTCTACGCCGGTGTCATCAGCTTCGGCGCCGCGGTCGGCCTCACCACGGTGTGCATGATTCTGCTGCTCGGTCAGACCCGGGTGTTCTTCGCGATGAGCCGGGACGGGCTGCTGCCGCGGTTCTTCTCCGTCACACACCCGCGCTTCCGCACGCCCTACCGGCCGACCATCCTGCTCGGCGTGATCATCGCGATCATCGCGGGCTTCACCAGCATCAACGAGCTCGCGACACTGGTGAACATCGGCACGCTCTTCGCGTTCGTCGTCGTCGCACTCGGCGTGATCGTCCTGCGCCGCACCAGGCCCGAACTGCACCGCGCGTTCCGCACCCCGTGGGTGCCGCTGGTTCCGATCCTCTCGGTGGCCGCCTCGGTGTGGCTGATGCTCAATCTGCCGGCCGAGACCTGGGTGCGGTTCGCCATCTGGATGGCGCTCGGCTTCCTGGTGTACTTCGTGTACGGGCGCCACCACAGCCGCCTCGGCAAGGTGGGTGCCGACGCCAAGTACTAGACCTGTTCTGCCCGGCCCCGTATGTCCCGCTTCGGGGGGGACTGCGGGGCCGGATACTGTGCTTTTCCGGGTGACCCCCCGGACCCGAAAGGCAGGCATGCTCGTCGAGCCGTCGTCGTCGCTACGGTACGTATCCGCAACTGCACTGCCCCGGCAGCGAGGCCGTGCTCCGTCCGCCGTCCCTCCATCCGCCGTCCCTCCGTCCGCCGTCCCCCCGCCCGGCTACTGGCGGCGGCTGCTCCCGGTGCTGGCCCTGCTCGCCCTCGTCACCCGCATCCCTTCCTTCGGACGCCGGCTGTGGAACCCGGACGAGGGCTATCTCGCCGTCCAGGCACGGATACTGGCCGACGGGGGAGCGCTGTACGACACGGTGGTCGACCGCAAACCGCCGCTGCTGCCCCTGCTGTACCAGGCGTCGTTCGCGGTGTTCGGCGACGAATCCCTGCTCTCCGTCAAAATCCTGGCGGTCATCGCCCAACTGATCACTGCCGCCCTGCTCGTGGGCATCGCCCGCCGCCGCTGGGGCGACCGGGCCGGACGCACCGCAGGCGTCCTGTATCTGCTGGTCTCCATCGGCCTCAATCCGCAGGACGCGCAGGCGGCCACCTTCGAGGTCTTCATGCTGCCGTTCACGGCGGCCGCCATCTGGTGCGCGGACCGGGGCCGCTGGGCCGCGGCGGGCCTCGCGGTGGCGGGGGCCCTCCTCACCAAACAGACCGGCGGAGCAGTCCTGGTCCCGGTCCTGTGGCTGCTCTGGCAGACGTCAGCGTCCCGAACAGCCCTGCTGCGTACGGGAGTCGGCCTCGGGCTCCCGGTGCTCTGCGCCGCCGGGCTGACCACTCCGTACGGCTTTGTGTTCTGGACGGTGACAGGCTCGGGTGCGTACGCCACCTTCACCGGCTCCGAACTCCACGTCCTGTTCCGGGCCGTGGTCAACACCGCGCTGCTCGGCGCCGCCTGCGCCGGGCTGATCCCGCCGATCGTGCGGGTGCTGCGCATCGCCAGGACCGGCGCCACCGACCTGTGGCTGTGGCTGGCGGCGTCGGCGGCCGCCGTGCTGCTCGGCTTCCACTTCTTCGGCCACTACTACCTGCAACTGATCCCGCCGCTGGCTCTGTTGGCGGCAGGCGCGCTGCAAATCCTGCCGCGCGCCCGGCTCGCGACGGCGCTGCTCACCTCGGCCTGCGGGTGCGCGCTGTTTCTCGCCTGGGGGATGCTGGCGCCGCGCCCGGAGCTGGACCATGCCGAGCGGCTTGCCGCCGCCGTACAGGCCCGTACAAGCCCGTCGGAGCCGGTTCTGGTGTGGGGGATACACCCCGAGATGTACTGGCTCGCCGACCGGGCACCCGCCAGCCGGTATCTGACCGCCGGACTGCTCACCAACTACAGCGGCGGCCGCAACGGTCCGCAGGTCGGTGAGAAGTACGCGGTGGCGGGCGCGTGGCAGGTCTTCGCCGGCGAGATGCGCCGCCGCAGACCGGCCCTGATCGTGGATGACTCCCGCGGCAAACCGTTCGCCCCGGAGCGGATCCCCACCCTGAACAGGCTGCTGTCCTGGCACTACGAGCCGCTGCCCGACGAGGTCGACGGCGCGGTGTTCTATGTACGCTCGGGCGGCTGAACCGCCCGCGGTCCCATGCACTCGGCGCCGTACGCCTCTACCCGCCGTCTGAGTTCCCGGTCGGCCGTGACCACGACGCAGGGCTGGCCCGCCGGACGCTCGGACACCAGCTCCACGATTCTGTCGTCCCCGCTGCCCGGCGCGGACTCGGCCCGCACCTGGGGCACACTCTCCACCCCGCGGGCGGCCCCCTCCACGACGAGCACCAGCTCGACGGGACCGGGATGCCCGGGGACTCCGGCCGCCGCGACATCGACCAGCCGGTCCCGCAGCCGCTCGGCTGCCCCGCGGCGGTCGCGCCACCAGCCGTCGGGCACTGAACCGACCACATTTGCTGCGTCGACGATCACAAGCGTTCGCATCAGAAATCCCCAAAAATTCGCCGACCGGCTGGGTGTTATTGTCGCAGCACTTCATGGAGCGTTGTATGCGGCCGCTCAGTGCGGTTTCTCGTCAGGAAAGGTGGCCGGTGAGCCATGGCGTTGGGGCCTGCGCGAAGATCGAAGCAGCAGGCGGGCCGGACTCGCGAGGTTCCCACCGCACAGCGGGGCCACGCACCGGTCAGCACTGCGGAGGACGGCAGTCCGACGGCCACCGGCTGGCTGCTGCGCGGCAAGGACGGCCGGCTCACGGCGTACGCACCCACCGTAGGCGGTGTGCTTCGGTGGACCGAGACCCAGCCTGCCGGGCCCGAGTGGTCGGGCCCCGAGCTGGTGGTCCCGGCCGACGGTCTGCTGCCGTACCTCTCCTTCGCCCAGGGAGCCGACGGCTATGTGCACCTCTTCGGCCTGCGGCAGACCCCGGCGGGCGGTGACGAGGTCCGGACGGACCTCGTCCATGCGATCCAGTACCAGTCGGGCCGTCCGGTGAAGGACTGGCAGCCGCTGGGCACGCCGTATCCGAACGACTGGAAGCTCGCCGGGCAGATAGGCCGTCCGGCGTCGGTCGTGGACGGCGTCGGCAACGTCCATGTCTTCGTACGCAACGTCGGCGGCGGGGTGTGCGGTCGCAGTCAGACCTCCTCCGGAGCCTGGCGGCCGTGGGCCGATCTCAAGGGCAGCGGAGCCCATGGCAGGCTCGCCGCCGCCGCGACCGGCAGCGGCCGGGCGGAGATTCTCGCGCCCGCGCGCGAGGGCATCATGCGCTGGCTGCAGGACGGCGACAAGCCCCTGTTCACCAGGGACGAGGACATCCCCGCGCAGGTCCGCGACGGCTCCGTATCGGGTGTGGCGACCGGTGAGGACCGGCTCACTTTCTTCTGGCGCGACGAGAAGTCCGCCGAGGTGCACGCCTGGCGTCAGGACAGCGTGCCCGAGCCGCTGGGCGGCGGGACGGGCACCGGGCCGGTGGCCGTGCTGCGGGCTTCCGTGGACGGCCACGACTGCACGCTCATGGCGCAGCGCCACGCCGACGGACGGCCCGCGCTCGCCGCGTATCCGACCGAGGACGAGCCCGCGGGTGCGGTCTGGACCGGCACCGGAGAAGCGTGTGTGGGCGCCCCGGCACTGGCCGTCGACGCCGATGGCCGCGTCGTGCTCGCCGCGTTCGCCGCCGACGGCGGCCTCCGGATCACCCGGCAGAAGACGACGGAGCCCGGTCTGGCGATGGAGGCCTGGACCCGGATCTGACGGCCGCGCGCCGGAACCTCGACAACGCAAACTGCCCCGGCACCGAAGGACGGTGCCGGGGCAGTTGCTCGCTCGCGTGCTGCGTGCTTGCTCGCGACAGGTGTTACGCCGGGACGCTCGCCACGCCCTGCGCCAGGAACGGCTTGCCGTTCACGCGCTCGGAGACACCCTCGCGGTCCAGGTACGGCGTGATGCCGCCCAGGTGGAAGGGCCAGCCGGCGCCCGTGATGAGGCAGAGGTCGATGTCCTGGGCCTCGGCCACGACACCCTCCTCCAGCATCAGGCCGATCTCCTGCGCCACCGCGTTCAGCACGCGCTCGCGGGTCTGCTCCTCCGTCAGGACGACATCGCCCTGCTTGAGGAGAGCGGCGACCTCCGGGTCCAGCTCCGGCTTGGCAGGATTCTCGGCGGAGTAGACGTAGAAGCCGCGCTTGCCGGCCTTGACGACCGCGGCCAGGTTCTCGGAGACCGTGAACCGGTCCGGGAAGGCCCGGTTGAGGGTCTCGGAGACATGCAGGCCGATGGCCGGGCCGACCAGCTCCAGGAGGACCAGCGGCGACATCGGCAGACCCAGCGGCTCGACGGCCTTCTCGGCCACCTCGACCGGAGTGCCCTCGTCGATGACGTTCTGGATCTCGCCCATGAAGCGGGTCAGGATGCGGTTGACCACGAAGGCCGGCGCGTCCTTGACCAGTACGGCGGTCTTCTTCAGCTTCTTCGCGACACCGAAGGCCGTCGCCAGCGCGGCGTCGTCCGTCTGCTCGCCGCGGACGATCTCCAGCAGCGGGAGGATCGCGACCGGGTTGAAGAAGTGGAAGCCGACGACCCGCTCCGGGTGCTGCAGCTTCGATGCCATCTCGGTCACCGACAGCGAGGAGGTGTTGGTGGCGAGGATCGCGTGCGCCGGGGCGACCGCCTCGACCTCGGCGAACACCTGCTGCTTGACGCCGATCTCCTCGAAGACGGCCTCGATGATGAAGTCCGCGTCGGAGAAACCCTCGGCCTTGTCGAGGACACCCGTCACCAGGGCCTTGAGGCGGTTGGCCTTGTCCTGGTTGATGCGGCCCTTGCCGAGCAGCTTCTCGATCTCGGCGTGGACGTAGCCCACACCCTTGTCGACGCGCTCCTGGTCGATGTCGGTCAGCACGACCGGCACCTCGAGGCGGCGCAGGAAGAGCAGCGCCAGCTGCGAGGCCATCAGACCCGCGCCGACGACGCCGACCTTGGTGACCGGGCGGGCCAGCGACTTGTCCGGCGCACCGGCAGGGCGCTTGCCGCGCTTCTGGACCAGGTTGAAGGCGTAGATGCCGCTGCGCAGCTCGCCGCCCATGATCAGGTCCGCGAGAGCGGTGTCCTCGGCGTCGAAGCCCTTCTGCAGGTCGCCGTCCTTGGCAGCCTCGATGATGTCGAGGGCGCGGTACGCGGCCGGAGCGGCACCGTGCACCTTGGAGTCGGCGATGAAGCGGCCGCGTGCGACGGCCTGGTCCCAGGCCTCGCCGCGGTCGATCTCCGCACGCTCGACGGCGATCTCGCCCTTGAGGACGGACGCGGTCCAGATGAGCGACTGCTCCAGGAAGTCCGCGCCCTCGAAGATCGCGTCGGCGATCCCGAGCTCGAAGACCTGCTTGCCCTTGAGCTGCTTGTTCTGGTTGAGCGAGTTCTCGATGATCACCGAGACCGCGCGGTCCGCGCCGATCAGGTTCGGCAGGATCGCGCAGCCGCCCCAGCCCGGGACGAGACCGAGGAAGACCTCGGGCAGCGAGAAGGCGGGGATCGCCTTGGAGACGGTGCGGTACGAGCAGTGCAGCCCGACCTCGACACCGCCGCCCATCGCCGCGCCGTTGTAGTACGCGAACGTCGGGACCGCGAGCCCGGACAGCCGCTTGAAGACGTCGTGGCCGCCCTTGCCGATCGCCAGCGCTTCCTCGTGGCGCTTCAGCAGCTCCACGCCCTTGAGGTCGGCGCCGACCGCGAAGATGAACGGCTTGCCGGTGATGCCGATGCCGACGATCGTGCCCTCGGCCGCCTCCTTCTCGACCTGGTCGATGGCGGCGTTGAGGTTCGCCAGCGACTGCGGCCCGAAGGTGGTCGGCTTGGTGTGGTCCAGGCCGTTGTCCAGCGTGACGAGCGCGAACTTGCCCGCCCCGCCGGGGAGTTCGAGATGGCGCACGTGCGCCTGAGTGACTACCTCGTCCGGGAACAGCTCGGCCGCGCCCTTCAGGAGTTCAGCGGTGGTGCTCACTTGTTGCCTCCGTCGAAGTGCGGGTTCTCCCAGATGACCGTCGCGCCCATGCCGAAGCCGACGCACATGGTGGTCAGGCCGTAGCGGACGTGCGGCTGCTCCTCGAACTGCCGGGCCAGCTGCGTCATCAGGCGGACACCGGAGGAGGCCAGCGGGTGGCCGTACGCGATGGCGCCGCCGTACTGGTTGACGCGCGCGTCGTCGTCCGCGATGCCGTAGTGCTCGAGGAAGGCCAGCACCTGGACGGCGAAGGCCTCGTTGATCTCGAACAGGCCGATGTCCTCGATGGACAGGCCCGCCTGGGCAAGGGCCTTCTCGGTCGCCGGGATCGGGCCGTAGCCCATGACCTCGGGCTCGACGCCGGCGAAGGAGTACGAGACCAGGCGCATCTTCACCGGGAGGTTGTTCTCACGGGCGAAGTCCTCGGAGGCGATGAGCGAGGCGGTGGCACCGTCGTTCAGGCCCGCGGCGTTACCGGCGGTGACGCGGCCGTGGACGCGGAACGGGGTCTTCAGGCCGGAGAGGTTCTCCAGCGTGGTGCCCGGCCGCATCGGCTCGTCCGCGGTGACCAGGCCCCAGCCGGTCTCGCCGGCCTCGGGGTTGGTGCGACGGACGGAGACCGGCACCAGGTCCTGCTGGATCTTGCCGTTGGCGTACGCCTTGGCGGCCTTCTCCTGCGAGCGCACGGCGTACTCGTCGGTGCGCTGCTTGGTGATCGAGGGGTAGCGGTCGTGCAGGTTCTCCGCGGTCATGCCCATGAACAGGGCCGACTCGTCGACGAGCTTCTCCGACACGAAGCGCGGGTTGGGGTCGACGCCCTCGCCCATCGGGTGGCGGCCCATGTGCTCGACACCACCCGCGATGGCGATGTCGTACGCACCAAAGGCCACGCTGCCCGCGACCGAGGTCACGGCGGTCAGGGCGCCGGCGCACATGCGGTCGATGGAGTAACCGGGCACGGACTGCGGCAGACCCGCGAGGATGCCCGCGGTCCGCCCGATGGTCAGACCCTGGTCGCCGATCTGCGTGGTCGCCGCGATCGCGACTTCGTCGATCTTGGCGGGGTCGAGGTCCGGGTTGCGGCGCAGCAGCTCCCGGATCGCCTTCACGACGAGATCGTCGGCACGGGTCTCGTGGTAAATGCCCTTCGGGCCCGCCTTGCCGAACGGGGTGCGGACGCCGTCGACGAAGACGACGTCCCTGACGGTACGAGGCACGATGGCTCTCCTCCAGGGTGCGGGGTGGCACTGCTGCGGGCACGCGCCTAAGCGCGCGCTTCCTCCGCTCATGCTACTTGCGGGTAACCACCCTGCCCACCCCCTGCGGCGGGAGCGGCGAACGTCACACGGCGGGGCTGCTCGTAGCCGGGGGCTTCGCCCCCGCCCCTTGCGCCTCAATTTCGCCCAGACTTCGTCCGGGGGACCCCACGGGGCTGACAAATTCAGTCCCGCCGCAGGTGTCAGGCCGTCGCCGTCAGCGCGCTCGCCAGCAGCGGCGCCACCTGCTCGATCTGCCAGGCGCGCGCCCCGTGCCCGGCCAGCACCTCGGCCACCGCGGCCACCGTGGGTTCGGCCGGCGGCTCCCAGCAGACCCGGCGGACCGTGTCCGGAGTGATCAGGTTCTCCTGCGGCAGATTGAGTTCCTCCGCGAGCGCGGAGACCGCCGCACGCGCCGCGGAGAGCCGGGCCGCGGCCGCAGGGTCCTTGTCCGCCCACGAACGCGGCGGGGGCGGGCCGTTCAGCGGCTGGCCAGGCTGCGGGAGCTCGGCGTCGAGCAGCGCCTTGGCCCGGTCGACGGCCGCCTGCCACTGCTCCAGCTGCCGCCGTCCCATCCGGTGGCCGAACCCGGGCAGCGCGGTCAGCGCCTGCACATTCGCCGGCACGGAGAGCGCCGCCTCGACGATCGCCGAGTCGCTCAGCACCTTGCCCGGCGACACATCACGCCGCTGCGCCACCTTGTCGCGGGCCGTCCACAGCTCCCGTACGACCGCCATCTGACGGCGGCGGCGCACCTTGTGCATCCCGGACGTACGACGCCAGGGGTCCTTGCGCGGGGGAGCGGGCGGAGCCGACGCGATCGCCTCGAACTCCTGCCAGGCCCATTCCAGCTTGCCCTGCCGGTCCAGCTCCTTCTCCAGCGCGTCGCGCAGATCGACCAGCAGCTCCACATCGAGCGCGGCATAGCGCAGCCACGGCTCGGGCAGCGGGCGGGTCGACCAGTCCACCGCGGAGTGGCCCTTCTCCAGCGCGTAGCCGAGGACGGACTCGACCATCGCGCCAAGGCCGACCCGGGGGAAGCCAGCGAGGCGCCCGGCGAGCTCCGTGTCGAAGAGCCGGGTCGGGATCATGCCTATTTCGCGCAGGCAGGGGAGATCCTGGGTGGCCGCGTGCAGAATCCACTCCGTACCGGCCAGGACCTCGCCGAGCCCGGAGAGGTCGGGGCAGCCGACCGGATCGATCAGCGCGCTGCCCGCGCCTTCGCGGCGCAGCTGTACGAGATAGGCCCGCTGGCCGTAGCGGTAGCCGGACGCGCGCTCGGCGTCGACGGCGACAGGGCCGGATCCCCTGGCGAACGCGGCGATCACTTCGGCGAGTGCCGCCTCGTCGGCGACCACGGGCGGAATGCCTTCACGGGGCTCCAGCAAGGGAATCGGCGCCGGTTCGACGTCGTCCGGGGGAGCGCCCCCGGTGGTTCGCAGTGCGGTCTCTGCTGCGGTCTCTTGGGCGTCGGTCACGTGTCAAGGGTATCTGTCAACGGAGAGCGCCCGTCGACGGAACGTTCCGTCGACGGGCGCGAAGAATATGTACAGCGGTCAGTGGATGATGCCGGTCCGCAGGGCGACGGCCACCATTCCGGCCCGGTCGCCCGTGCCCAGCTTGCGCGCGATACGGGCGAGGTGGCTCTTGACGGTCAGCGCGGACAGGCCCATCGAGACGCCGATCGCCTTGTTGGACTGGCCTTCCGCGACCAGGCGGAGCACCTCGACCTCACGGCCGGAGAGCTCGCGGTAGCCGCCCGGGTGGCTCGGGGCGCCCGGGGGGCGGCGGTGCATCCGGCCGGCCACGGCGCCGATGGGGGCGGCGCCGGGTCGGGTCGGGTGCCCGATGTTCGTACGTGTGCCGGTGACGACGTAGCCCTTGACGCCGCCCGCGAGGGCGTTGCGCACGGCGCCGATGTCGTCGGCGGCGGAAAGGGCGAGGCCGTTGGGCCAGCCCGCGGCTCGGGTCTCGGACAGGAGGGTCAGCCCGGAACCGTCGGGCAGGTGGACGTCGGCAACGCAGATGTCGCGCGGGTTGCCGACGCGGGGACGGGCCTCCGCGATGGACGACGCCTCGATGACGTCACGCACTCCGAGGGCCCACAGGTGGCGGGTGACGGTGGAGCGGACGCGCGGGTCGGCCACGACGACCATGGCCGTCGGCTTGTTCGGGCGGTAGGCGACCAGGCTTGCGGGCTGCTCGAGAAGAACGGACACCAGGCCTCCTGGGAGGGTGCGGGACGGAGCCGGCTCGGGGGGAAGAAGCCGGGGCGGGCCGTGCAGTTAGGGTCACAGACCTCTTCGGCACCGAACCCGTCCGCCTTTAGAGAATGATCACGATTTAGTGAGTAACAATTGGGGCAATTCGGACGGGTGATCGATCATCCTACGAGCTCCCGGAGGTCCCGTGCCCGATCTTCCGGCCGTGGTCCCGGCGGTCCGGTGCACGATCTCCGGCCGCGGTCCCGGTGCGTTCCTGCGGGCATGTCCCGGGCGTCAACCTCCGGGCACATCCCGGGCGTCGGCTCCCCGGCACGTCCCGCGGGTCGGCCTCCCGGCAGTCCCGGGCGTCAACCTCCCGGCACGTCCCGCGCTGAGATTCCCGGCTGCGGCTGCGAGCACCTCTCGTGCCTCAGTCTCCCGGGCGCCGCCCCGGGCGCGGAGTCACGGCTGCTGCGGGCCCCGCCGCTGTGGAAGCGAGACCACGCCCGTCGCCGCGTCCACCGGACCGGCCGGCGACGGCGGCAGCCCGGCGACCTGGCAGAGGAGATCGCACCAGGCCACGAGGTGTGCCGCCGAGTCCGGAACCCCCTCCAGACCCTCGCGTGGTGTCCACGACGCCCGGATCTCGATCTGCGTCGCCGGGCGCCGTTCGGAGAGTCCACCGAAGTAGTGAGAACTCGCGCGGGTGACGGTCCCGCTCGCCTCGCCGTACGAGAGCCCGCGCGCCTCCAGCGCGCCCGTCAGCCACGACCAGCAGACCTCGGGAAAGAGCGGATCGGCCGCCATCTCGGGCTCCAGCTCGGCGCGTACCAGCGTCACCAGCCGGAAGGTTCCCTGCCAGGCGTCATGACCGGCCGGATCGTGCAGCAGCACCAGGCGGCCGTCCGCCAGGTCGTCGTCGCCGTCGACGACCGCCGCCTCCAGCGCGTAGGCATGCGGCGCGAGGCGCTGCGGCGGGCGCGTCGGGTCCACCTCGACCTCGGGGCGCAGCCGCGCGGCCCGCAGTGCGTCGACCGCCAGCCGGAACGCGCGCGGGACGGCATTCCCCTCCGCGCTGTCCGGGTCGTCAGCGCTGTTGGAATGATCGGAAAAATGTCCCTGAGCCGCAGCCATGCGGGGAAGAGTAGGCGGAACGGGGGCTTCGCGCAGGGAGGGACACCCGGCCCGGAGCGGCCACTTCAGGTGTACGTGCGAAGATTCTCGGCGTGAGTGCCAACGACCTTCCCCTCGCTCGAGGCTCCGCCCGAGCTGGGGATACCCCATCCTCGGACCAGCCGACGAAGACACACGCTGTCGAAGAATCAGCCTTTCTGAAGGCGTGCAGGCGTGAGCCGGTGCCGCACACCCCGGTCTGGTTCATGCGTCAGGCGGGGCGCTCACTGCCCGAGTACCTCAAGGTCCGCGAGGGCATCGGGATGCTCGAGTCCTGCATGCGGCCCGAGCTCGTCACCGAGATCACGCTGCAGCCGGTGCGCCGCCACAAGGTCGACGCGGCGATCTACTTCAGCGACATCGTCGTACCGCTCAAGGCCATCGGCCTCGACCTCGACATCAAGCCGGGCGTCGGCCCGGTCGTCGCCGAGCCGATCCGCACCCGCGCCGACCTGGCACGGCTGCGCGACCTCACGCCCGAGGACGTCTGGTATGTCACCGAGGCGATCGGGCTGCTCACCGGCGAGCTCGGGGCCACCCCGCTCATCGGCTTCGCCGGCGCGCCCTTCACCCTCGCGAGCTACCTCGTCGAGGGCGGCCCCTCGCGCAACCACGAGCACACCAAGGCCCTGATGTACGGCGACCCGCAGCTGTGGGCCGACCTGCTCGACCGGCTCGCGGAGATCACCTCGGCCTTCCTCAAGGTGCAGATCGAGGCCGGTGCCTCGGCGGTGCAGCTCTTCGACTCGTGGGTGGGCGCGCTCGCCCCCGCCGAGTACCGGCGCTCGGTGATGCCGGCGTCCGCCAAGGTCCTCGACGCGGTGGCGTCGTACGACGTGCCGCGCATCCACTTCGGCGTCGGCACCGGCGAACTCCTCGGCCTGATGGGCGAGGCGGGCGCGGACGTCGTCGGCGTCGACTGGCGGGTGCCGCTGGACGAGGCCGCCCGCCGGGTCGGCCCGGGCAAGGCGCTCCAGGGCAACCTCGACCCGGCCGTCCTGTTCTCCACGCAGGAGGCCGTCGAGGCCAAGACCCGCGAGGTGCTGGGCGCCGCCGCCGGCCTGGAGGGCCATGTGTTCAACCTGGGCCACGGCGTGCTTCCGACGACCGACCCCGACGCGCTGACCCGTCTCGTGGAGTACGTGCACACGCGGACCGCGCGCTAGCCGGGCCCCGCCTCGCGGACCGCCGTCGTCGCCTTTCGCGCCGCCACCAGCACCGGGTCCCAGACCGGGGAGAACGGCGGGGCGTAGCCGAGATCCAGGGCCGTCATCTGCTCCACCGTCATCCCCGCGGTCAGGGCGACGGCCGCGATGTCGACGCGCTTGGCCGCGCCGTCGCGGCCGACGATCTGGACGCCGAGGAGTCGGCCCGTACGGCGTTCCGCGAGCATCTTCACCGTCATCAGCGCGGCGTCGGGGTAGTAGCCGGCGCTGTTCGTCGACTCGATCGTGGTCGTGACGTACTGCAGGCCGACCGCGCGGGCGTCCTTCTCGCGCAGGCCGGTGCGGGCGATCTCCAGATCGCACACCTTGCTTACCGCCGTGCCGACGACGCCGGGGAAGGTCGCGTACCCGCCGCCCGCGTTCGCGCCGATGATCTGGCCGTGCTTGTTGGCGTGCGTGCCCAGCGCGATATGGCGCTCGCGGCCCGAGACCAGGTCGAGAACCTCCACACAGTCGCCGCCGGCCCAGATGTTCTCGTAGCCGCGCACCCGCATCGCGAGATCGGTGAGCAGCCCGCCGTACGCACCGAGCGGCAGACCGGCGGCGCGGGCGAGGGTGGTCTCCGGCTCGACGCCGATGCCGAGGACCACCACGTCCGCCGGGTACTCGGCGTTCTCGGTCGCGACGGCGCGGACCCGGCCGTCTGAGCCCGTGAGGATCTTGGTGACCCCGGCGCCGTTCACCGTCGTGATGCCGATCCGGTCCATCGCCTCGTGGACCAGGCGGCCCATGTCGGGGTCGAGGGTGGCCATCGGCTGCTCGCCGCGGTTGAGGACGGTCACCTCGTAGCCGCGCTTCAGCATCGCCTCCGCCATCTCGACGCCGATGTAGCCGGCGCCCATGACGACCGCGCGCCGCCCGTCGGTGCGCGCGAGGGTGTCCAGCAGGGCCTGGCCGTCGTCGAGGGTCTGCACGCCGTGCACGCCCGGCGCGTCCATGCCCGGCAGCGCCGGGCGGACCGGGCGCGCGCCGGTCGCGATCACCAGCTTGTCGAAGCCCGTCCACGACTCGGCGCCGGTCTCCAGATCACGGGAGCGCACCCGCCCGCCCGGGGCGTCGATCTCCGTCACCTCCGTACGCATCCGCAGCTCGATGCCGCGCTCGCGGTGCTCGGCCGGCGTACGGGCGATCAGGTCGTCGCGCTCGGGCACATCACCGCCGACCCAGTACGGAATCCCGCACGCCGAGAACGAGCTGAAGTGGCCGCGCTCGAACGCGAGGATCTCCAGCTCGTCCGGGCCCTTGAGCCTGCGTGCCTGCGATGCGGCGGACATGCCCGCTGCATCGCCCCCGATGACCACCAGTCGCTCCATTGCCATGGGGAACACGCTACGGCGCGACGGCCGTTCAGTCCTGACCTGGGGCGGGGCCGGATCCGGGGCCGGGCGCGGGCGCGGGCACCGCGGGCTCAGCGACAGGCCGCGCAGCGACAGGCCGCTTGGCGAGCCGCGGCCGCAGCACCCAGCGCCACAGCGCGTACAGCACCCCGAAGACCACGGCGAACGGGGCCACCGCTCCCACCGCCAACGCGATCCATACGCCCACCGCCACGAGCGCGTACCAGCCGCCGCCGAGCGCGTCCAGGAAGCCCGGGTCGTCGTCCTCCTTCTGCTCCTTGTCCTCCTTCTCGGAGAGGACCAAGGTGATGGTCGCCAGCGTCGTACGGTCCTTGAGCGCGGCCTGCTGCGCGAGCAGCGACTCCAACTCGGCCTGACGGCTGCTCAGTTGACCCTCCAGCGTGACCACGTCGCTGAGCTTCTCGGCCCGGTCCATCAGCGCCCGTACGCGTGCGACGCTCGCCCGCTGCGTCGCGATGCGGCTCTCCACGTCGACGACCTGGTCGGTGACGTCCTTGGCGTCGGCCTTGCGGGAGAGCAGCTTTCCTGCGCCCGCCAGCTCGGCCAGGACCGCGTCGTACTTCTCCTGCGGGACGCGCAGCACGACGCGCGAGGTCACATGGGTGTCGTCGATCCGCTCAGTGGTCTCGTTGGAGACATGCCCGCCGGCACTCTCAGCGGACCCGCGGGCCGCGGCGAGGGCCTTCTGGGCGTCCTTGACCTCCACGGCGAGCTCCGCGGTGCGGATGATGTGGGTCGGCGCCAGGGCGACCGGGTCCTTCGGCTTCGTCTGCTCCGCGCCGGACGACTGCCGGTCGGAGTCGTAGCCCGAGCCGGCCCCGCCGTCCTGCAACGCGGGTTTCGCGGCGCTCTGCGCCTTGTCGTCCGCGCCGGACTCGGAATCGGCCGCGCTGCATCCGGCAAGCGCGAGTGAAGCGGTGAGAAACAGTGCCGCGACCGTACGACGTGCACGCATGTCGTCCCCCCAGGGACAGATGGTGAGTGTTGCCGGTTTGACGGACGGGCCCGTGGTGAGGGTTGCCGTTTTCCGGTTCCGAAGCGGTCACGGTCAGGACTCGGTAAGGGGTTTGAGAGAGTGGGGGGCATGGACACACGTACGGGTCATGTCGTCGTCATCGGAGGCGGCATCGCCGGTCTCGCCGCCGCGCACCGGCTGCTCGACTCCGGGGTGCGCGTCACGCTCCTGGAGGCCACCGACCGGCTCGGCGGCAAGCTCCAGGCGGGCGAGATCGAGGGCGCCCCCGTCGATCTCGGCGCCGAGTCGATGCTCGCCCGCCGCCCCGAAGCGGTCGAACTGGCCCGTGCCGTCGGCCTCGCCGACCGGCTCCAGCCGCCCGCCACCGCCTCCGCCTCGGTGTGGACGCGCGATGCGCTGCGCCCGATGCCCAAGGGCCATGTGATGGGCGTGCCGGGCGACCCGGCGGCGCTCGCGGGCCTGCTCTCGGCGGAGGGCATCGCCCGTATCGAGCGGGAGCGGGACCTCGCGCCCGCAGAGCTCGGCGACGATGTCGCGGTCGGCGCGTACGTCGCCGAGCGCCTCGGCCGCGAGGTCGTGGACCGGCTGGTGGAGCCGCTGCTCGGCGGGGTGTACGCGGGCGACGCGTACCGCATCTCGATGCGCGCCGCCGTCCCTCAGCTCTTCGAGGCGGCGAAGACGCATGACTCGCTGCTCGCCGCCGTACGCGACATCCAGGCGAAGGCCGCCGCCGGGCAGCAGGCAGCCGGGCCGGTCTTCGTGGGCATCGAGGGCGGCGTGGGGCAGCTGCCGGGCGCTGTCGCCGACGCCGTACGCGCCCGGGGCGGCGAGATCCTCATGGAGACGCCCGTCCTCGGGCTGACCCGTAGCGCCGAAGGCTGGCAGATCCGCACCGACCAGCGGGTCATCGCCGCCGACGGCGTGGTGCTCGCGGCCCCCGCCTGGTCCGCGTCCGCGCTGCTCGCCGCCGAATCCCCGGCCGCCGCCGCGGAGCTCGGACAGGTCGAGTACGCCTCGATGGCGCTGGTCACCATGGCCTTCCGGCGCACGGACCTGGCCGGCATACCGGAAGGCAGCGGCTTCCTGGTGCCGCCCGTGGACGGCCGCACCATCAAGGCGTCCACCTTCTCCACCCGCAAGTGGAGCTGGGTCGACAAGGGCTCCTCCGGCCTCTTCGTGCTGCGCACCTCGATCGGACGCTACGGCGAGGAGGAACACCTGCACCGCGAGGACGCCGAGCTCGTCGCCGTATCCCTGCGCGACATCGGGGAGGCCACCGGACTCGCGGCCAGGCCCGTAGCCACCGAGGTGACCCGGTGGATCGGCGGACTGCCGCAGTACCCCGTCGGGCATCTCGCGCGCGTCGCCCGGATCCGCGACGAGGTCGCCAAACTGCCGGGCCTCAGGGTCTGCGGGGCGGCGTACGACGGCGTCGGCATCCCCGCCTGCATCGCCAGCGCCCAGCGCGCCGCCGACGAGATCCTCGCCACGCCCACCCTGGCGCGGGGCACTGATCGCGGCGCGGGAGAATAGCTTTATGAGTGCGCCCGAAAAGATTCCGAACGCAGGCAAGAAGGCCAAGGACCTCAACGAGGTCATCAGGTACACGCTGTGGTCCGTCTTCAAGCTGCGCGATGTGCTGCCCGAGGACCGTTCCGGCTACGCCGACGAGGTCCAGGAGCTGTTCGACCAGCTCGCCGCCAAGGACGTCACCGTGCGCGGCACGTACGACGTGTCCGGGCTCCGCGCCGACGCCGACGTCATGATCTGGTGGCACGCCGAGACCGCGGACGAGCTGCAGGAGGCGTACAACCTCTTCCGCCGCACCAGGCTCGGCCGCGCGCTCGAGCCGGTCTGGTCGAACATGGCGCTGCACCGCCCCGCCGAGTTCAACAAGTCGCACATCCCGGCCTTCCTGGCCGACGAGACGCCGCGCAACTATGTCTCGGTCTACCCCTTCGTGCGCTCCTACGACTGGTACCTGCTGCCCGACGAGGACCGCCGCCGGATGCTCGCCGACCACGGCAAGATGGCCCGCGGCTACCCGGACGTGCGCGCCAACACGGTGGCGTCGTTCTCGCTCGGCGACTACGAGTGGCTGCTCGCCTTCGAGGCCGACGAGCTGTACCGCATCGTCGACCTGATGCGTCATCTGCGCGGCTCCGAGGCGCGTATGTACGTCCGCGAAGAGGTCCCGTTCTACACGGGCCGCCGCAAGTCGGTCGCGGAGCTGGTGGCGGGGCTCGCGTAAAGCGGGCTCGCCCCAGAAGCCCGATGGCCGGGTCCGCGCGATGCGGACCCGGCCGTCCCCCGACCCGGAAGATCAGACGACGTGCGGCAGTTTCGGCTCTGCCGCCGCCCGTTCCAGCGACACCGGGTCCGGCTCCGGGTGCGGCGCGCACGATGCGCGCCGCACCGGCGTCACGCCGTACAGCAGGTATTTCTCCAGGTAGGCGTTGACGCACTGGTTGTTGCCGCCGCCGATGCCGTGCGTGCCGGCGTCCTTCTCCGTGATCAGCGCGGAGCCTTTCAGCCGCCGCGCCAGTTCAAGCGCCCCTTCGTACGGCGTCGCCGCGTCCCGCTCGGCGGCCAGGATGAGCGTCGGCGGCAGCGCACCGAGCTTGGTACGCACGTCCAGCGGCTGCTGCCGGGGCGCGGGCCAGTAGGCGCACGGCAGATTCATCCAGGCGTTGTCCCAGGTCTCGAAGGGCGCGACGCGTGCGAGAGCGCTGTTGTCGCGGTCCCACACCTCCCATTCGGTCGGCCAGGGCGCGTCGTTGCACTCGACGGCGGTGTACACGGCGTTGCCGTTCTCCGCCTCATACGCTTCCTCCGGCCGCGGCGCGGCCTGCTTGACCAGCGGCTCCTCGTTGCCCTTCAGATACTCGGCCAGCGCGCCGGCGCGCAGTGGCCAGTAGTCGTCGTGGTAAGCGGCCCGCAGGAATGCCGCGTGCAACTGGCCGGGGCCGACCGTGCCGCCCGCAGGCTCGAGGGCGAGCCGGGCGCGTGCCTGCTCGTAGCTCATGGCCACATCCTCCGGCGTGGCGCCCAGATGGTACGTCTGGTCGTGCTTGGCGACCCAGGCGCGGAAGTCCGCCCAGCGGCTCTCGAAGGCGAGCGACTGGTTGAGGTTGCTGCGGTACCAGATCCGGCCCGGCTCCGGGTTGACCGCCGAGTCGAAGACCATGCGGCGCACGTGGGAGGGGAAGAGGGTCGCGTACAGCGCGCCGAAATACGTGCCGTACGAGGCGCCCATGAAGGTCAGCCGCGGCTGGCGGAGCGCTGCCCGCAGCACATCCAGGTCGCGGGCGTTGTTCAGCGAGGTGTAGTGCCGAAGCGCCGGGCCCGCGTTGCTCGCGCAGCCCTGGGCGTACGCCTTCGCCTGCGCAATCCGCTCCATCTTGTACGAGGGGGAAGGGTGTACCGGCGACAGGGTGGGCGCCTTGGTGAAGTCGGCCGGGTCCTGGCAGGACAGCGGGGCGGAGCGGCCGACACCGCGCGGGGAGTAACCGACGATGTCGTACGCCTGGGCGATCCGCTTCCACTCGGGGAGTTGGGCGGCCATCGGGAAGTACATGCTGGAGGCGCCGGGGCCGCCGGGGTTGTAGACGAACGCGCCCTGGTGCTCGGCTGGCTTGCCGCTCGCCTTCACACGGCTGACGGTCAGGGAGATCTGCGGGCCCGAGGGGCTGGCGTAGTCGAGGGGGACCTTGACCGTGCCGCACTGGACGGGGGCGGGCAGCATCTCGGCCTTGGGGCAGCGTCCGAAGGAGATCCCGGCGGCGGCCGCGCGCTCGGCGGCGACGGTCGTGCCGTACGACTCGGCATCGACAGTGGTGGTGCCGCCGGCCGGGGCGACGGCCAGCGCAGAGACGACCAAGGCACTGAGGCTCGTCGCGGCCCCGTACATCGCAACTGCTCTCATCGAGTTCCCTTCATGCGGACAGCGGCCGTGAGGCCACGGGACGAAAGGGATCCTTGGTGGGCTTATTAGCGATGTAAAGGACCAATGTCCGGTGTCGGGGTCAATGACTCCGATGCGCCATGCGGCGGCTCGCCAGCGCCGCCCGCAGGTCCGGATCGTCGAGCGCGCCGACGCCGCGCACGGCGACGGCGGTGAGCGTGTCCCCCGGGGAGAGCGTGCCGAGGAGACGCTGGCCGTCGGGCGAGGCCCAACGGGTGTACGGATGTACCTCGATCCGTGCGATGGCCAGACAGCCCAGGGTGAGCAGGAGGGGGAGGGCGAACCAGGCGAGGATCGGGGCTCTCGCGCCCTGCTCCTGAGGGAGCATCAGCAGTGCGGCGGCCGCCAGCGCGACGGTGAGCGCGGTCGCGCCCTGGACGGCGCGCACGGCGGCGGCGACGCCCGACCTGGCCGCGTCCGGGACGGCGAGGCCGGCGCTGACGAGCGGGTCGGCCAGGGCCCGAACCGCGTCGGCGGCGGATGCGGCGGCCCGCACCGCGGCTATCCGCGCCTGGCCCGCGGGTCCTATCGCGCCGATGACCGAGCGCTCCAAGTCGTCCTCGCCCTCCGGGTCGACGACCGTGGCCCAGCCGGTGCGCGCGAGCAGCAGCCTGCGGCCGCGGTGCATCGAGACGAGCGTGAGCTCTGCGACCCGTTGCGGGCCGCCGGCCAGGAAGGCGGCCTCGTACAGGCTCAACTGCCCTTTCCGGCTTGCTCCTTCGGGGGCGGGGCGAGCGGCTTCGACGGCGGCGATGCAGAGCCGGGCGCAGCTGATGCCCGCCGCGGCCCAGGCCACCAGCAGGAATAGGACCCAGAACATGGCCGAGTTCTACGCGAGATGTCCGCGGTTGCGCCATGGGGTGTTCACCATACGGACCGTGGCTTTATCGGTCCGTGACGTCGGATCGGGGGCGGGAGGCCGCGGGCGGCAGCGGGAACGACCGGGCCGGGGTGGGGGTGACGGGGTCTGCTGGCGGCGGTGTAGCGCCCGGGGCGGGCGGCGGCGGTCCTGTGGGACTTGCCGTCGCGGTGGCGGCGGAGCCGTCGGCGATGGCGTCGAAGTCGACCAGGCCGGTCGCCTCCAGGACCTTGATGTGGTCCAGGACGGTGGTGTTGGCGTCGTTGGCGAGTTCGCGCACCAGGGTGTTGCGGGTGCTGTTGCGGATGTCGGCGACGAGGGAGAAGACCTTGCCGTGGGCACGGCGCAGGATATTGGCGAACTTGGTCTCGTACTCCTGGCCGCGTGCCTCGGTGAACTCCTTGAGCCAGCCCTGCTGTTGGGCGGTCGGCTGGTTCGGCAGCTCCATGTTGAGCCGGGCCGCGACCTCGCGGACGCGGGCGTCGAGATAGGTGTGGCCCTCGACGAGATGCTCGCCGGCCACCTTCACCGCGACGGTGGGGGCGCGGCCGACGGCCTGCTGGCCGGCGGGGAGCTCCCACAGACCGGCGAGTCTGACGCGGACGACGAAGTCCCGGTCGGCGGCGGAGAGCGGGCCCCAGGGTGTGCTGACGGAACCGGCTCTGAGGTTGGCCCGGCCGGTGCCTGAGCGGTCGTCGTACGACCAGATGGGGAAGAGGATCGCGGCGATGGTCGCCGTCAGGGCGACGACGACCAGGCCGGTGCCGGTGAGGGAACGCATGGAGCCTCCTGCGTGCGGTCCAGCACGCTAGTCGGCTCCGGGGTGATCCTGTGGGGTGTTGCGGGAAGTGTGAGGTGGGCGGTCCTGCGGGGGCTAGGGCGGGTTTTAGAAGTCCCTCCCCCCAGAGCTTCGCCTGGGAGGTGCCCCCATTCGTACGAGGGCGATCTCCCCCAGACTTCGTCCGGGGGTGCCCCCACCGCCTTGCCATTGAACGCACCAGACGCCGCGGGGCCCGCCCTGCGGGCGGACGGCGCTACTTCTAAAACACGCCCTGTGGCGGTGCCGCGCCGGACTTGCGCGGTCAGGAGCTGCTGCCCCCTCCGCAACTGGACCCGCCCGAGGATCCGCCGCAGCTGGAACCTCCTGACGAGCCGCCGCAGCTGGAGCCGCCGGACGAACCACCGCAGCTCGATCCCCCGCTCGCGCCGCAGCTGGAGCTGCCACAACCGGATCCCGGGCTCGACCCGGCGCACCACACGGCCGCGGAGTCCGTGTACGACGGCGAGTAGCCGTCCGTGCGGCCCGCCGGGATCCGTGCCGCCGTGGTCAGCTGCGCCTGGAGCGCGGGATCCGGCACTCCGCGCAGACCGTGCACCGCGACGAGATGGGCCGCCGAGTACACCTGGGCGTACTGCACCAGGTATGAGCGCAGGGCGTGCCGCCCGGCCGTCGTGATCCGCCGCCGGGCGCGGCCCCCCATCATGAACCCGATCACGATGCCCGTGATCAGGGCCGGCAGAACCATCAGGATGAACGGCGGGCCGAAATCCACCGGTCCGTCGTTCTGGATGAAGCTGAAGATGGTCAGGCCGAAGGAGAGGGGCAGCCCCATGACGCAGAGGAAGCCCTGGGTGTAGCCCCACACCGTCAGCCCCCGGTTCTGTCCGGGCGGCGTCATCAGCCCGCGGGCGGCGAGGCCGTCGCCGATCTCCTGCACGGCGGGGTGGCGCATCACCGCGAGGCGCAAAGTGTGCAGCGCGCCGGTCGGGGCGGCGGCCAGCTGCTCGAACACCGCGCGCTCCACGGGGTCATGGGCGAGGGCCTGCCGTACGGAGACGATGCCCGGGCCGCCGATGACCAGCCGGCCGTCCGCGTGCATGGCGGCGAGTGCCGCGTCGGCGACACGGGCGGGGCCGCCGCTGAGGAAGGCAGCCTCGTAGACGTGCTGGATCTGTCCGCCGCCGACCGGGTGGCGGGTCCGGGACGCGGAGGCCCGGACGATCAGCGCGGCGGACGATGCGCCGATGGCGAGATACACGAACACGGCGAGAAGGACCATGCCGCTCACCGCCTGACGAGCGCGGCGCGGGCCGCACGGACGAGCCGGGTGCCCCGGCGCGGCGGATGGGCTCCGGCGCGCTCCTCCCACCAACGGGTGAGCAGGCGGCGGGCGTTCTCGTCATCGGGACGTCCGGAGACGAGCAGCTGCTCGGCGAAGTGGAGTGCGTCGCGGCGGTAACCGTCGCACATGGGGCGGCCCTTGGCGTACGCGAGAAACGCGGCGCGGTATCCCTCGCCGAGGATCTCGGGCAGCTCTGGGGCGACCTTGGCGACGACGTCGGCACGCTTGGCGGCGAGGGCGCGGCTCTGGACCCGGAGGCGCTGTGAGTCGAAGCCTTCGGGGGCGGGGGTGCCGGCGACGAGAGCGGAGAGAAGGGCGGCCTGTGAGAGCGCGACGCGCTCGCGGGCGTCGGGTGAGCTGCTCTCCACAACCTTCGGGCGGGCCCCCAGACCCCCTCGCGCTCGGGCTTCGCCGCGCGGCGCGGCGGGCTGCCCCGCTACCCTCCCGCGGATCGTCGTCAACTCCGCCGCCAGCTCCTCCTTGGGCGGGAAGTCGTCGTCGCGCTCCAGCAGCACCCCGGGCGGGGACACTCGTGCCCGCAGGTCCGACAGGATGTCCAGGATCGGCTCGGTGACCGGGTGCGAGTGGGTGTCGTGCCAGATGCCGTCGCGTTCGGTGCCGCCCGCCACGTGGACGTAGGCGATCGCCTCGACCGGGAGTCCGTCGAGCGCAGTCGCCGGGTTCTCGCCGCGGTTGACGTGGTTCGTGTGGAGGTTGGCCACGTCGATCAGCAGGCCCACGCCCGTCCGCTCGACCAGCTCCGCCAGGAACTGGCCCTCCGTGAGCTCCTCACCGGGCCAGGAGATCAGCGCCGCGATGTTCTCCAGTGCCAGCGGCACCGGCAGGGAGTCCTGTGCGATGCGGACGTTCTCGCAGAGCACCTTGAGCGCGTCCCAGGTGCGCGGCACGGGCAGCAAGTGGCCCGCCTCCAGCTGCGGGGACGCGGTGAGCACGCCTCCGGCCCGTACGAACGCGATGTGTTCGGTGACCAGGGGCGCGCCCAGTGCCGTCGCCCGCTCGGCCAGGTCCGCGAGCCGGTGTGCGGAGGGGCGGTCCGCGCCGCCCAGGCCCAGTGAGACGCCGTGCGGGACGATCCGCGTGCCGCGCGAGCGCAGCCGGGTCAGCGCGGCGGGCAGATGGCCCGGGCAGATGTTCTCCGCGACGACCTCGACCCAGTCGACGCCTGGCAGCTCCTCCACCGCGTCGGCGATCTCCGGGCGCCAGCCGATGCCGATACCGAGTTCCATTGGGTCCCCCTCCTCTGCGCCGTGTGACGGTGCGTGCAGAGCTCATGGCCCCGCCGGACAGCGGTGAACCCAGAGGAGGGGACGTTCAGAGCTTCATTTGAGGTTCCGGCGGGTTCCAGCCGGTTCCGGCCGGAACCCGGCGCGCCGATGTTACGGACGGTTGGTGTTGATCGCTGTCGGTGGCCCCGGCTGCGTGGACGGCCGCGAGGTGAAGGACTGGTCGTTCCCGGACGGCGACGCCGGCGCCGGCTGCGGCGGCAGGTTGCCGTTCGGCGGCGGCGGACCGGTCGGGCTGGCCGTCGCCCCGCCCGCGGCTTCGTTCGCGATGGAGTCGAAGTCGACCATCCCGGTCGACTCCAGCATGGTGATGTGGTCGAGCACCGTCTGGTTCGCGTCCGTCGCCAGCTGGCGTATCAGCGTGTTCCTGGTGGTGTGCCGGACCTGGGCGACCAGCGAGAAGACCTTGCCGTGCGCATTGCGCAGCAGGTTCGCGAACTTCCTCTCGTAGTCCTGGCCGCTCGCCGCCGACAGCTCCCGCAGCCATGCCTGCTGCTGCTCCGTCGGCTGGTTCGGCAGCTCGACGCCCAGCTTGGCGGCCACATCGCGCGCCCGCTTGTCCAGATCGGTGTGCCCGACGACGAGATGGTCGCCCGCGTCCTTGATCGCCTTCGTGGGCGCGCGCTCGATCGCCTGCTGTCCCGCGGGCAGCTCCCAGAGCCCGGCCAGCCGGACCTTCACCAGAAAGTCGCGGTCCGTTGCGGACAGCGGTCCCCACTGCGTCGCCACGCTCGAGGCGTTGAGATTGTCCGGACCCGTGCCGGAACGGTCCGCGTACGACCACACGGGGAACGCGAGCGCGCCTACCGTGGCGACCAGAGCCGCGATGATGAGAGCCGTCCCGTTGATGCGCCGCAACACAGTGCCTCCTGAACCGATGAGTCTCTCGGCAATCAACCGCCGAGC
Source organism: Streptomyces sp. V1I1 (assembly GCF_030817355.1). Taxonomy (NCBI): domain Bacteria; kingdom Bacillati; phylum Actinomycetota; class Actinomycetes; order Kitasatosporales; family Streptomycetaceae; genus Streptomyces; species Streptomyces sp. V1I1. The sequence goes on along the minus strand of NZ_JAUSZH010000001.1, from coordinate 1,771,480 downwards.
AAATCAGCGCTCAACCTACTTGGCGGTATTGAGAGGTACGTACGGCGGGCCCGCTGTGTTCAGCCGCGCAGCGAGGGATGATCCGCGACCACCGTGCACGACCCCGGAGCGATCTCCGTGAAGCCGGCGTCCCGCACCACCGGCAAGCCGCTGACCGTGAGTTTTCGCCAGCGCGCCGGATCCGCGGTGCGCACGGAGAGCGGAAAACCGGCCTCGCGCCACGCCTTGCGGTCCGCCTCCGACAGCTCCCACCAGGCCAGTTGGGCACCGTGTCCGGCCTGCGCCATCGCCTTGCCCGCCGACATGCCGACATCCGGGCTCAGCCACAGCACCGGGCCCGCGAGGTCGGGCGCGGCGGGAGGCTCGGGGTCGTCCAGATCCGTGCCCGAGACTTGGAGCTTGGCCAGCTCCTTGGGCCAGCCGTCCAGAGGTACGGGCGGAAAGACCCGTACCTCGGCGGTCCCGCCCGTCACCGTGATGCCCGGCAGCGCCCCGGCCTTGCGCCACTCCGCGCCGCGCGCCCGCCGCACCACCTTGCGGATCCGGGCGTCCTGCCAGTCCCGCATCGACTGCGCCCACTCTCCGTCGCCCACCGACCGCTCGTCGCTCAGGATGTCGAGCACGGCCCGAGCCGCGGTCTCCAGCGCGTCGGTACGGGACGGGGGTTCGGCCTTCTCGATGCGCACCACCAGAGGAAGCACGAACTGCGGGGCTTCGTCGCGTGCGGTGCTCTCGTGCCGGAAGGGGCTGTCGGCGGGACTGGCGACGGGACTGGCGGGGCGGGTTTCTTCGCTGCTCACACCGGCAAGTCTGCCAGCCGCTGCTGTTCCGACCGGTCGGGGCTGTTGGCGGAACGGGTGCCTCCGGGACACGATGCACACCATGAAAAGTGATCTCTTCGCTTCCGAGAACATGGCGCAGCCGGCCACCGCGCCCGGCATGACCCTGCAGAACGCCAAGTCGATCAAGTACGCCGTCAACGGCGAGATGCACGCGCGACAGGGATCGATGATCGCCTTCCGCGGCAATCTCCAGTTCGAGCGCAAGGGCCAGGGCATAGGCGGCATGCTCAAGCGCGCCGTCACCGGTGAGGGCCTGGCGCTGATGGCGGTGCGCGGCCAGGGCGAGGCATGGTTCGCGCACGAGGCCGCCAACTGTTTCATCGTCGACATCGACCAGGGCGACGCGCTCACCATCAACGGCCGCAACGTCCTGTGTTTCGACGCCACCCTCTCGTACGAGATCAAGACGGTGAAGGGCGCCGGCATGACCGGCGGCGGGCTCTTCAACAGCCTCTTCACCGGCTACGGAAAGCTCGCCGTCATCTGCGAGGGCAACCCCATCGTGATACCCGTCACCGGCGCGCAGCCGGTGTACGTTGACACGGACGCGGTCGTCGGCTGGAGCGCCCAGCTGCAAACCTCCCTGCACCGCTCGCAGTCCGTGGGCTCGATGATCCGCGGCGGCTCGGGCGAGGCCGTTCAGCTGATGCTCCAGGGCGAAGGATTCGTGATCGTACGGCCCAGCGAGCTCACCCCCCAGAAGGCGTCGGCCAGCTAGCCTCGTACGCATGGACGAGTCGTACTGCGAGGCCCCGGACCGCGCGCCCACCGCGGCCGGCGGCCCGCCGTTTGCCGACTGCGTGCTGTGCCGGAAGCCGACGGAGTATCCGGAGTCGGTCAAGGGTGTGACGCTCTGCCCCGTATGCGAATGGCAGGAGGCCCAGCGGACGGCGTGTTCGGGCTGACGGGCTGACCCCTCCGGCTAGCGGCGCATGAGGTCGGAGACCTTCACAAAGTGGTACCCGCGCCCGCGCAGCTCGGGGACGATCCTCCGGACCGCCTGCTCGGTGACAGGAGCCGCGCTGCGCGTGCAGTGCATGACCACCAGGGATCCCGGCCGCACGCCCGCGAGCACCTGCTCGGCGACCGCGTCGGCGTTCGTGGCGAAGGCGTCGCCGCTGACGACGTCCCACTGGACCGCGGTCACCTTCGCCGGGGCGATGGCGCGCAGGGCCGCGTCGTTGTAACAGCCGCCGGGGAAGCGGAAGTACGGCACCACATTGCGCACCCCGGCCTTCTTGAACGCGGCGAAGGCCCGGTCCACGTCGGCCCGCATGTCGTTCTTGTCGACCACCGGCAGGCCGTAGCAGGGGGACTTGAAGGCGTAGTGGCTGTACGAGTGATTCGCGACCTCGAAGAGCGGGTCGCTGCCGATCGACTTCGCCTGGTCGGGGTACTCCTCGGCCCAGCGGCCCGTCATGAAGACCGTCGACGGTACGTTCAGCTTCCGCAGCGAGGCGATCAGGGCGGGGTTGTCGAATCGCTCCCCGCGGGCGGCCCGCGGCCCCTGATCGGCCGTCATGTCGGCGTCGAAGGTGAGCGCGACAGTTTTGGATGCCGCTTTGGGCGCGCGCTCGAATACGGGCGTCAGGCCGTTGGGAGCCTTCTTTTCGACCTTGTCGACCGGCTTTCCGGGCTGGGGTGATTTCCCGGGCTGGGGTGAGACGGCCGCGGTCGTCCTGCTGGGGGAGGTGGGGGAGGCCTTCTCGGAACCGCTGTCGCAGCCGACGAGCATGGTGCCCATAACGGCCACGGCCATAAGTCTTCGTACGAAAGTCGTCACTGGCGCAAGCTATCCGATTGAGCGCATGTCGCCCTCGGTAACAGGCCGTCAGAAAACTTGTCCAGCACCGTGGATGAGTACAACTCCCGCCCCATCCGTATCAACGGTCGGACGCGTCCCCCGGTTTCCGTCGGCAACCGGACTCCGTACCCCCCTACAGGAGGCGACGAGTTGAGTCACAGGCGAATACCCAAGCGGAAGGCCATTCTGGCGGGAGCTGGGGCGGTGGGAATCGCCGCAGCGGCCATCCTGCTGCCCCACGCCAACGCTTCGCAGTCGGAATCCGACTCCGAGGCACGGTCGGCCCCCAGGACGATGAGCGCCGCATCGGCGGCGGATCTCGTCTCGAAGCTCGGCGAGAAGCTGGGCGAGGCCTACGGCGGGGCGTACTACGACGCCGAGAAGCAGCAGGTCGTCGTCAACGTGGTGGGCAACAACAACAACGTCATCGTCGAGGTCAAAAAGGCCGGCGCCGTGGCGCGGAGTGTCGAGAACAGCGCGGGCGAACTGAAGTCCGCCGCGAGCACCTTGGCCGAGAAGGCCACCATCCCGGGAACGGCGTGGTCCGTCGACCCGAAGACCAACCAGATCCTCGTCACGGCGGACCGCACGGTGTCGGGCGAGCGGTGGGACAGAATCGAATCGGCCGTGAAGTCCCTGGGCTCGGGCATGGCCCGGATCCAGAAGTCCTCAGGCGAGTTCAAGCCCTTCGTGGAGGGCGGCGACGCCATCTTCGGCGGCGGCGCGCGCTGCTCGCTCGGCTTCAATGTCACCACTCAGGACGGCAGCCCCGGCTTCCTGACCGCGGGCCACTGCGGTGTCGCCGCCGAGCAGTGGTCGGAGGAGGCGAACGGCGAGCCCATCGGCACTGTCCAGGCGGCGACGTTCCCCGGCGACGGTGACTTCGCGCTCGTCACGTACGACGACCCGGCGACGCAAGCCGCGAGCACGGTCGACCTGGGCAACGGACAGACCGTGTCGATCACGGAGGCGGCCGACGCCGCAGTCGGCCAGGAGGTGTTCCGTATGGGAAGCACCACCGGGCTGAAGGACGGCGCGGTCACCGGCCTCGACGCCACCGTGAACTACCCGGAGGGCACGGTCACCGGGCTCATCCAGACCGATGTCTGCGCGGAGCCGGGCGACAGCGGCGGTTCGCTGTTCACCCAGGAGGGTAGCGCGATCGGCCTCACCTCGGGCGGCAGCGGAGACTGCACCGCGGGTGGCGAGACGTTCTTCCAGCCCGTGACGACGGCCCTGGCAGCGGTCGGCGCTCAGATCGGCGACGGCGGTGCGGGTGACGGCGGCGCTGAGGACAACGGCGGTGCGGGTGACGGCGGCGCTGAGGACAACGGCGGCGCTGAGGACAACGGCGGCGCTGAGGACGGCGGCGCTGAGGACAACGGCGGTGCGGGTGACGGCGGCGCTGAGGACAACGGTGGCGCTGAGGACAACGGTGGCGCTGAGGACAACGGTGGCGCGGCGAACGGCGGCGCTGAGGACAACGGTGGCGCGGCGAACGGTGGCGCGACGGAAGACCCCGGCGCTCAGGACGACGGCGGCGCGGCTGCGGACGGCGGCGCTGCGGGTGACGGCGGCGCGACGGCCGACCCCGGTGCTCAGGACGACGGCGGCGCTGCGGGTGACGGCGGCGCGGCCGACGACGGTGGCGGCGCGCACGACGGCCTCGGCCAGAGCGGCTGACGCCTCCAAGTAACGGCCCCGGGTGTCGGCGGATGCCCGGGGCCGTACATCGCCCAGCCATGAGCGACCCGGACCTCAGTCGTCGGCCGCCGCGCAGCCGGCCGCGTCCGGGTCGGCGGTGTCCAGCCTCGCGGTGAGCGCATTGAGATCGGCGCGCAGCTCGCGGATGTGCTCCAGGGGCATCCCGGTGGCCACCGCGATCCGGCGCGGCACGTCCAGCGCCCGCTCGCGGAGCGCGGCACCCTCGGCCGTGGGGCGGGCGGTGACCGAGCGCTCGTCCTCCGGGCTGCGCCTGCGCTCCACGTAACCCGCCGCCTCCAGGCGCTTGAGCAGCGGTGACAGGGTGCCCGAGTCCAGCCGCAGATGCTCGCCGATCCGCTTCACCGGCAGCTCGCCGTGCTCCCAGAGCACCAGCATTACCAGGTACTGCGGATAAGTGAGGTTCAGATCCTTCAGCGCGGTCCGGTAGACGCCGTTGAAGGCGCGGGACGCGGCGTGCAGCGAGAAGCAGATCTGGTTGTCGAGGCGCAGGAAGTCCTCGTCCGGCACGGTCGTCAACGTCGTCTTCTCCATGGAGACAGCATACCCGGTCGTCACTCGTACGCCACTTAGTTGTACGCAACTAAATTGTGTGTCACTATAGTGGTTAACGGTTCCCCCACGGACGAAGAGGGATGCAACTCATGGACGCGCTCTACACCGCTGTCGCCACCGCCAACGGCCGCGAAGGCCGTGCCGTCAGCTCCGACGGTCACGTCGACCTGCCGCTCGCCCACCCCAAGGCCCTCGGCGGCAACGGCCAGGGGACCAACCCCGAGCAGCTCTTCGCCGCCGGTTACGCCGCCTGTTTCGCCAGCGCGATGGGTGCCATCGGCCGCATGGAGAAGATCGACGTCAAGGACGCCTCGGTGACCGCCGAGGTCAGCATCGGCAAGGACACCGACGGCGGCTTCGCCCTCTCCGTGGTCATGCGCGTCGAGCTGCCCGACCACCTCCAGGGCGAGGCGGGCCGCGAACTCCTGGAGAAGACCCACGCCTACTGCCCCTACTCCAAGGCCACTCGCGGCAACCTGCCGGTCGAGCTCGTCATCGAGTAGTCAGACGGCGCGCGGGGCAGACCCGCGGGCGAATCCGGGCGGCTGCCCGCAGGTCAGTCCTGCGGCAGCCGCTTCCGGTGTTCCGCCACGTCGAAGTCGTCCTGCGGAACAGCTGCTCCCCCGAACGTGGTGACCTCCGGCAGCAGGCCAACGCCCAGCGAGACCGACGCGATGGTCAGGTCGTGGCCGTTGCTGAGGTCGACCCGGCGCAGCGTATTGATCCCGACCATCGTGACAGTGGCGAACAGCACGAGCACCGCCGCGCCGACGACCGGCCCCGGCAGCTTTGCTGAGCGCGGCGATCGCGTTACGCGCGTGTATCAGCGCCAGGGGCCGGTCACCGCGAACGTCGTGCCGGGCGCATAGCAGTTGACGTACATCGTCTCCCCGTCCGGCGAGAAGGTGACTCCCGCGAACTCGCCCCACTCCGGGGCCTCGGGCGTGCCGATGTTCTGCCGCCCCCGCGCCATCGGATAGACCTCGCCGCGCTTGGTCAGTCCGTACACATGCTGCGCACCGCCGCCGTCCTCGCACACCATCAGCCCGCCGCCGGACGCGAGGCAGATGTTGTCGGGGGACTCGCCGGGCAGCTGGATGTCCGTACTCGGCCCGAAGACGATCACCAGCGTGAGCCGGCGCCGGTGCGGCTCGTACTTCCACACCTGCCCGAAGTGGTCGGCCGCCGAGCCCTCAGCGCTGTGCGCGAAGCTGGAGACGAAGTACACCGAACTCCCGCCCCAGTAGCAGCCCTCCAGCTTCTGGGCGTGGGTGATGCCCTTCGGGCCGAAGTCCTGCAGCCTGATGGGCGTCTGCTTCGCCTGGCTGTCCGGTACGGGCGCCCACTCGATCCGGTCGAAGCACGCGCCCGGCTCCTGGATGGCGGACAGGTCGGGCACGCCCGGCACCCGCATCGCCTCCAGCGTCCCGCCCGCGCGCAGCGAGCCCGTACCGCCGAGCGGCTTGCAGGGCAGGAAGCGGTAGAAGAGCCCGAAGGGCCGCTCGAAGGCGTCCTCCGTCTCGTACACGATCCCGCTGTGCGGATCGACGGCGATCGCCTCGTGCTGGAAGCGGCCCATCGCGGTGAGCGGCACGGCTCCGGTACGGCGCGGATCGGCGCCGTCGACCTCGAATATGAAGCCGTGGTCCTTGGTGTAACCGTTGGTGCCGGCCCTGTCCTCGGTCTCCTCGCAGGTGAGCCAGGTGCCCCACGGAGTGGGCCCGCCGGCGCAGTTGACGGCGGTGCCGGCGATGGCTACCCGCTCGGACAGGACATTGCCCCGGCCGTCCAGCTCCAGCGCCGTGCAGCCGCCCTTGCCCATCGGGTCGTAGGTGAGGCCCTCGACCGTGGGGACGCCGATCGCGGCGGAGACGCGGTTCTCGTGGTTGCGGACGAGATGGACGCGGCCGCGGCGGCCCGCGAAGGCCCCCATGCCGTCATGGTTGCTGGGAACCCGGCCTTCGCCGGAGCGCAGCGGCTCGCCCTCCCGGGAGAGGACCCGGTAGCGAAAACCCTTCGGCAGATCGAGCAGTCCCGCGGGGTCGGGGACGAGCGGGCCGTACCCGCTGTGCCCGCGGGCGGCGGCGGTGCCGGCGAAGAGTTCGGAGAAGGCGCCGGTGAAGGCGATCCCGGCGCTCAACGCACCGGTGCGGGCCAGGACCTGACGGCGTGTTGTGGACATGAGGCAACTCCCTGTGGGGGTACCCCCATGCCGAAGGCTGGGGGGAAGGACAGGAGATGTGACCCGCACGTGTGTATCACCGAATTGGTTACTCGTGAACCGTGCGGGCCACTGTGCCTCGTGGTGCGACCGGGTCAGCTCAGCTTGGCGGTGAGCGTGATGCTCGTACCCGTAAGGGCCTGGCTGACGGGGCAGTTCGCCTTCGCGTCCTCGGCCGCCTTGACGAAGCCGGCCTCGTCAAGACCGGGGACCTCGCCCTGCACGGTGAGGTGGATGCCGGTGATGCCCGTGCCCGGCTGGAAGGTCACTTCGGCCTGGGTGTTCAGCTTGGTCGGCGGGTTGCCGGCCTGGGCGAGTCCGTGCGAGAGAGCCATGGAGAAGCAGCTGGAATGAGCGGCGGCGATCAGCTCTTCCGGGCTGGTCTTGCCGTTCGCCTGCTCGGCACGCGACGGCCAGGAGACCGGGTACTCGCCAATGCCGGAGGAGTCGAGGGTCACAACCCCCTTGCCCTCGAGCAGGTTGCCCTCCCAGACGGTGTGCGCCTGACGCGTGGTGGCCATGATTGGGTCCCTTCAGATGGATTGGTACCAACCAGCCCCAACCTACTGGGACACCAGGCCCTTCGCGTCCCGAGCCAGCGCGGTGAGGCGGGAGATCGCCCGGAAGTACTTCTTGCGGTAACCGCCGTTCAGCATTTCTTCGCTGAACAGTCGGTCGAAGGGCATGCCGGAGGCGAGCACCGGAACCTCGCGGTCGTACAGCCGGTCGGCGAGCACGACCAGCCGCAGCGCCGTCGACTGGTCCGCAATGGGCTGCACATCGGTGAGGCAGACGGCGCGCAGACCGTCGGTGAGCGCCCCGTACCGGCTCGGGTGCACCTTCGCGAGGTGCTCCAGCAGATGCGGGAAGTCGTCGAGGGAGGCGCCGTCGGTCGCGTACGCGGTCTTGGCGACCTGTTCCTCGGAGTACGGGGGAGGGGCCTCGGGCAGCCCGCGGTGGCGGTAGTCCTCGCCGTCGATGCGCAGCGGGTGGAAGCGCGCGGAGAGCCCCTGGATCTCGCGGAGGAAGTCGGCGGCGGCGAACCGGCCCTCGCCGAGCTTGCCGGGCAGCGTGTTCGAGGTGGCCGCCAGTGCGACGCCGGCGTCGACCAGCTTGCCGAGCAGCGTCGAGACGAGGACGGTGTCGCCCGGGTCGTCCAGCTCGAACTCGTCGATGCAGAGCAGCCGGTGCCCGCTCAGGGTCTGCACGGTCTGCTGGAAGCCGAGCGCGCCGACGAGGTTCGTCAGCTCCACGAAGGTGCCGAAGGCCTTCAGCGACGGGTCGGCCGGGGTGGCGTGCCACAGAGAGGCGAGCAGATGCGTCTTGCCGACGCCCGTAGCCGCCGTCGAGGTAGACGCCGCGCGGTCCGGTGGGCGCCGCGGGCTTCCTGGCGAACCACCTGCGCCGGCCGGAGCCGCTCGCGTGCGCCCCGCCGAGGCCCGCCGCGAACGAGCCGAGGACCGTGACCGCCTCGCTCTGGCTCGGCTGGTTCGGGTCGGGGACATACGTATCGAAGCGCACCGAGTCGAAGCGCGGCGGCGGCACCATCTCGGCGACCAGCCGGTCGGCGGGGACATGCGGCTCGCGGGCGCACAGGGACAGCGGGGCCGCTTCGGTTATGGCACTGGTCGACACAGTTCCCAACTGTAAGGGCCGTGCCAGACTGCACGGCATGCGACGTCTGCTCCCTGTGACCGACCAGACAGCCGCCGTGGACCGGGAGTGGTCCCTGGACGAGCTGGCCGAGGCCTATGCGTATCCGGCCGCGGCCTACGCGTATACGGCCGACGGGACCGGATCCGGGGGAGGGTCCGGGGGAGGATCCGGGGGAGGGACGGGTGCCGGTGCCGGAGGAGGGGCCGGTGCCGCGGGCCGGGCCTGGCTGCGGGCGAACATGGTCTCCTCGCTGGACGGGGCCGCCCAGCACGAGGGCCGCTCGCAGCCCATCTCGTCCGACACCGACATGCGGATCTTCGGCACGCTGCGGGGGCTCGCCGATGCGGTGGTGGTGGGCGCGGAAACGGTACGCCTGGAGGGGTACCGCCCGGCCCGCGCCCGGGAGGCATTCGCGGAGCGGCGGGCCGCGGCCGGCCAGGGCCCCGCGCCCGCGATCGCCGTGGTCAGCGCCTCGCTCGACCTCGACTACTCGCTCCCGCTGTTCGCCGAGCCGCTCGTCCCGACGCTGGTGCTGACGGGGGCCGCGGCGCCCCCGGACCGTATCCGCGCAGCGGAGAAGGCGGGCGCGGAGGTGGTGATCGCCGGGGACGGGCCCGGGGTGGAGCCGGGCAGAGCGGTACAAGCGCTGGCGCAGCGCGGTCTGGTGCGGCTGCTCACCGAGGGCGGGCCGCGGCTGCTGGGTCAATTCGTGGCGGCCGGGGTACTGGACGAGTTGTGCCTGACCCTGTCGCCGATGCTGACGGCGGGGGGCGCGCAGCGGATCGCGGGCGGCCCGGCGCTGGCCGTTCCGGAGAGGTTCGCCCTGGCTTCGGTGCTGGAAGAGGCGGGGTTCCTTTTCACCCGCTACCGTCACATCTGACAATCGGCGGATTTTGTCGTTCCGGTTAGCTTCGGCCGGTGCTCCGGCTGGGCACAATTGGTCTCGCAGACCCCGTGCGGGCACGGGGAAGGATGGTTCCGCAGAAGGGTCCGAACGTGTTCACAAGCGTATTGATGATCGAGAAGCCCCTGACCTCCGAAGACGTGGAATTCGTCACCACCCTGCACGGTGCCGAGGCTGTCTCGTTCGTCGTGCTGATGCAGCCCCGCGGCGACCAGGCCGACCTGCTGCTGCGGGCCATCGACGACGTGGCGATCGGCGAACTGAGGGAAGCGGTCCGCGAGGGCGAGGAGCCCGAGGGCCAGGACGCCAAGGCCCCCGCCGAGCGCGCCCTGGACCACTCGCTCGCCGCGCTGCGGGCCGCCGGCTGCGAAGCCGTGGGCCAGGTCGTCGAGGACCATCCGCTGGACAAGCTGAAGGCCGCCGTCGACGAGTCGGGCGCGGACGAAGTGATCGTGCTGACCGCGCCGCACTATGTGGAGGAGTTCTTCCACCGGGACTGGGCCTCCAGGGCCCGCCACAAGGTCGGCGTACCGGTGCTCAAGCTCTTCGCACACAGCGAATAGGCTGGACCCTCGCACGTACTCGTGTACCTCGCTCGCTGATCTTGCTCGCTGATCTTGCTCGTACATCTTGGGGAGACACACGCATGGCACCCGCCGTCCCTAGCGCCATGGAACGCCCGCACTTCATCGGCATCGGCGGCGCCGGAATGTCGGGCATCGCGAAGATCCTCGCCCAGCGCGGAGCGAAGGTCGCGGGCAGCGACGCCAAGGAGTCTGCGACGGCCGAGGCCCTGCGGGCGCTGGGTGCCACGGTCCACATCGGGCACGCGGCCTCGCATCTCGCGGACGACGCGACCTGCGTGGTCGTCTCCAGCGCCATCCGCCCCGACAACCCGGAGCTGGCACGCGCCGCCGAGCTGTCCGTCCCGGTCGTGCACCGTTCCGACGCGCTGGCCTCGCTGATGACGGGCCTGCGCTCGATCGCCGTCGCCGGCACGCACGGCAAGACGACCACCACCTCCATGCTGGCCGTGGCCCTGACCGAGCTGGGCCTCGACCCCGCGTACGCCATCGGCGGCGACCTGGCCGGACCGGGGACGAACGCCCGCCACGGCGAGGGCGACATCTTCGTCGCCGAGGCCGACGAGAGCGACCGCAGCTTCCAGAAGTACGACCCCGAGGTCGCGATCGTCCTCAATGTGGAGCTCGACCACCACGCCAACTACGCCTCGATGGACGAGATCTACGACTCCTTCGAGACGTTCGTCGGCAAGGTCGTCCCGGGCGGCACGCTGGTGATCACCGCCGACCAGCCCGGCGCCGTCGAGCTCACCTCCCGCATCCGCGACCTGTCCACGCTGAAGGTCGTCACGTATGGCGAGGCAGAGTCCGCGGACGTCCGCGTCCACAAGGTCACCCCGCGCGGCCTGACCAGCGAGGTCACGGTCCTGCTGGACGGCAAGTTCCTCACCTTCACGGTCTCGGTTCCCGGCCGCCACTACGCGCACAACGCCGTGGCCGCACTCGCCGCCGGCGTCGCCCTCGGCATCCCGGCGCACAACCTCGCATCGGCCATCGGCAAGTACACCGGCGTCAAGCGCCGCCTCCAGCTCAAGGGCGAGGCCGCGGGCGTCCAGGTCATCGACTCGTACGCGCACCACCCCACCGAGATGACCGCCGACCTCGAGGCCATGCGCGGCGCGGCGGCGGACGCCCGGCTGCTGGTCGTCTTCCAGCCGCACCTCTTCTCCCGTACGCAGGAACTGGGCACGGAGATGGGCCAGGCGCTCGCGCTGGCGGACGCCTCGGTGGTCCTCGACATCTACCCGGCCCGCGAGGACCCGATCCCGGGCATCACCAGCACCCTGATCATCGACGCGGCCCGCACGGCGGGCGCGGACGTGACGGCCGTCCACGACAAGGCGACCGTGCCCGAGGTGGTCGCGGGAATGGCGAAGCCCGGTGATCTGGTTCTCACCATGGGCGCGGGCGACGTCACGGACCTCGGTCCGGACATCCTGGCCCGCCTGGCCGGCCGATAGACCCAAGGGAGCCGTTCTCATGTCGTACGACATCGAAAAGCCGGACGAGCAGTGGCGCGCGGAGCTGTCCCCCGCGGAATACCAGGTCCTGCGGAAGGCCGGCACGGAGCCCGCCTTCGTCGGTGAGTACACCGACACCAAGACGACGGGCGTCTACTCCTGCCGGGCATGCGGCGCCGAGCTCTTCCGCTCGGACACGAAGTTCGAGTCGCACTGCGGCTGGCCGAGCTTCTACGACCCGAAGGACACGGACGCGGTCGAGCTGATCGAGGACCGCTCGCACGGGATGTCGCGCACGGAGGTGCGGTGCGCGAGGTGCGGGTCGCATCTGGGCCACGTCTTCGAGGGCGAGGGCTATCCGACCCCGACCGACCAGCGGTACTGCATCAACAGCATCTCGCTGCGGCTCAGCCCGGACGAGGGCTGATCCCGCGGACGGAAAATCGGCTGCGAGGGACCATCGGGCCCGCCCACACTGGGCGGGCCCGATCTTCTTCTCCGAGTTCGCCGAAGGAACACCACCGCGTGCAGGCTGCCGTCACCGTCACTCCCGCCCAGATACCCGAACTGCTGCTGGGGCTCGCCACCGTGCGGCCGGGACGGGTGCGGGTCCGCGGGCGCGGCGGGACCGTACTGCAGCCCGGGATCGACCTGTTGCAGCGGGCCGGTGACTTCCCGCCCGCCGCCCCAGTGCTTGTGATCACCGACGGCTGGTGCGACCCCCTGCGGATCCGGCGCGAGCACGCCTTCCTGATCCCGCAGGGCGGCTCCCTTCCGTTCACGCCCCGCGGCCCGGTCTTCCGGCTGACCTGAGCGAAGGTGCCCGGTGAGTAGCGCGCGTCTGAGCCGCGTCAGCCCCGGGCTTCGGCGGCGTAGGTGACGAAGCTGGTCCAGGAGGCGGGGGCGAGGGCGAGTTGGGGGCCCTCGGTGTCCTTGGAGTCGCGGACGTGGACGGTGGTGGGGCAGGTGGCGATCTCGACGCAGGAGTCGCCGGAGCTGCCGCTGTAGCTGGACTTGTGCCAGGAGAGCGCGACTTCGACGCAGTCGTCACCGGAGCTGCCGCTGTAGCTGCTCTTGAACCAGGCCAGTTCTGTGGTGCTCATGCTGCTCCTCGCATCTGCCGCAACAGGCTCACGGAGTCTTCCAGGGTAAGAGCCTGTGACCGCATCCTGGCATACCGCATCTGGAGCATGCTGACCACTTTCGGGTCGGAGATGAACTGCCCGCTCTCCTGCCCCTCGCAGTAGCCGAGCCACTTGTTGTCCGAGGTCTCCAGCAGCCGCATGGGGCCGTCCGTCCCCGCGTGACTCTCCCGCACCAGCGGCATGATCTGTAGCTCGATGTTGCGGAGCTCGGCGAGCCCGAGGATGTGGTCGATGAGTTCCCGCGTGACCTGAGCCCCGCCCAACCGCCGCAGCAGCAGATGCTCTTCGAAGATGAAGCTGTACGCGGTGTTCGGGCGCTCCCTTAGCAACCGCTGTCGATCCGCACGCGCGCTGAGCCGAGTATCGATCTGCTCGTCGCCCAGCGGTGGCAGCCGGTCGGCGAACAGCGTCCGCGCGTACGCCTCCGTCTGCAACAGGCCCGGAATCAACCGGCATTCGTATGTGTAGAGACTGACCGCCTCCGCCTCCAGACTCGCCCACTGCCGGAACCAGCTCGCCAGCCCCGGCCGCCGCGACAGATGCCGTGCCGCGCCTTTCAGCGTGCCGAACGCGTCCAGCACCTCCTCCGCCCGGTCGACGAAATCCGCCGGCGGGAAGCGGCGGCCCTGCTCGATCGACGCCACCGTCGGCAGCGAGTACCGCACCCTCGGCGCGAACTCCTCCTGTGTCAGCCTCGCCCGCCTCCGGAAGGCCTTGACCACCTCCCCGAACGCCTTCAGGCTGTCCGATACCTCCGGCTCCCCGCCCGAACCGCCCGGTGCGCCCGCCGTCTCCGTCATCTACGGCCACCTCCCACGTGCCTGCGCTGAGCAACCCCGCAACTCACCCATGGTCACGGTCAGTTACCCGTACTGTCCACTGTGGGTACCCGTACGCTGACTCGGCGTACGGGTTCCTGATCTGGGGGAACGCGGCTCCCAGCCGCCACCGTGGTCGCATGCACGCACCCACTCCCCAACAGCCCCTCACCGTACGTGTGTTCACCCAGCGCTTCAGCGCCACCCGACGCGGTGCCCGGTGCGCCCGCCACCTCGCCCTCCACCAGCTGCACGCCTGGGGCATCCCGTACGACTCCGAGCCGTCCGACACCGCCGCCGTGCTCGTCGCGGAGCTCGCCGCGAACGCGGTGACCCACGGGCGCGTACCCGGCCGGGACTTCGAGCTGACGCTCACCTTGAGCGCGGACACACTCCGTATCGAGGTCTCCGACACCCGTACCGAGCAGCGACCGCCCCACCCGGGAGGCGTACCGCGGCCACCGGCCCTGGCCGAATCCGGCCGCGGCCTCCTCCTCGTCGAGGCGCTCGCCTGCCGGTGGGAGGTCCTGGAGCGCGGAGGGCTCGGGAAGACCGTTCGCGCGGAGCTCGATCTCCCCGGCTGACTACTTGGGCTGCAGCAGGTCCCAGCGGTTGCCGTACAGATCCTCGAAGACCGCGACCGAGCCGTACGCCTCGTGCCGCGGCTCCTCCAGGAAGCGCACGCCGGCCGCCGTCATCCTCGCGTGGTCGGCCGCGAAATCCTCGGTGTGCAGGAAGAAGCCGACCCGGCCACCCGTCTGCGCGCCCACGCTCGCGCGCTGGACCTCCCCCTTGGCGCGGGCCAGCAGCAGCGCGGTGCCGCCGCCCGACCCGCGCGGGCGGACCACCACCCAGCGGCTGCCGTCTCCGCGGTCGGTGTCCTCGACCAGCTCGAAGCCGAGCGCGTCGGTGTAGAAGGCGATGGCCTCGTCGTAGTCGCGGACGACGAGGGTGACCAGGGCGATGTAGGACATGCGCTCCACGTTATACGTATGACGAAGATCGATCAACGCGATGGAACAATGCGCAGCATGCATGCGCCACCTCCGCCGCAGTACCCACCGCACGTCCTGTACCGCGCCCGCGCCCTCGCCGTCCCCGGTCGCCGCCTCGTCCTCGGCATCGCGGGAGCCCCGGGCGCCGGGAAGTCGAGCCTCGCCGCCCATCTCGTCGACGCCCTCGACGGGCTCGCTGTCCTCGTCCCCATGGACGGCTTCCACCTCGCCCAGGCCGAGCTCGAACGCCTCGGCCGCGCCGGCCGCAAGGGTGCCCCCGACACCTTCGATGCCGCCGGGTACGCCGCCCTGCTCGCCCGGCTGCGTGCCCCCGCCCCGGACGCCACGGTCTACGCGCCCGCCTTCGACCGCGCTCTGGAGGAGCCGGTCGCCGGCAGCATTCCCGTCGCCCCCGACGTCCCGCTCATCGTCACCGAGGGCAATTACCTCCTCCACGACGAAGGCCCCTGGGCGCAGGTCCGGCCCCTTCTCGACGAGGTCTGGTACCTGGAGATCGACGACGCCGTGCGCGTACGCCGCCTGGTCGACCGGCATGTGCGGTTCGGCAAGCAGCGGCATTACGCCGAGCGCTGGGTCCACGACTCCGACGAGCCCAACGCCCGCCTGGTGGCCCGCGGCCGCAACCGCGCCGACTTCGTGGTCACACAGTCCCCGTAGCCCCCGGGGCCCGCCGCAGGCACCGGCCCGCGGCGAAGGAGCCGGACGGGGTCGGTACGCTCGAAGCCCTGCACGCGAGCGGACGAGCGAAGGCGGTTGACGTGGGGTTGTTCCGGCGAGGGCCGAAGCGTGACGGACGCGATGCACCCCGGGACCCCGAGTTCTCCTTCTTCTCGGCCGACGAGGGCACACGCTTCCGCGCCCAGGTGCGGGAAGCCTTCGCCGAATCGGGCCTGGAGGTGACCGTCTACGCGGACGTGGTGACCGACAGCGCGGGCCGCCAGTTCGGCCTCGCCAACCTCGCCGCCGTCTGCCACAACGACGAACGCGGGCCGCGCGCCTGGCCCGAACTCGTCCGCCAGCACGTCGGGATGGTGCTGCGCACCATGGACGCCCCCTCCGCGCTCGACACTCTCCCGACTGAGCAGATCCGCGCCCAGCTCTACCCCCGCGTCGTCGGCCGCGACGGCTTCAACCCGGAGAACTTCGGCTACGCTCGCGCCCTCGCCCCCGGCCTGTACGAGATCATCGCGCTCGACCTCCCGGAGAGCGTCATGATGCTCACCGACGAGGCCCTGGAACCCCTCGGCGACCTTCAGTACCTGCGGGACCAGGCGCTCTACAACCTCAGGGGACTGCCCGTCGAGGGGCACGAGACCGTCAAGGACGGCGAAGGCATGCGCTTCGAGGTGGTCCTCGGCGACTCCTTCTACACCGCGAGCCGGGTCCTGGCTCTGGACAGCGTCGTACGGCAGGTGACCGGTCAGCAGCTCACCGCCGACGGCGCTCTGGTGGCCATGCCCTTCCGGCACCAGCTCGCCTTCCACGCCATCCACGACGCCGGGATGATCCCCGCGCTCAACGCCATGGCCTCCTTCGCTGCCTCCGGCTACGTCGACACCCCCGGCGCCATCAGCCCGTACGTCTACTGGTGGCGCGACGGCACGCTCACCCAGCTCAGCGACCACGACGAGGACGGCGAGGGCCTTCGGATCGTGGTCGGCGACGAGTTCCAGGAACTTCTCGAGCGGCTGGTGGCCAAGGGCCAGGACTGAGCTCGCGCGCCCCACGAGCTGCGGGCAGGATGGCCCCATGTCCACGACGCCCGCGCCCTTCACCGCCGCCGACTACCAGGCCCGGATGGTCCGCGCCGCCGACTCCGCAGCCGACGCGGGGCTCGCCGGAGTGCTGGTCGCGCCCGGCCCCGACCTCACGTACCTCACCGGCTACCGGCCCGCGATCACCGAGCGGCTGACCCTCCTCGTCCTTGCCGCGGGCCAGGACCCGGTCCTCGTCGTCCCCACCCTGGAGGCCCCGGACGCCGAGCGGGCCCCCGGCGCGGCCGCGCTGACCCTGCGGGACTGGACCGACGGCAAGGATCCGTACGGCGTCACCGCTCCCCTGCTCGATGTGGACGGTCGCTTCGGCATCAGCGACAACGCCTGGGCGATGCATCTGCTCGGCCTGCAGAGGGAGCTGCCGGGGACTTCGTACGTATCGCTCACCGAAGCGTTGCCGATGCTACGGGCGGTCAAGGACGCGGCCGAGCTGGAGCGGCTGGCCGCGGCGGGCGCGGCCGCCGACGCGGCGTACGAGGAGATCCTCAAGGTCCGCTTTTCGGGGCGGAAGGAGACGGACGTCGCGGCTGATCTCGCCGCGCTGCTCAAGCACTTCGGCCACTCCCAGGTCGACTTCACCGTCGTCGGCTCCGGCCCGAACGGTGCCAATCCGCACCACGAGGCCGGTGACCGCACCATCGAACACGGCGACATGGTCGTCCTCGACTTCGGCGGCCTCAAGCACGGCTACGGCTCCGACACCTCCCGTACCGTCCATGTCGGTGAGCCGGGCCCCGCCGAGCAGCACATCCATGACGTCGTACAGGAGGCGCAGCGGGCCGGGGTCGAGGCCGTGCAGCCGGGCGTGGCCTGCCAGGAGATCGACCGCGCCGCCCGCGAGATCATCGACGAGGCCGGGTACGGTGACCTGTTCATCCACCGCACCGGCCACGGCATCGGCGTCACCACGCATGAACCGCCGTACATGATCGAGGGCGAGGGGCGGCCGCTGGTGCCCGGGATGTGCTTCTCCGTGGAGCCGGGGATCTATCTCCCCGGGCGCTTCGGCGTCCGTATCGAGGACATCGTCACGGTCACCGAGGACGGCGGCCGCCGCCTGAACACCACCTCACGCGAGATGGCGATCGTGGAGTAGCCCCGGGCTCCGCCCCCGGGGCTCCGGTCGCCGGAAGGGCGTTCGGGGCCCGATGGCCCGCTCTAGCGCGGGTCGTGGTGGCTGTGGCGCGCCAGCATGTCGTACGGATACGGCAACGGGCGCGCGCTCGCCGCGTCCAGCTTCGCGGTCTGGTCCGCCGTCAGCTCCCAGCCGACCGCGCCCAGATTGTCCGTCAGCTGCTCGGCCGTACGCGGCCCGATGATGGGCGCGGTCACCGCCGGCCGCTCCGCCAGCCAGCGCAGCGCCACCTGCGACGGCGTACGGCCCGCCTCGTCGGCCACCTCGTGCAGCGCGTCCAGCACCCGCCAGGTGTCCTCGGTGTCCCGCTCGCGCCAGCCCTCGTTCCCCGACCGCTCCTGGAACCGGGCCTCCCGGGAGTCGGCCGGCACGGACTCCATGCCGCGCCGGTACTTGCCGGTCAGCCAGCCGCCCGACAGCGGGCTCCACGGAATGACGCCGACGCCCTCGGCCTCGCACAGAGGCGCCAGCTCCCACTCCAACTCGCGGCGCAGCAGGTTGTAGAGCGGCTGGAGACACACATAGGGCTCCCACCCACGGTGCCGGGCCATATCGAGGGAGCGCTGCAACTGGGAGGCGGACACATTGCTGGCGCCCACATAGCGGACCTTGCCGGCCTTCACGAGGGTGTCGAGCGTGGCGAGGGTCTCCTCGATCGGCGTCGTCGGATCCCATACATGCGTCTGGTACAGATCGATGTAGTCCGTGCCGAGACGGCGCAGGCTCGCCTCCACGGCTGCCACGATGTGCTTGCGGCTCAGCCCGCCGTCGTTGGGGGCGTCGCCCATCCGTCCCCACACCTTGGTCGCGACGACCAGGTCGTCGCGCCTGCGCCCCTTGAGCCAGCGGCCCAGGATCTCCTCCGAGCCGCCGCGCTCGTACATGTCGGCGGTGTCGATGAAGGTGCCGCCCGCCTCGATGAAGGCGTCGAGGATGCGATGTCCGCTCGCGTCGTCGGCGAAGCTCATCGTGCCGAGACAGAGCTCGCTGACGCGCAGACCTGTCCTGCCCAGATTCCGTTGCCTCATAGCAGCGACAGTAGGAGCTTGAGTGCGCTCGAAGGCAAAGGTTTCAGTCGTCTGCCAGGACGACACAGGACTCCGGCGGCAGGTGCAACAGGCCGTCCGCGCCCGGCGCCTCGACAGGCTCCCAGGCTGCCAGCACGCGGCCGCCGCCGCCCAGCGGGATCGCGGCCGGATCCTTGGCGAGATTGACCGCGACCCGCAGATCGCCGCGCCGGAAGGCCAGCCAGCGCGCCTGTTCGTCGTACGCCACCTTCACCGCGGCCAGATCGGGGTCGGCCAGATCGGACTGTGTACGGCGCAGCGCGATCAGTTCGCGGTGCCAGGCCAGCAGCCGGGCGTGCGGCTCCCGCTCCCGCTCGGCCCGGTCCAGACAGGAGTGCTCCCTGGTCCGCGGATCCTGCGGGTCGGGGATCTGCTCGGCCGCCCAGCCGTGCGCCGCGAACTCCCGCCGCCTGCCGGCCCGTACAGCCTCGGCGAGCTCCGGGTCGGTGTGGTCGGTGAAGAACTGCCAGGGCGTGCGGGCGCCCCACTCCTCGCCCATGAACAGCATCGGAGTGGAGGGCCCGGTCAGCACCAGCGCGGCCGCGCACGCCAGCAGCCCGGGGGAGAGGGTGGCCGAGAGCCGGTCGCCCAGCGCCCGGTTGCCGATCTGGTCGTGCGTCTGCGCATAGCCGAGGAAGCGGAGTGCGGGGGTGCTCGTCACATCGACCGGGCGGCCGTGCGTACGGCCGCGGAAGGACGAGTACGTGCCGTCGTGGAAGAAGACGCGGGTGAGGGTCTTGGCGAGGGCCGCGAGGGGAGCGGCGGCGAAGTCGGCGTAGTAGCCCTGGGATTCGCCGGTCAGCACGGTGTGCAGGGCGTGGTGGAAGTCGTCGTTCCACTGCGCGTGCAGACCGAGGCCGCCCGCCACGCGCGGCCGCGTCGTCCGCGGGTCGCACAGATCCGACTCGGCGATCAGGAACAGCGGCCGACCGATCTCGCGGGAGATCGCGTCGACGGCGGTCGAGAGCTCCTCCAGGAAGGTCAGCGCCCGGGTGTCGGCGAGGGCGTGTACCGCGTCCAGACGCAGGCCGTCCAGACGGTAGTCGAGCAGCCAGGCCATTGCGCTGCCCAGCAGGTACGCACGCACGTCGTCCGAGCCCGGGGCGTCGAGGTTGACTGCCGAACCCCACGGCGTGTGGTGGGTGTCGGTGAAGTACGGGCCGAAGGCGGGCAGGAGGTTCCCGGACGGGCCGAGGTGGTTGTGGACCACGTCCAGCACCACCCCGAGGCCGTGCCCGTGCGCCGTGTCGACAAAGCGTTTGAGCGCCTCGGGCCCGCCGTACGGCTCGTGCACAGCCCACAGCGAAACGCCCTCGTAGCCCCAGCCGTGCACCCCGGGGAAGGGGCACAGCGGCATCAGCTCGATATGCGTGATCCCCAACTCGGCCAGCTCGCCGAGCCGTTCGGCCGCCGCGTCCAGGGTGCCCTCGCGCGTGTACGTGCCGATGTGCAGCTCGTACAGCACCGCGCCGCCGAGCCCACGCCCCGCCCACGCGTGCCGCCACTCGTACGCACCCTGGTCGACCACCGCGCTCGGGCCTTCCGGTCCTTCCGGCTGGCGCCGCGAGCGCGGATCGGGCAGCACGGGACCGCCGTCCAGCGCGAAGCCGTACCGCGCGCCGTCGCCCGCGTCGGCCTCCGCGTGCCACCAGCCCGCACGCCCCTCGGCGCGCACCATCGGGCGCTCCTCGCCCTCCAGCCACAGCGCGACCCGGTCCTCGGCCTGCGGCGCCCACACCTCGAACAGCACTGGCGGTCCCCTCGTCGTCTCTGCCGACTCCCATCCTGGCAAGATCGGGGTCTAGAGGCGGTGACGTTGGGGCCATTAAGGTCACCAACCATGTCGATCCCGCCGCCGCTGCCCGCGTTCCCGCCCGGCTTCCTCTGGGGCGCGTCCGCCTCCGCCTTCCAGACCGAGGGGGCCGCCGACACCGACGGCAAGGGCCCCTCCGGATGGGACGCCTTCGCCGCCCAGGGCCGGATCAAGGACGGCGCCGACGCCTCGCGCGGCACCGGCTTCCACGCCCGCTACCGCGAGGACGTCGCCCTGCTCGCCGGGCTCGGCGCGGACGCCTTCCGCTTCTCGGTCAGCTGGCCGCGCGTCGTCCCCGGCGGCAGCGGCCGGGTGAGCGCCGCCGGGCTCGACTTCTACGACCGGCTCGTCGACGAACTGTGCGCCCACGGCATCACGCCAGCGCCCACCCTGTACCACTGGGACACCCCGCTCCCGCTGGACGAGGCGGGCGGCTGGCTCAACCGCGACACGGCGGCCCGGTTCGCCGAGTACGCGTCCGTGGTCGCCGAACGGCTCGCCGACCGCGTACCGATGTGGATCACCATCAACGAGCCGGCCGAGGTCACCCTGCTCGGCTACGCCCTCGGCGAGCACGCGCCCGGCAAGCAGCTCCTCTTCGACGCGCTGCCCGCCGCCCACCACCAGCTGCTCGCCCACGGCCTCGCCGTCCAGGCACTGCGCGCGGCGGGCGTGGCGAACATCGGCATCGCCGTCTCCCACTCGCCCGTGTGGACCGCCGGGACGAGCGAGGAGGACCGGTTCGGAGCGGAGCTGTACGACACGATCACCAACTGGATGTTCGCCGACCCGATCCTGACCGGCCGCTACCCCGACGAGAACTTCGCCGCCCTGATGCCGGGACCGGTCGCCGAGGATCTCGCCGTCATCTCCGCTCCCCTCGACTGGTACGGCGTGAACTACTACCACCCGATGCTCGTCGGCGCGCCTTCGAACAACGCCCTCGGGGACTTCGCGGGCGTCGGCATGCCCGCCGAACTCCCCTTCGGGCTGCGGGACATCGCGAGTGACGAGCGCACCGACTTCGGCTGGCCGGTCGTCCCCGACGGGCTTCGTGAGCTGCTCGTACAGCTGAAGGACCGGTTCGGCGACGGCCTGCCGCCGCTGTACATCACCGAGAACGGCTGCTCGTACGACGGCCTTGACGACCCTCGTCGTATCGCCTTCCTCGACGCCCACCTGCGCTCGCTGCACGAGGCGATCGGCGCGGGAGTCGACGTACGCGGCTACTTCACCTGGTCGCTCACCGACAACATCGAGTGGGTCGAGGGCGCGTCCCAGCGCTTCGGGCTCGTCCACGTCGACTACGAGACGCTTGAGCGCACACCGAAGGCCTCGTACGCCTGGTACCGGGACGCCGTCGCAGCCCAGAAGTCACAGCACTGAACGGTTCACGGCACTGAGCGGATCTTCCACACCAGCACCCCGCCGAGGACCGTAACAACCGTGGAGGTCAGATACAGCCCGGCGTACCCGCCCGCGTACGCCACGATCGGCGCGGCCAGCGCCGGGCCGAGGACCTGTGGCGCCGAGTTGGCGATATTGATGACGCCCAGATCCTTGGCGCGGTCGCCTGCCCGCGGCAGCACCTGGGTGATCAGCGCCTGGTCGACCGCGATGTACAACCCGAAGCCGAGCCCCAGCAGCGCCGCGGCGCCCATCGCCACCGGCCAGGTGTGCCAGAACGTCAGCAGCAGCGAGGCCGCCGCCATCACCGCCGAACCGACTGCCACCAGCGCCTTGCGCCGCCCCAGCCGGTCCGAGACCACCCCGCCCGCCATCGCCGTCACCACCACGCCCGCTGTGTACAGCAGCGTCAGGATCAGCACGCCCTCGTCGGGATCCGCGTAGCGCACGGCCTCTTTGAGGAAATACAGCAGATAGAGCGTGCCCATGGCATTGCCGAGCATCACCAGAAAGCGGGTGAGCCAGGCCCAGCCGAAGTCCGGATACGCCCGCGGGCTCACCCAGAAGTCCTTCAGCCGCACCGACTCCCGTGCGGATACCGGCACTTGAGGGTCCGGCACGAACAGAACGAACGGCAGTGCGCAGAGCACCGTCAGCACAGCCAGCAGCAGATAGCCCGTCGCGATCCCCGTCACCACCATGGTCACCAGGAGCGCGCCGACCACCAGACCCAGCGTCATCGGTATCCCGATGAAGCCGGAGACCGCGGCCCGCTGACGCACCGGCACCTGGTCGGGCACCACCGCGTTGGTCCCGGCAAGCATGGCGTTCAGCCCGAGCTGTGCCAGGCACCAGCCGAGCGCGACCCCGAGGACCGTCGTCTGCGCCGCGGTGACGGCGAGTCCCACCGCGCCCAGCACAGCGCCGCCCAGGATCCACGGCCGACGGCGGCCGAAGCGCCCGCCCGTACGGTCCGAGAGCGCGCCCGCGAGCGGATTGGCGACCACGGCGACGAGCGCCCCGACACCCGTCGTCCAGCCCAGCGCAATCTCCTTGCCCGACGGGTCGAGTGCGTCGATCTGCTCGGCGAGCAGTATCTGGATCGGGGTGAGAAAGGCCATGAACAGGCCCAGGTTGGCCAGTACGAGAGCGGATATCCAGCCGCCGCCCACGCGATGCTGCGGCTCCGTGCGGGGATCGTCCATGACCATGGGGGGCCGCTCGCCATCGGCTCGGGGGTGCCCGGAGCCTACGGACACCCCCGCGCGTGATCAATACCTATGAAGCAGGAAGGAAGTGGATCCGCTCCTGGACCACCGGATGCCCGGCCTTGGCGAAGTTCGCGGCCATCGGGAAGTTGCCCTGATCGGTTGCGCCCGCGATGAACTCAGCGCCCTGCTCCGCCAGGAAGTTGGTGCACTCCACGAGCAGGTCGTACGCATAGCCGTTGCCGCGCTGCTCCGGTACGACGCCGATGAAGCCGACGCACGGGCCTGACGGATTGTGCGCCGGGACCTGGATGCCGACCAGTTCACCCTCGGGCGTGTGCGCCAGCCGCCACCACTCGCGTGGCGACGGGCACCAGTGGAAGAAGTCCAGCTCCTCCTGCGCGGCCCGGTCCAGCCCGCCCTCGGCGATGG